>JAAXID010000119.1 GCA_012270545.1 Anaerolineae bacterium | reverse complement strand
TGAAACAGCAAAAACTTTACCACCGAGTACACCGAGAAAACTGAGGGCACCGAGAATCGTATGCGAAATATGCTTTTTCTTTGTGTCCTTCGTGCCTTTGTGGTGAAATTGAATTTGGCTCATTTGAATTTCCACCGACTTCGATACACTACCCTAACAAAAGAGTGGAGAGTGTCGGGGCTGGAGCATGTAATCCATTTATCGTCCCGTACTGTAATCTCGCCGAAATAGAAATGCCGCAAAAGCTGTAATATAATATCAGCATCAGAGTTTGACGGAGATCGTTGCGTATCATGGAAAACTTACGAAAACCTTCACTGTGGCTCGGCGCTTTGGTTGGCGGCTTGCTGACCTTGACGCTGACGTCATTGCTCTTCTTGGCGGATCAAATCGCGGGCCTCCCTTTTATTCCCTTCGATGTCTTTGACTACATCTCGCGAATTCTGCCCGGCGCCCTGTTGACCTTTGGCATCGACATGATGGTCGAGATGATCATCGCCTTCAACATGGGTGAGATATCGGCCGCGGCCAAGACCGCCGAGCAGCTGATGGGCTTGGCTGGCTTTCTCGTTTTAGGGACGCTTGCCATCACGCTCGTCTACGGGCTGTTGAATCGCAGCAAAACACAAGCGCGCAATCTGGTCCCGGGCCTGGTCTTGGGCTTGACATTCGGCGCGGTCATGATGCTGATTTCCTCGCAGGTGAATCTGACGGCAACCGCTCCGCTTCCGGCGCAGATCCTTTGGGTGGTATTGGCCTTCGCCCTTTGGGGTATGGCTGCCAACTGGATTTACAACGATCTGGCGCATAGCGAGGGCAAGACGAAGACGGACGAAGAAACGGGCGAGACCATCATGGTCGAAGCGCTCAATCGGCGCCAGTTCATGGTTCGCGTCGGTGGCGCCAGCGCGGTACTGACGGTGGTCGGCGCCGGCTTGGGCGCGCTCGTCGGCAGACGCCCGGGCGAGAGGAGCGTCGTCTCAGAGATTCCGGCGGACGCGGCCACCGATGGCGCGGGCAATGTCTTGCCAAACGCCGCCGACCGGCTGGAACCCGCGCCGGGCACGCGTCCTGAATACACGCCGCTTGACGATCACTACCGCATTGACATCAGCTCACGCCCGCCAGTCATCGATTCCAACGAGTGGCGGCTTGAAGTCAGCGGACTGGTCGAAAATCCGGTTAGCCTGTCGCTGGCTGACCTGTACGACAAGTTCGAGCGCATCGACCGCTTCATCACCTTGTCTTGCATCAGCAATCGCATCGGCGGCACGCTGATCAGCACCACGAAATGGTCCGGCTTCCGCATGAAGGACTTCCTCGATTATGTGAAGCCGCAAGCGGACGCGGTGGCGATGAAGATCACTGGCGCCGACAACTTCGATGAGTATGTCATGCTCGATGTTGTCGCGGCGGAAGAGCGCGTCATGTTCGCCTACGAATGGGATGATCAGCCGCTCAAGCAGAAGCACGGCTTCCCCTTGCGCATCTACATCCCCGACCGCTACGGCATGAAGCAGCCGAAGTGGATCAAGAGCATCGAATTCGTCGATGCCTGGGCCGAAGGTTACTGGGTGCGCCGTGGCTGGAGCGTCGACGCCATCGTGAACACGACCTCGGTTGTCGATGCGGTGTCCACCGATTCGATCCTCAAAGATGACGCCGGTTATGTCGTGCCGGTCGGTGGCATCGCCTACGCCGGCGCCAAGATGATTTCCAAAGTCGAAGTCAGCGTCAATGGCGGCGATTGGGAAGAGGCGCAGCTGCGTCAGCCGCTCTCCGAACTGACCTGGGCGATCTGGCGTTACGACTGGCCTTTTCAGGAGGGTGAATACCGCTTTGAAGTCCGCACCTACGATGGCGATGGCGTTTTGCAACGCCTGGAAAGCCGCGGCACCCGTCCCGATGGCGCGACCGGCGTCCACGGCAAGAAGGCTAACATGCCCACGCTGGCCGACTTGGAGAATCCGCCCGAACCGGAGACCGAGGCCGAGGGCTAGTCGCATTGAGTTGGCATAGCTCACTGTGTGGGTTAACCTATAAGATAATCTTCGGGCACGGTAGGAGACACTGAGGATTATGGATATGGATTGGTTGCAACTTGGCGGATTCATGGTCGCGGCCTTGGGGTTGCTCTTGACCGGTTTGGTTTACGTTACTCGCATGCTCAACCGGTTGGAGGATCGCATCAGCGGCCGCTTTGACCGTGTCGACGCCCGCTTTGACCGCGTCGACGCCCGCTTTGACCGCGTCGACGCCCGCTTTGACCGCGTCGACGCCCGCTTTGAACGGCTTGAAGAACGTATGGGGAGTATGGAGCAGTGGCAAGCCCGCGCGGAAGAGCGCTTTGACCGTGTTGAGGAGCAATTGCTTGCAGTGCGGAGCGAAGTAAAATCGCTAAACGAGAATGTACAGAATCTGGAAATCGAACAGGCGCGTATGCTCGGCTTTCTTGAAGGACGGGGTGTGATGGGCAAAGCACCTCCCGAGCCCGAGGGCGCGACCTAAGCAATCCAAGAGTGCTGGAGCGATTCCGCTCGCAACAACGAAAGGGCGATCCAAAGCGACACCCTTTTTGTGTTTCCTCGCACACCTGCTCTCAATTCAAATACAAGCTGACACGCAATTGCGCAACCGATTGCCTGGTGGTATTGTCTTGGCGTCTTTCTTCCGACCTTAGGCAAGTCCATGCGTATTCGTCGGCTTTTCCCACTAACGCTCCTTTCCCTGCTCGTCGCGCCCGCTGTATTCGCGCTGCGCATCCACGCGCCGGTTATGGTAGAAGCGATCCCGCTGAATCCGCGATCCGGCTGCAGCGGCGCATTCATCGCCCAGGAACTTGAGCACACAACGACCCCGACCAAGCTGCCAGTTGGCTTTTACGATAGCAACGGCGCCGGTCTCGCCATCAACGATCTCGATGATGACGGCTTGCTTGACATCGTGATGGCGAATCTCGCCGGCGATAGCGCCATCCTCTGGAATAAGGGCGATCTTACGTTCGAGCGGCAGGCGCTGCCATCGGCGACGCCGGCGCGCGGCGCAGCCATCATCGATGTCGATGCCGACGGCTGGCTCGATATCGTCTTCACGCAGCAGGCGGCCGCGCCGCTGTTTTGGCGCAATCAAGGCGGCGGGAACTTCGAACGCGAGGTCTTGAAGGGCGTCATCTATATTGCTTATGCGATGAATTGGCTTGACGCCGATCGCGACGGCGATCTCGATCTGCTCACCGGTTCCTATGACACGGAAAACGAAAAGATCCTCGGGCAGACGGCGCCCCAATCCGGCGTGATCTATTATGAAAATCGCGGCGATCGCTTCCGGGCGACGCGAATCGCCGATCGCTCCAACACGCTGGCGATCTGGACCGGTGTTAACCGGAGCGGTCAATACGAGCTCATCATCGGCAACGACTTCGCCGTCGAGGACAAGTACTTCACTTTTGTTGATGGCGCCCCCCAGGAGACTGAGCCGCTCGCTGTCATGCCACACAGCACCATGAGCTATGACGCCGCCGACCTCGACAACGATGGCGCCCCCGAGATTTTCGCGGTCGATATGAAGCCCTATGCCGATGACGAAGCGACGATGGCACAGTGGAGGCCGGTGGTGGAAATGATGATGGCCATGCCCCACGTCGACGGCGACCCGCAGATTATGGAAAATGTGCTATACGATTTCGGTGATGGCGGGCAGCCGCAGAATATCGCACCTGCCGTTCACCTTGATGGCACTGGCTGGAGTTGGTCGGCGCAGTTTGGCGATCTGGACAACGATGGCTATCAGGATTTATACGTCGTCAACGGCATGATATCGCTGGAACTGTTCTCGCATCTGCCCAATAACGAGCTGGTTGAAGAGAATCAGGCTTATCGCAACCTAAAGGGCCTTGGTTTCGAGCCGATGCCGGGCTGGGCGCTCAAAGACAAAGCCAGCGGACGCGGCATGACAATGGCCGACCTCGATAACGACGGCGATCTGGATATCGTCGTCAACAACCTGCTGAGCCCAGCGAAATTATTCGAGAACCGACTCTGCGGCGGTGACAGTGTTTTGGTCGAGCTGCGTCAGAGAGACGTCGGTAATGGCAGTGGCGTCGGCTCTCGACTGACCTTGTACACCAGCGCCAGCGCCTACCAGCGCGATATCACCGCGGTCAGCGGTTATCTCTCCGGCGACAGCAGCCGAGTTCACTTCGGCTTCCCGGCTGGCGCCTCGCTGGGGCAATTGTCGATCTACTGGAACGATGGCGAATACAGCGTGGTCGAAGACCTCAAGGCCAACACGCTGATCACTGTGACACGCGATTAGAGGGCGAAGCAACTCCGCTTTGACATCCGCAATGCCCCGTGTTAAAGTACAACGTCATTCAGGTAATCGGTTTCCTGGTATCGCCCTCGCTACCGATAACCAGGCGATACCCAAGCAGAATCTATGTCCCAGCAGTCAATGATGTTCAACGCTACTCGTACACCGCGCAGACGCCAGAGGGCAGCTCCGGAGGGCGTCCGTGGCTGTTAATCTAGCTCAGGCACGTGGCAGCCAGGGTCGGAAGCGCGGCGCACGGGGTGATTTCAAGCGCGCCTTCAGCGGTTTGCGCCGCGGCGAGACAATCGCCGGCTACCTCTTTCTCGCGCCAAATTTCATCGGATTCGTCATCTTCTTGCTCTTTCCGATTCTCTTTGCCTTTTACATCATGCTCACCGACTGGAGCCTGGCGAAGCCGCCGGCGTTCATCGGTCTCAAAAACTTCGACACGATGGTCAATGACCGAATATTCTGGAAGTCGCTGGGCAACAGCTTTTATTACACCTTCGTCGCCGTGCCCACGGGCATCTTCATCGCCTTCTGGCTGGCGCTGGCGCTCAATCGCAAAATGCGCGGCATCATCTTCTTCCGCACCGTCTACTTCTTGCCACAGATCACCTTGACGGTTGCCGCCGCCACCATCTGGCGCTGGATCTACCAGCCCGAGATCGGCATGATCAACCATATTCTGGATATGTTCGGCATTGACGGTCCCAAGTGGATTCACGATACGAAATGGGCGATGCCGAGCGTCATCATCATGAGCAACTGGCAGGGCATCGGCTTCGCCATGTTGATTTTGCTGGCTGGCTTGCAAGGCATCCCGGAAGAATATTACGAAGCCGCTTCTATTGATGGCGCCAGCGGTTGGCAGCGTATGCGTTATGTCACCTTGCCCATGCTGTCGCCGGCGATCTTTTTCGTCGTCGTTACATCGCTAATCGGCGCTTTTCAGGCATTCGATCAATTCTTCGTCCTGACGCAGGGCGGTCCTGCCGACGCCACCACGCCGCTGACGCTGTACATTTTCAACAACGCCTTCAAGTTCTTCAAGATGGGGTATGGCGCGGCGCTGGCGGCGGTCCTCTTCGTGATCATTCTCATCATCACCATCGCCCAATGGCATTTGGCGCGGCGTTGGGTGATCGGCTTTGATGAAGACGAATAAAGACGGAGCAATCGGGCAGAACTGATGGCGAGCACAGTGAGCACCAGAGACCGCTTCTTCGGGCAGAGGCAGACCAAGATGATGATGGATCTGCTTGTCTACATCGTGCTGTCGGTCGTGGGCATCATCTTCATCATGCCCTTCGCCTGGATGGTCGCCAATTCCTTCAAAGATATCCGCGGTATTTACAAGTACCCGCCGGAGTTTATACCCGAGGTCTGGCATTTCGAGAATTATCTCGAAGCTTGGTCGATGACGCATTTCGACCTGGGCTTTCTGAACAGCGCCTTGGTGGCGGCGGCGGTTGTGCTTGGTCAATTGTTCACCGCCAGTCTGGCCGGCTATTCTTTTGCGCGCCTGCGTTATCCCGGGCGCGACAAGATCTTCCTGCTCTATATCTCGCTGATGATGGTGCCTTTCACCGTCCTGCTGATTCC
>JAAXID010000122.1 GCA_012270545.1 Anaerolineae bacterium | reverse complement strand
TTGTCGTAGACATTGCCCAGCAAGATCGGACTGTGCAGATCGACCAGGCCCAGGCGATACAGGTACTCCACCTCGTCCATGTCGACCACCACGCGCCGCTCATGCAAGTTGGTGATCTCGAGCTGGTCTTCCAAATCCTTCTCGCGCAGATACTTGCGCATCTCATAGGCGTTCGCCAGCATGCAATCGACCTCGCCTTCCAACAAGGCATCGACTGTGCGATCCACCGCCGACTTGATCATCTGCGGACGTCCATTCTCATCGAGCGCCATTTCGTCCAGGAATAGCTCGCTGTTCGGCACGCGGCGGAACTGGGCGTAATAATAACCATTGGAGCGGAAAGCGATGCCCACCTTGAAGTCAGCGGCGAGCACGGCGTCCAGCGAACGGAATTCATCGGCGCGCGATCGCAAGGCGACAATCTCCACCGTCGGATCCATCGTGAGATAATAGTTGCCGAGCACCATATCTTTCGACGGTCCCACAATCGGCGCGCCATCCGACGGCTTCAACAAGTTGCGCGTGCTCAGCATCAGCTCGCGCGCTTCCTTGACCGCCTGCTCGCTAAGCGGCACATGCACCGCCATTTGATCGCCATCGAAATCGGCATTAAATGCGGAGCAAACCAAGGGGTGAATCTGAATCGCCTTGCCCTCCACCAGTAATGGCTCAAAGGCCTGAATGCCCAGCCGGTGCAAGGTCGGCGCCCGGTTCAGCAGCACGGGACGCTCGCGAATCACTTCCTCGAGCACTTCCCAGACTTCCGGTCGTTCACGCTCGATGATGCGCTTGGCGCCCTTGACATTGCTGGCGTAGTTGTATGAGACCAGACGGCTGATGACAAAGGGTCGATACAGTTCCAGCGCCATCGTCTTGGGCAAGCCACATTGGTGCAGCTTCAGCTTGGGACCAATAACAATCACAGAGCGGCCCGAATAATCGACGCGCTTGCCCAGCAGATTGCGGCGGAAGCGCCCCTTCTTGCCCTTGAGCATGTCGCTAAGCGATTTCAGCTCGCGGCGCCCGCGCCGGCTCAGCGCCTTGCCCCGCTGGCTGTTGTCGATCAAACTGTCGACCGCCTCCTGCAGCATCCGTTTTTCGTTGCGCACGATGACATCCGGCGCGCCCAAGTCGAGCAGATGCTTGAGACGATTGTTGCGATTGATGACCCGGCGGTACAAATCATTGAGATCGCTGGTCGCGAAGCGGCCGCCATCCAACTGAACCATTGGGCGCAGATCCGGCGGTATCACCGGCAAGACCGTCAGGATCATCCATTCCGGACGATTGCCATTCGGCTCGTTTTCCTGCTTGGTTTCGTCGGTATCAATCACGGTACTGCGGCTGCTGCGCAGGCTTTCAACCACGCGCAGGCGTTTCGTCGCTTTCCGGCGGCGCTGCTTCGACCTTGATGTGCGCACCTCGAGCCACAGCTTTTCCGTCAATTTTGAAAGGTTCAGCGCGCTAAGGACTTCGTGAAACGCTTCCGCGCCCATGCCTGCCTGGAAGACATTTCCAAACTTGCCCTTCAACTCGCGGAAACGGCTCTCCGAATGGAATGGCGGATCAAAATCGTTATTTCTTTGATCGGGATTCTCCGCATAAGACTGCAAGCTCTGCAGGCGCTCCAATTCCATAATCTGCTTTTCAGCGCTCGCTCGTATGTCCTGCATACGCTCGTCCAGCGCCGCCAGATGCTCTTCCATCGAGCTGTCGACATCGACGTTAGCCGTGTCAATCTCGCCGCTGATCTTCTGTATCTCTTCCTGAACCAGCGCATCGGTCTCGCCTTGAAGCCCGCTGAGATAATCGTTGACAAGAGCCTGAATCCGAGAAATATGATCATTGGTGATCGTTTCGCCCTTGGATACGACAATCGACGAGGCGGCCGCCAATGTGATCTCGGCAGTCGCTTCCTGCGCCAGCAGATTCTCGACCTGAGTCTGCGCGACCTGCGCCTCGCTCATCACCTCATCGCTGAGGCGAGCCAGCTCTTTATCGTAGTGTTCGCGAATCGCCGCCACCTTATTGTCGAATTCCTCAGCAATCTGGTCGCGGTTTTCACGGATCTCGCTCATTTGGTCTTCGATATCGCCGGCGAGTTCCTGTTCCTTGGTCTGCAGTTCCTTTTCGATGCGGGCGATCGCCTTGCTGCGCGCGTCTTCATCAACGTGGGTCACCACATATTGCGCGAAATAAAGCACACGATCGAGATTGCGCCGGCTGACATCGAGCAGCAGCCCCAGATAACTCGGCACCCGCCGCGTATACCAAACATGCGCGACCGGCGCCGCCAGCTCAATATGGCCCATCCGCTCTCGCCGCACTGAAGAGCGCGTCACCTCGACACCACACTTGTCACAGATGATGCCCCGATAGCGGATATTCTTGTACTTGCCGCAATAGCACTGCCAATCCCGCGTGGGACCGAAAATTCGCTCGCAAAACAGCCCGTCCATCTCCGGACGCAGGCGCCGATAGTTGATCGTCTCGGGTTTCGTCACCTCGCCATAAGACCAGGACCGCACCTGCTCCGGCGAAGCCAGACTAATACGCAATGCACTGAAGTCTTTCGCCTCCAAGACGGAACCTCCTCTGCGCTATAATTCAGTTGATTGGACAAAGATGACTTGATGAAGCAAATGCTTTATCACCATACAAACGCAAAAAGACTACAGAAGGCACAGCTTCTGAGCCTCGCCCGACCGTGATATATTAGCGATTTCCCATCGTTGAAGATTGTAACTCGCCGCCACCGTATTGTCAAGACGCGTCCAAAAATTCGCCCATTTGCACCCGAAATACTGTACGGGCGAGCCGGTGACTCGTCCTCTCCCTAGCCCTTCACCGCGCCGATCGTCAATCCCGATATGAAATATCGCTGCAGCGCGATGAACAGCACAATCACCGGCACCGACACCATGGTCGCCGCCGCCATCATCTCACCATAAGGAATCTGAGCCGCCGTCGCCTGGCTCTGCATGGTCGCAATGCCGACCGGCAGCGTGATGACCTCGTTGCCCCGCAGCACCATCAGCGGCCAGATGAAACTGTTCCACGAGCCGAGAAAGGTCAGTATCGCCAGCGTCGTCAAGCCCGGCCGCACCAAGGGGACGATAACCTGAGCGTAAATCCGAAATTCCGAAGCGCCATCAATCCGCGCCGACTCCATCAATTCGGTCGGCACCGCCTGTATATATTGCCTCATCAGGAAGATGCCAAAAGCCGGCGCCATCCAGGGGATGATCATCGACGCGGGATGATTGACCCAGTCGATCCGGCTCATCAATACGAATAGCGGAATCAGTATCAACTGGAAGGGAATCATCGTCGAGCCGATCAGGATGATGAACAAGGCATTCTTGGCGCGAAAGGTGTACTTGGCGAAGGCGAAGCCGGCCAGCGAACAAAAGAACAGCACGAATACCGTCACCACCCCAGCGTAAATTAGGCTGTTGATATACCAATACGGAAAGGGCCACTTGGTCAGCAGGATTTCGTAATTCTTGAATGACCATTCGGCGGGCGGCAACCAGGGCGGCAGCGTGAAAATCTCTGTCGTCGTCTTGAACGACGAGTAGATCATGAAGGCGAGAGGCGCCACCGTCAACAGCGCCCCGCTGATGACCACAACATGCAGCGCAACCACACCCAAGCGCTGGCCGAACCGCTCGCCCATCAGTCCTCCTTCCGGAAGACGCCGTACCATTGCAACTGAAGCAGCGACAAAATGAATACCGTCGCGAAAAGAACCGTTCCCACCGCCGACGCGAACCCAAGACGCAAGCGCGTATAGCCGCGCTCATAGAGATACTGCACGACGCTCATGCTGGCGTTCGCCGGCCCGCCCCGGGTCAGAATCTGCGGCTCGTCGAATATCTGGATTGAGCTCAGCAAGACGATAATACTGACGAACAAGATGATCGGACGCAGCATGGGAATTGTGATGCTAAAGAACTTCTGCAGCATGCTCGCGCCATCAATAGACGCCGCTTCGTATAATTCTTCCGGAATGCTTTGCAGCCCCGCCAGAAAATAGATGGTCAGCAAGCCGGTCGAGCGCCAGGCGATAAGAATGATAATCGCCACCTTGGCCCACGATCGATCGCCCAACCAATATATCGGCTCTAATCCCAAATAAATCAGCGGCGCGTTCAAAAGTCCCGTGTCGCGACTGTAGAGAATCTGAAAGACCAGCGTAATCGCCACCGTCGAAGTCACCACCGGCGTGAAGTACATCGCCCGCCAAACGTTGCTGAATCGCAAAGACTTGGCGTTGAGCAGTACCGCCAGCACCAAGGCCAAGGGTAGGACGATCAGAAGGCTGGCAATCGCGTAGATCGCCGTATTCGCCGCCACCTGCGCGAAGACCTTGTCGCTCAGCAGGCGCCCATAATTGCGCGCGAGAACAAAGCGCGGATCGTTGATGCCATCCCAACGGAACAAGCTCAGCACCAGCGCAATCAGGCTGGGCGCCAAAAAAAAGAAACCGAACAGGACGTAAAAGGGAGAAATGAAGGCATAGGGCGCGAGCTTGTGCTGCTGGAATCCGCCACCCGCCCGCGCCTCACGCCCACGCGTTATTGCAGCCTGAACCATGCGTTACTCCTGTTGGGGAAGGGAAGCGCTGGCAAGACAACCACCGCCCTGCCAGCGCCGGATTGCCGCTTTATTCGGCGAAAGCGATTTCGTCTTCCATGTACTGAACGATGTTGTCGATCGCTTCATCAGCCGTGATGGCGCCTTCAAAGAACACGGCAAGCTCAGCCGCCATCTGCAACTCAAAGGTCCTGCGGAACAAGCTCTGATACCAGATCGGCACATCATCCACGATCTCCGCGAAGACCTCGCCCGTCTTTTGACCGGCATAGAACGGGTCCTGCAAACCAATGATGCGCTCATCATGGAAGGCAGCCGGCATCGTCGGATAGTAGGCGATCTCCTCGTAACGCTTGATCTGATTCTCCAGCGTCACATAGGTGTATTGCAGCAGCTCCCAGGCATATTGCGCGTTGTCGTTCTCCTTGGCGACGGCGAAGCCCGTGCCGCCCCAAACACTGGTCTTATGACCGACGCCATCGTCCCAAACCGGCATGCGAGCAATACGCCATTGTTCGGCCATGTCTTCCGCTTGCGGTTTCAAGATGTAGTCGGAATACCAGTCGGGCATTATGGCGCCGACCAAATTGTTTTCGCGATAAGCATTTATGATCGCTGGACCCCAAACTTCGGCACTGGGAACGTAGCGTATGGCGCCGCTGTCCAGGCCCTCGCGCATCAAGTTCAGCACTTCAATCGCGATCGCCCGATTCTCCTCGTCCGGCAATACAAATTCGCCGTGTTCGTCGAAAATCGCGCCGCCTCGCTGCAGCAAATACATCATGAACATGCCACCGTGGTCAGTGATGTAAGACATGGCGATGCCTTCTTCCGCAAGCGCCGCGCCTGTCTCCATGTATTCGTTCCAGGTCGTCGGCACTGACAAACCCCGCTCCTCAAAGATAGCCGGCTGATAATAATACACCACGCCGCAAAGCGAGCTGTCCACACCATAGACGCGCCCCTGGTATTTGTAGGGCGTATGCCGCCCTTCGACGATCAGGTCATAGTCGTCAGCCAGCAGATCGGTCAAATCGAGAAACTTGCTCTCGATGATGCCGCCCTGCATGAAGCGCGGGAATGAACCCTGCTCGATGCCCAGCAAATCGGGAATCGCTTCGCCGGCCGCCAAGTTGCCCAGCACCTTGTCGAATACGCTCGGCACCACTTCAAATTCGAACGTGAAGTCGATATCCGGGTAGCGCTCTTTCCACTCTTCGGCGCGCGCGCTGAAGAACTGCACATACAAGCCGTCGTGCGTCCACATCGTCAGCGTCACTTCGCTGGCGTCTTGCGCCCCAGCTGGCAGCGCCGCCCACAGTAATGCGCACACGAATAACACTGTGACAATCGTTATAATCCTTCTCATTTCAACCTCCAATTTGATAGAGAAAAAACTTGCGGAAGTTCAAAAAACGCATTTAGCGATATTATCGCCTTCACCGGCTTCTGTCAAAATTCAGACTAACGGGAGAGTGTCGAAATGGCTGGACTCTGCTTTTCTAAC
>JAAXID010000035.1 GCA_012270545.1 Anaerolineae bacterium | reverse complement strand
CCCAAAGCATTGGAGAAGGGAGTTCTCTAGCGGGTCTGCCCTAGCGCTATCTTTACTTCATCTTCTCGAAATTAGACACTCCCATGTAAGAATAATTTGACAAGGCGACGCGTATGTGTTCAAATTACGGGATAAGTCTTGCTAGTTGGACTATTGTATTTGTGGCGCTTCTTATTTCCTGCACCCGTCCCAATTCGGACTTCCATGGGGTTTTAGCCAGCCTCGAAGATGCGTATGGCATTCGCGAGGCTCGTAGCGGTTTTGCTTGGCAATAGCCAGTAGCCGGCAGCCGCAGCTAACCGGCAGATGTAGCGAAAGGGGAATTATGTAAATAAACCTGGCGCGTAAAGCGGGGCGGACTGGCGATTACGAAGACGCGCAGCCTCGCGCTGATTGGTTTGTCATCTATTAGTGACGTAAGGAGAACTAAAATGAAGAAGTATGTCCTTGGTTTGATGGTCCTGTTGCTGCTGTTGAGCGGCGTCAGCATGGCGCAGGATGTTGTGCTGGAATTCCAGCAATGGTGGGAGCCGGAACTGCCAGAAGGTTCTTTCCGCGCGATCTTGGACGATTTTGAAGCAGCTAACCCGGGGATTAGGGTAGAGACGATCAGCGGACCCTACCTGACCACGAAGGACCAGATCATCGCGAGCGCGGCGACCGGCACAATGGCCGATGTCGTCGGCTTAGATGGCGCCTGGGTGAATGTCTTGTGGAAGCAAGGCGCGCTGCATAGTCTGACTCAGGCTATGGCGGATGCCGGCTACGATGACAGCGAGCTGGCGGCGCAGATTCAGCTGGCTGGGGAGACTTATATGATCCCCATCGCCAACTTCATCTACCCAGTCTTCGTCAATCTTGACATGCTGGGAGCGGCTGGTATTGATCCGCCGTCGACGCGCGCCGAATTCGCGGCCGCGGCCGAAGCCCTGACCGACCCCGATAACAACGTATACGGCTGGGCGCAGCCGCTTTCGCTGGAGCAGCCCAACGGCATCCAAAACGATACCATGTCCTGGCTCTGGGCCACTGGCGGCAGCATGCTCGATGATATGGGTCAACCCAACCTGGCCGGCAACGAGATGCTCGCTGACACGATGGCTTACATCAAGAGCCTGCACGACGCTGGCGTGGTCGCGCCCGGCGCATTCGCCATGAAGGAGAACGAAAAGGTCGAAGAATTCGTGAACGAGCGGGTGGCCATGATCATTAACACGCTGGCGCATTTCACGCTGATCCGCGAGCGCAACCCGGACCTCAACTTCGACATCACGCCCCTGCCGGCCGCTGAAGGCTACGATGGTCCGCGCGGCCTGCCTTACGCCTCCTGGGGCATCGGCATCGGGGCAAACACAGAGCACAAAGCCGAAGCCTGGAAGCTGATCGAATACTTGGTCAGCGTCGAAGGCAACACGAAGCTGACTTCGATTGCCAACGCTTTCCCGGGCAATGTCAACGCGACGCCGGACTTCATTCAGACCGATCAGCTCTTCATGACAGCCTTCGAGATCTTCCAGGAAGGCTACCTGGCGAACGAATTCACCGGGCTGCCGGCCGCGGAAGAGCTGATGCGTCAGTTCGACGAGCCCTTCCAATTCTATCTGGAAGGCGAAATTGAACTGGAAGAGTTCCTGGAAATCGCGCAAGAAGAGTGGGAAGCGATATTCGAGTAGCTTCTCCACGCACGGTAGTCCATGAATCCTAACACTGAGGCGGTCAGGGGCAATCACTGGCCGCCTCGGTCCAACCGGAGCCTGCATGATTGAAGCCACGCAGCGCGAAATCTCTGAACCCGCGGATATCGGGTGGGCGCAGCGGAAGCGGAAACTCCTCCCATACGGCTATCTATCGCCGACGCTGCTTTTGCTCGCGGCGCTGACAGTCGTGCCGATCGTAACTGTCTTCCTCTATTCCCTGGTCGACAACGTCATCGTCAACCCGAATCCGCCGGTTTTCGTTGGCTTGGAGAACTATGAAGAGGTGCTGACGAATCGGAAATTCAGAGGCGCGCTCAGCAATACGCTGTACTTCTCTGTTGTCAGCGTCGTCGTGCACTTCATCATTGGCTTGTCATTCGCGCTGCTGTTGAATTCGCGCTTGCTGAGCACTAATGTCAAGGCGGTGTTCCGTGTCATTTATATTTTGCCTTGGGTCTTTACGGCATCCATTATCGCCATTTTGTGGCGTCTGCTGCTGAACCCGCATGGCGTCATCAACTTTGTGCTGCTCGAGCTGGGACTAATCCCGGAGCTTAATGAATGGCTTTCGGATCGGAAACTGGCCTTGAACGCGGTGACTTTCATCAATATCTGGTCGGGTTACCCATTTTATATGGTCAGTTTCCTTGCTGGTTTGCAGGGCATTCCAGATGATCTGTACGAATCGGGGCGGGTCGATGGCGGCAATGCCTGGCAGCTTTTCCTGCATATTACACTTCCGCAATTGCGGCCCATTATCATTAGCCTGGCGCTGCTCGATTTCATTTGGACGATACATCAATTCACCTTGATCTGGATGACAACCGGCGGCGGTCCCTTGCGCTCCACCGAGGTGTTGAGCACTTACACATACAAGGCGGCATTTAGTTCGCATGAGTACTCGATCGCGTCCACTATTGCGATGGTGATCCTGGCGATATGTACCTTTGTGGCGATCTTTTATGTACGCAGTCAGCGTATGGCGGACGAATGAGATGATCGGCAGTCGCAGGCAGATTCTCGCAAGAAAAATACTGGTTTGGATTGCCTTGATCCTCGGCGCCTGCTTTGCCGGTTTGCCTGTGCTTTGGATGGTTTCTTCGTCTTTCAAGTCTAATCTGGAGATCTTCGCGTACCCGCCGGCTCTGATTGACAGCTCGTTCTCCTTTGACGCGTACAAGGCTGTGCTGGGCGATCCACAGCGGCTGCGCTTCTTCTTCAACAGCTACCTCGTCGCGATCCTGGTCACAATCTGCACGGTTGTCACCAGTATCCTGGCCGGTTACAGCTTCAGCCGCTATGATTTCCGTTTCAAGAGGACCTTGAACCTGATCATCATTGGCGTCCAGTCGGTGCCGCCAATCACGCTGATGATTCCTTATTTTGGACTTATCGTCTGGCTGGGGATTTACAACTCTTATACCGCGCTGGTGCTAACTTATATGGTGTTCACGCTGTCATACGCGATCATCATGATGACCGGCTATTTCAATACCTTGCCGCGCGATTTGGACGAGGCGGTCATGATCGACGGCGGCGGCAGTTTTGTGACGCTATGGCGCATCTTGGTGCCGATATCGCTGCCTGGGATTGTCGCGGTCGGCGTCTATACGTTCATGTTGGCCTGGAATGAGTTCCTCTTCGCGCTGACCTTGACGCGCACGAACGACATGCGCACCGTCCCGATTGGCATCCACTTGCTCATGGGGCAGCATTCCTTCGAATGGAACCAGATGCTCGCCTTGAGCGTTTTGGGCTCGCTGCCGGTATTGATACTCTTCCTCCTGTTCCAGCGCTATTTCATAGCTGGAATGTCCGCAGGGTCGGTAAAAGGGTAGACTGCGCCCTGCGAGACTTATCCGACTATCACGAGATGAAGCCACTATGTTAATGAACATGAGAGACTTGCTAGCGGTCGCGCGGGCGAATCGTTTCGCGGTGCCGGCTTATAACATAAGCAGCAACATGCTGCTCAGTGGCGCGATAGAGGCGGCGGAAGAAGCGCGGGCGCCGGTCATCATCGCCATCCATCCCGATGAGCTGGCCTTTGTGGGTACGGCCTTCGTCAAGATGGCGCTGGAGCTGGCGCATAAGGCGACGGTGCCGGTCGTGATTCACCTGGATCACGGCTCGTCGCTGGAGCAGGTCATGGGCGCCATACGCGCCGGCTTCACATCGGTCATGATTGACAAGTCGGAACTGCCATTGGAAGAGAATATCGCCGCTTGTCGAGAGATTGCTGAATTAGCGCACGCGGTGAATGTTTCGGTCGAGGGCGAATTGGGCACCATCGGCGAACTCGATGAAGAGGCGGAAGCCGGCGCTGAAGAGGTCGTCTTCGTCGATCCAGATGAGGTGAAGATGTTCGTGGAGGCCACGGATGTTGATACGCTGGCGGTCGCAATCGGCACGTCGCACGGCTTGTATCCGCAGGACATGAAGCCGGAAATACGCCTGGATCTGCTGCGCGATATCAGCGCGAAAGTGGATATTCCGCTGGTGCTGCACGGCGGCTCCGGCAATCCGGACGCGGAAATCGCGCAGGCGGTCGCCTTAGGCATCTGCAAGATCAACATCTCCGCCGATATGAAGAACGCCTTTTATCAGAAAGCGCGCCAGGTCCTGCAGAATCCGATTTTGCGCGAGCCGAGCAGCATCTATCCATCTTGCATTGAGGCGATGAAGGTCGTCTGCCGGCAGAAATTCGATCTGTTCAGCACGACGGGCAAGGCAGCGCTGTATTGACACGGCCGCGCAGTTAAACACCGATTACTACATGATCTGTCCATACCCGTTGGCAATCGCCACATGAGCGAGAAAATCGCGCTCGGCTTCTGCAACAACGTCGATTATGAGATCGTGTGGAAGGCCGAAGTTCTTGAGGCTCTGGTCATCCGCTACCAGATCGGCGCTGGTGAACCGGATGCGCGCATCCGGATAGAGTCGGAGCGCGACCTGGTCGTGTCAATACTGGGCTTCATGAAGGCGGCGGAGGGCGGAGAGCGCTTCGTCGCCGGCTCGGAGATCATTGAGCGCTTCGCCGAGCGCTTTGAGAAGAAAATTACGCTCGGCGGGACGTCGGTGCGCGCCGCCATCGCCATGCAGAAATTGGGCTACACCTCGGCGCTACATCTGATTACGCAGAATGAAGATGTGCGCCGCCTTATCCCGCCAGACAGCCCCTATGTTTGCGGCAAGGACCAAGACAGCTTTCACCCGCATCTGATTGTGCAATTCGGCGAGGGAGACCGGGTATGCGCGGGCGAAATCGATATCCGCGCGCGCCAGTCCAACCGTCTCATTTACCACTGCAACGCCGATAGAATCGCGATGAGGCTCGCGCCGAACTTCGCTGACCTGTTAAGCGATGCGCAGGTTTTACTGATTTCTGGCTTCAATGCGATGCAGGACAGGCGGCTCTTGCTGGATCGGCTGGCGACCGTGTCACGCATGTTAAACTGTCTACCAGACGATGCAACGGTATACATGGAAGACGGCGGCTATTATGAGCCGTCGTTCCGGCAGGCGATTTTTCGCAGGCTCGGGCGGAGGATAGGCGTGTTCGGCTTGAACGAAGACGAACTGCAGACGCATCTCAAACGCAAAGTGGCGCTGCGTGATGCGAGGCAGGTGTCGAGAGCAGTGAAGGATCTGCACAGGTTTATTCCCGCCGCTGCCATCGTCTTGCACACACAGCATTGGGCGCTTGCCCATGGCGATGCCGCAAGCCGCTATGCTGAAGCTCTTCGCGCTGGCGTCACGTTGGCAACGACGCGATTTCGTTACGGCGACGACTTCACCCGCGCGGACTACCGCGAAATCGAGAGGCGCCCGCCGAGCGCCGAAAACGCGACGTTCGCAAACGTCATCAATTCGGCGGAGGGTGGCAATCTCTGCTGTGTGCCGGTGGCGGAGGTCGAGCAGGCCAACGCGACGACAATTGGCTTGGGAGACGCATTCGTCGGCGGTTTTTTGCCGGCGCTTTTGTCATAGCGACAGATGTCTTACAGATTGCGTCCCCGTTTGCGGACGTCGCCGACGCGCTGGGTGATGCCGAGGGAATCGAGGTGTTCGAGCATGGCGATGGCGTATTTGCGCGAGGTGCCAAACTTGTCGCGCAGCGTCTTGGCGTCGATCTCGTCGGATTCCTTGATGTGCCGCCTGATCTCGGCAACAAGCCGATCGTAATTCTCGGCGACGAAGGCGATATTGTCGTTGACATTGACGATCCGCCGCAAATCGCTTAAAGCTCGCACAATGTCTTCACTCGCCATCTGATTGAGCTCGGCGATGCCCGGCGGAGAATAAGGTTTCGCCTCAAGCGCCCCCATCACCCGCATGACTTTCTGCTGCTGTTCGTCAGTGAAACTGATTGTATGCTCGCGTAAACGAACGAAGTTGGCGTCGAGAGTCAGCCGGTCTTCGCTTTCGATCACCGTGTCAAGCAGGCGAAGTTTTGTGTTCAGGCGGCTTTGCAGCTCTGGGCGCGGCATGCCCAGCCGGAGGGGATTTGCCTGATGGTAGATGCTCAGTTCGGTCACGATGCCGTGGTAAAGCTGCTGCCAGGATTGTGCCGCCCAATAGCGCTGCGCATCAAGTTGTCGAATGAGACCGCCGCTCAGCGCCTCGTCGAGCGCCGTCGAAAGCTCGTCGTCGCTGTAGCCGAGCTTTTTCTGCAACTCGCTCAATTTCTGCGGCGCGTCGCCTGTAGCGGCAAGTGCCAGTCGCTCGCTCGGCCTGCCGCTCAAGCGCAGTTCCAATTCGCTGATGATCGCCGGCTGGAATCGCTTCAGACGGCGCCCAGGATGAGCATTAATGATGACACCGCCGCCGATGGTCTCGGCCGGTGATGGATAGCGCAGGATAAAGCGTTCGCCGCGCGAAAGGGGCAAGAGGTCGCGCAGGCGGATTTGCAACCAACCACAGGCGCCAGGCGACAAAGTGTCGGCGTCAAGCAGGCGCACATTGGCGATGGACTCGGAGGCGCCGCAAAAGATCTTGACTTCGGCATTGTGCGCCAGTGGACGTTCAATATCGTCCAGCTGCGTGAAATGGGCGTCGACCAGCAGGGTGGGTTGAATCTGGCCGGGATAGGTCAATACATCGCCACGCTGAATCTCGCCGCTGTTGATGCCAGCAATGTTGACCGCCACGCGGCTGCCGGGCGCGGCGGTTTCTACTTCACGCCGGTAGTTTTGCATTCCGCGAATGCGTCCCGCTTTGGCGGAAGGCTGCAATTCAATGTTGTCGCCAATTGAAAGCGTCCCGCCGGAAAGCGTGCCGGTGACGACGGCGCCGAAGCCGCTGACGACAAAGACGCGGTCGATTGGCAAGCGAGGCTGGTGGTAGTTGACGCGCTGCGAAAGCTGCCCCAGGACATGCTGCAGCGCCTCCACCAGCTCGTCCAGGCCAGCGCCTGTATGCGCGGATACCGAGACAAGCGGGAGGGCGCCCATCTGCGACTGCGAGAGGAGGTCTTCGATCTCGAGCTTGACCAGCTCAATCCATTCAGGATCATCGATCAGATCGATTTTGCTGAGAACGATTATGATGTTGTGGATTTCCAACAATTGAAGGATTGCCAGATGCTCGCGCGTTTGCGGCATAATGCCTTCGTCAGCGGCGATGACGAGCAAGGCGGCGTCGATTCCGCCGACGCCGGCCAGCATATTCTCGATGAAGTCTCGGTGGCCGGGGACATCCACAATGCCGATGGTTTCACCGTCCGGCAAATCGAGCCAGGCGAAACCAAGGTCTATCGTCATTTGGCGGCTCTGCTCTTCGGCGAGCCGATCCGGATTGATGCCGCTAAGCTTTTCAACAAGCGTGGATTTGCCGTGGTCAACGTGTCCGGCAGTCCCGATAACGCGCATAGACTAAGCGTCGCCCAGTCGGTCCACATTGACACGACTGTTGGCATTCGCCCCGGTAGCTGTCTCGCTCACATCGAATTCGTGCAGCATCGCCTGATAACGCTCTCGATAGAGTTCGGCACGGGCGCGCTCAAGCAGCCAGAGTCGCTCAATATTGCTGCGCAAGCTAGGAAGCGCCCCCTCGAGGCTGTCAATGCGCTTGGTGAAGTTTTCGAATTCGCGGTCGTGATTGCGCCAGACCTCGTCGCTGGATAGCGTCAATTGCTTCCAGCGCTTTTGGTCTTCATCCCGCCAGTCCTTCCATTCCCCGCGGAAGCGCTCTTCGCTAAGCCGCTGCATCTCTGAGGCTTCGCTGATGCGCCGCTCGAGCCGCTCGCCAATTCGATTAAAGTCATCGACGATCCGTTTCATCTCGCGATAGGCCTGCGCCCAGACTTCGAATCGCTCGATGTTTTTCTGGAGTTCTTCATCGTGAACGCCGAAACGTTTGCTAAGCTCGGCCAGTTGCTGGTCGCGCTGCTGCGCCAGAAGCTGCTGTTGGTCGATGAATTGCTGAATCTGGTCGCGGCGTTCGCGATCCACATTATTGAAGTCCTGAATGCGGCGGTCATTGCGGAGGGCCAGGTCTTCAAGCAGCGCCAGCTTGGGTGGCAGGCTGTCGACCGACTTCTTGTACTCGGGCAATTCGGATTCTATCTCCGCGAGACGTCTGGCATCGGTACGCCGCTGTTCTTCGAGGAAGCTGAGGCGCCGATCGGGTCCTTCCAGTTTCTTCGTCAGGTCATCGACTTCCTGGTTGAGCAGGCGCATGGCGTTAGTCAGGCGATCGCCTTCCGTTTGGATGTCGCTGATATTGGCGAGCCGCCTTTCCAACCGGTCGGCTTTCTCGCTCAACTCGGCCACCGCCCGCTGGATGTTTTCACGCTGCAATTCAAGTCGGCGCTCAGCTTCGCGCTCGGCGGTGAGGCGGCGAGCCTCCGCATTCTCCAGCATCTGCTCCATATCCTGGCGCACCTGCTCGATGATGTCATGCTCCTTCTTCGCCGGGAGCGCTTCCTGCTTAATCAAGGCTTGATCGGACTCCACCGTATTGACGCGGCGTTGCATGGTATCGACCGAGTCCGACTGATGTGCCACACGTTCCGCCAGCGCCGCAATCAGCGCCTTGTCTCGGCGGCGTTCCTCATCCAGCCATTCGATCATGCTGGCAATTTGGTTGATCTCCATTGCCCCATCTCCGATCATCACAGCCTGGTGGCAAAGATCATGGGTTGGAGCGATTATAACATTTACAGTGGTCAGCTTCAATCATGGCGCTTTTTGCGCAGTTAAGTACTGTATTGACAGTCTTCAAAGGGCCGCATATACTTCGCATCGACGGGGAGAGGATGCGCAGCATGGATACCGTAAGATCGCATCATCACCATAGTTTCGTCCTTACCAGAGCGATGCGTGGCGCATAGTCGCTAACGTCACCAATACGTATGCCTTGCCTCGCTCATTCGCGGGGCTTTTTTGTGCAAAGGAGACTCAATGCTCGCTGTTATCGATTACGGCGCGGGGAATCTGCGCAGTGTCTTGCACGCGCTGAAACATCTTCATGTGACCGATATGCGGCTAGTTCAGCGGCCGGATCAACTGTCAGGGGCGGAGAAAATCATCTTGCCCGGCGTGGGCGCGTTCGGCGCTTGTATGGATCAGATGCACAGGCAGGACCTGGTCGAACCGCTTAAGCATGCGCTGGCGGCTGGCATACCCTATTTGGGCATCTGCGTCGGCATGCAAATGCTGTTCGAGGTCGGCGAGGAGATGGGCGAGCACGCCGGTCTGGGTTTACTCGGCGGACGCGTGATTCGCTTTCCACAGTTCGTCGATCGCAAAGTGCCACACATGGGCTGGAATCAGTTGAAGTTTCGGCGAGAATCCGACCTCTTGAAGGGCTTGGGCGAGGAGAATTACGTGTATTTTGTCCATAGCTACTATTGCGCGCCGACGGACCACGATACGGTGGTGGCCTCCGTGGACTACGGTGTAGAATTTGCCGCCTTTGTACAGCAAGATAATATCTATGGGGTGCAATTTCATCCGGAGAAAAGCCAGAAAATCGGACTGCAAATCTTGGCGAATTTCCTGCGGATCTAGGAGCGATCGATGATCATCTATCCTGCTATCGACCTGCGCGCCGGCAAGGTCGTTCGGCTTCGCGAGGGCGATCTCAATCGGCAGACGCTGTTCAGCGACGATCCGGTAGCGACTGCGCAATCATGGATCGATCAAGGCGCGACCTGGATTCACATGGTTAATCTGGATGGCGCCTTTGATAGCGAAAGCGAGAACCTGAGCATTCTGGAAAAGGTGGCGAAACTGGACGTCAGCGTGCAATACACCGGCGGCTTGCGTGATATGGCCGCGCTCAAACAGGCTCAAGATACCGGCGCCAGCCGCATGGTTATTGGCACGCTGGCTGCGCGCGATCCTGCGAGCGTGGCTGAGGCGGTGGCGCTTTTTGGGGCGGATGCAATGTGTGTGGCGCTGGATGCCAAAGACGGCAAAGTCGTCACTCACGGCTGGACTGAGTCTTCCGCGCATACGCCAATTGAGTTGGGCGCTCGGCTCTACGGATATGGGGCGAGACATGCGCTATACACCGATGTCAGACGCGATGGCGGGCTGAGCGGGGTCAATATTGAAGATACGGTCGAGTTGGCGCGCGCCACTGGTTTGCGGGTGATCGCATCCGGCGGCCTCAGTCAGCTGTCGGAGATTGAGCAGCTGGCGCGCAGTGGCGATGTAGCCGGCGCCGTCATTGGCATGGCGCTGTATCAAAAGCGATTCACACTGACGGAAGCGCTAAGCGCAGCGAGGGGCATATAAATATGCTGGCGAAACGAATTATACCCTGTCTGGATGTTATGGATGGCCGGGTGGTGAAAGGCGTCAATTTCGTCAACCTGCGCGACGCCGGCGATCCGGTCGAGCAAGCGATGATCTACGACCGCGAAGGCGCGGATGAATTGGTTTTCCTCGATATCCTCGCATCGCATGAAGCGCGCGCCACCATGTTGGAAATGGTGCGGCGGGTGGCGGATAGCATATTTATCCCCTATTGCGTCGGCGGGGGCATCCGCACGATTGACGACATCCGCGACACTCTGCTCGCGGGTGCGGACAAGGTCTCGATTAATAGCGCGGCCGTCCGTGATCCCGAACTTATATCGGCGGGCGCTTGGGGATTCGGCAGCCAATGTATCGTCGTCGCTATCGACCCTCGCCGAGTCGACGGCAAATGGGTAGTGCATATCAATGGCGGACGGATTCCCACGGACAAGGAGGCGGTATCCTGGGCGAAGGAAGTAGAAGATCGCGGCGCCGGCGAAATCTTGCTGACGAGCATGGACAAAGATGGCACCAAGTCCGGCTATGACATTGAGATGACGCAGGCGGTCGCCGACGCGGTTTCAATACCGGTGATTGCCTCCGGCGGCGCTGGAATCGAGGAGCATTTTCGTGAGGCGCTGCAGGAAGGGGGCGCCGACGCCGCGCTTGCCGCGAGCCTGTTTCACTTCAATGAATTGCGCATAGGCGATCTCAAACGCTTCTTGCAGGAGCGTGGCCTGCCAATGCGCCTGACGGGCTGGGAGAATCTGGATGACGCTTGACGCTGCTGTACTAGAGACGATCAAGTGGAACGAGCAAGGATTGATTCCTGCGATTGTGCAAAACGCGCAAACTCGCGATGTGCTTATGATGGCCTTCATGAATGCAGACTCGTTGCAGCGGACGCTTGAGCTGGGGCAGGCGGTATTCTGGAGCCGCCGTCGTGGTGAGCTATGGCGCAAAGGCGAAACCTCTGGGAATACCCTGGCGCTCAAGGAAATTCGCATCGACTGCGACGCCGACACGCTGCTGCTTCTGGTCGAACCGGCCGGGCCGACCTGCCACACCAACGCGGAAAGCTGCTTCTTTCGCGACTTAAATGAATTCATCGCGGAGCCAAAGCGATACTGACTAGGAGTCAATCGTGGACGATATGCTGGATCAACTGGAAGCGATAATCCGCGATCGGCGTCGCAATCCGGCTACTGGCAGTTATACCAGCCGACTTTTTACAGAAGGGCGGGAGAAGATCGCGCAGAAAGTCGGTGAAGAAGCGGTCGAGGTCTTGGTGGCCGCCTTGCGGCAGAGCCCTGACGAACAGCTTGACGAACTGGCTGATCTGTTCTATCACACCCTAGTGCTCATGGTTGACCTGGGTGTATCGCTTGATGATGTGAAGCGGCGGCTGCGGGAACGCCATCAAGCGCGCTGATCGGTTTGCCGCGCAGCCAGCGCCTCATTCAGCCACGTAGTCTTGATACGATACGAAGCCTTTCCAGGCGCCGAATGTGCCGGCAGCCAGCGCATCCGACATATCCATCTCCGTCAAGTAATAGGCGGCGACAAGTGGCGAACTGGCATCCAAGGCGCCGTCTACACCAGGAACGACAATCTGAACCATCGCGAAAAGATCGGGATAGTAGAACCACAAGATCGCTTCGCTATCGCTATTGGGCTGTCCACGGAAGAAGAGCGGCTCGCCGTGTTTGGCGATGGCGTCGCCCAGGGTCATCTCAGGCGCAAACTGAAGAATGATGGCGTCAACGGTTTGAGTCTCGTCGGCCGACACTTGACAGCAGGGAGGCGCGTCAGGCAAGCCAAATTGAAAGGCCTGATCGGTTTGCTGAAGTACTTCGATGCCATCCAATGCGTTCACAATACGCAGGGCTTCAGCAAGCGCCGTTTCACCCGGGACGATGTCCTGCCAACACGGTGGTCCGCATGGTTCGCCGGAAAGGAGGCTTGTATCGGTCAAGAAGCGGTCGTTTAGCAGTGTTCGCTCCGGTGGCCCAATGGTGACTTCCCCCGTGCCTGCCATCAGCGTGCGCAGCTGGAATATCGTTGGCGCTCCACGATCAATCGGCTGCTCGTTGATGAAGATTAGCTCCAAGCCGCCGCCATCTCGACGGGCGCGCACAGCAGGTGTGCCCGAGACGAAGGCGGTCTGGGCAAGCTGCGTATCGACCAGGAATTGAATAGCGCGATCGGCGCATGCGCTCAACGCATCACCATCCAGCTCGAGAACGTGAGCGGTGCTTGAGACCACATTGTCGAGAGCCCCACGCCGCGCAAACTCGAAGAGTAGATCATGGGCATCCCAAAAGCGAGACAGATCCTGCGCCGCTACGCACTCAGCGGTTTTTGCCAAAGTCGTCGAATATTGCGGATTGACCAAGGGATAGAAGCGAAACTCAAATTGGGCTTGGCCGGTTCGCACATATTCTTCGACAAAGGCATCCACGTTGGTCTGATAGTTTTGGCAGTGCGGACAGAGGAAGTCTTCAAAGGCGACAATAGTGATTGGCGCCGCCGGATCACCGAGCACGAAGCCGCCATCGGCGCTTCGAAATGTCTTGAGTCCGGCATAGCGCCCACGCTCAATCAGCGCCGGAGCGGTCGAAGTCGGACGAATGGCGTGCACAATGGCATGGTGATGTTCAGGCAGCGCCAGGGCGATAGGTGTGGGCGCGGAGTTGCCGTATTGGACGAAGAGCGATGGGGTCGCGCTGGCGCCCAATGACAGGCCGTAGCGGGCATCGACAATATGTTGGCCCGCGCTCTCCGCACATTCCGAGAGCGCAGCGGAATCATGCTGCAAGGTATCGGCGAAGATTGCTATGGATTCATCCGTGAACCCACGCGTCGAGACGAGCTCAAACATGAGGGCCTGCGCCCGCCAAAATTGACCCGGTTGGAGCGTGTCGGCGCATTCCACTAGGCTGGCGCTGCGGACGGAGAGCACGGGATCAATCACCGGAAAGATGCGATATTCAAACTGCGCCTGCCCGGTCTCGACATAATCCTTAATGAAGGTCTTGATGATAGGTTCATAATTTTGGCAGCTTGTGCAGAGAAAATCCGAGAATTCAATCAGCTTGACGCCGGCACTTGGCTCACCTAGAACGAATGCGCCGTCGGCCGTTCGCGATTTTGGCAGGTCGGAATAGGGATCCACGCTGTCCTGTGCTTGCACGACGAGCGCGTACACGCAGGCGCAAAGCGTGATAAGCATGATCCTGAGTAGTCGTGACATGGTCAGCCCCTTGTCTCTGGATGCAGCGACAAGTCTTGCACAAACGCGCCAGGATTCAATGCTTGTGTCGAGAACGGCGCAGGCATTAGACTACTGGCGCGGGCGCTAGAAAGGTATGGGGCAGAATGTCCAGAGGTCGTTTCGTAAGCGAGACAAGTTTCCACGTGCGTTACGCGGAAACCGACAGCATGGGTGTGGTGCATCACGCCGTGTATCTTGTGTGGTTTGAAGAAGGACGCAGCGCTTACATTCGAGACCGGGGATGGAGTTATGCCGATATTGAGAAGGCCGGCTACTTTTTGGCTGCAGGAGAGCTCAAGGCCAAGTACAGACGGGCGGCTCGTTATGATCAGCGGATCACGGTTAAGACCTGGATAGAGGACTTGAAGAGCCGCACGATGACTTTTGGGTGCGAGATCGTAGATGCGGATGCGGATGCGGTTCTCTTCGAAGCTTCACTCAAGTTGATCTGCCTGAATGCGGCGGGCGAAATCACGCGAATTCCGAAGGCCTGGATGGCTTGGATCAATCCGTAACTCAATAAGAAATGGCGACGCTTCTGGCGTGCACAAGGTTACCAGCGTTGTAAAGCCCAGTTCTACTCATTCTGTTATCATTAACATATTGACTTAGCTGAATCGTGATTTTGCTGATCGCCGTTTGTGGCTGCCGTGAGTTGAATGGCGCACGACGGACGGCCTAAGGTATCGGTGCGGGCTTGATTCCCTTGGCGGTTACAGCAGCAGTATTCCGAAATGTTTGAACGGCCTAAGAAATACGTTATGCTTATTGAAATCCGCAGTACATGATGATGGTGGGAGAGCGGGCAAATGGTGACTTACGCCGAAAGGCCCTGGATCAAAAGCTACGATGTCGGTATGCCGACCTCGGTTGAGATTCCGGAAGTGCCGCTGCATCAGTTTTTGAAGGACACGCGTCTCCGCATGCCGCACAATACCGCCATGATTACGCCGGCGAACCTGCCCTTGATCGGGCGCATAAGCCGGTCGATAACTTACGAAGAGCTAGACCGCGCGTCGGATGCCCTCGCGGCCGCACTGGTCGATTTGGGACTGAAGAAGAGCGATCGCGTCGCCATTGTCATGCCTAATTCAGCTGCTTTTGTCATCAGCTTCTTCGGCATTTTGAAAGCGGGCGGAGTGGTCGCGGCGACCAACCCGACGTATCCCGCAGAAAGAATGGCGCAGCAAATCAACGACTGCGATGCCGAGTTCGTCTTGGCGCTGACGCTGTTCTACGACCTGGTGAAAGAGCTTCAGCCGCGCACCAAAGTCAAGACGGTGATCGCCGCCAATATCAAAGAGTATTTGCCGCCATTGGCAAAGTTTCTTTTTACAATTGCCAAGGAAAAGAAAGAAGGACATTTTCTTGAAGATGTGCAGGCGGGTGATTATTGGTTTCAGGATCTGCTAAGCCGGTATGATGGACGGCAAGCGAACGTGGGGGTTCAGCCGGATGATCTGGCGATATTCCAATACACGGGCGGAACGACCGGCGTTGCCAAAGCCGCCATGTCCAAGCATCGGGCGCTGGTGGCAAACATGCTGCAGACTGAAGGATTTCTTGACTTGTTGGAGACGCCGGCCGAAGCGCATGTATTCTTGGGGGCGGTTCCCTTCTTTCACGTATACGGTTTGGTCGTGGTCGTTAGCACGAGCGTCTATCGGGGGTGCCAGGTTGTGCTCGTGCCCAATCCGCGCGATATCGATGATGTGCTGGGAAATATTGAGACCTTCCGCACGACGCTATTTCCTGGTGTTCCCGCTTTGTATAACGCGATCAACAATCACCCGAAAGTGCAGAATGGCGAGATTGATTTGAGCTCATTGCAGCTCTGCATAAGCGGGTCGGCGCCTTTGCCAGAGGCAACGAAGTCGGAGTTCGAGCGCCTGTCCGGCGGCTCGGTGCGCGAGGGTTTCGGCATGAGCGAGGCGCCAACGGCCACGCACGTCAATCCGATCTATAAGGAAAACCGGTCTGGGTCAATCGGCTTGCCGCTGCCCGAGATGGATATGCGCATCGTCAGCCTGGAAGACGGCGAGACCGATGTGCCGGTCGGCGAAGTCGGCGAGCTGGTGATGGCGGGACCGAATGTCATGGCCGGCTATCATGGCCTGCTTGAGGAAACGCAGAATGTGCTGCGGGAAAAGGACGGCATGCGCTGGCTCTACACCGGCGATATCGCGCGCATGGATGAAGATGGATATTTCTATATTGTCGATCGCAAGAAGGACATGGCAATAATTGGCGGTTACAACGTTTACCCGACCGCGGTAGAAAACGCAGTCGCCGCGCACGCTGCTGTATTGGAAGTTGGCGTGGCGGCGATTCCGCATCCGGAGCGAGAAGGTCAGGAAGCGCTGAAGGCTTGGATCGTGTTGAAGCCGGGCGAGACCTTGGAAGCCGACGCGGTTATTGACTTCCTGGGCGACAAGCTGGCGCCGTATGAGATACCGAGACGCATCGCCTTCATTGCAGAGCTGCCCAAGACGGCTGTCGGCAAGACGCTTAGGCGGGAGTTGGTACGTATGGAGGAGGAGACAAACTGACACTCAGCGGGAAGGCGCTTATTTTGCCCACCGCGCTTCAGGGTGAGGTGGGTTTCAGTTTCAATTGCAGCGCCGTAGTGTCAGCGGTACGACTTAGCTGTGTATGGAGGGAGTGGCAAATCTCAAGGATATAGCAATCCATATATCCTATCTCAGAAAAAATAGATGTAGGGGCGACTCTTGAGTCGCCCGCATTCATATTCGGACGATCCAAGGATTGCTCCTACAAACTTGGGGCGGCCGAGGATTATATCTCCGTAATTCACCGCTCTCGTGTATGCGAGACTAAATTTTGTAATCTACAACTATATTAGCCTATGCGCTACACTGCTACATAGCCTCCTCAGACGATTCTGTTAAGAAGCAAGCTAATGAACTTAAAAGAGCAATCTTTGGCAGCCTACGAGAGTTTCCTTCGCTATTCCAGCGAGGCGAAGATTATTCTGCTCCATCCGCAGAGCCGCTTGCGTTCGGTCGTCATGGCGAGATTGCTCGCGGATAAGGACCTGTCCACATTTTATTACGCGCTGGACCTGGACGACGTCAATCTAGGCAATTTCCTGCGGGGCATTATGGGCAGTTTGGCGCGGCAGCATGTCACCTTCGGGCGTCAATTGAACATATTGCCGGCACGCCAGCTTGACGATCCATACAAACATTTGGATTTAATCCTGCGCACTTTCATCGCCGAACTGACTGAATTGGCGGATGGCGAGTTTTGGCTGGTGCTCGATGAGTTTGACCGCGCGGATCTCGCCGATGATGTGCAGCGCTTCGTCGAGCGCTTATCGCATCATGCGCCCGAACGCTGCAAGATTGTTTTGAATAGTCGTACGCTCCCGCGCATGCCGTGGCTCTCGATGATTGCCAAAGGACATGCGGTAATTTTGCGCGATGGACATGTTGTCCAGGAGGACATTTACAGCAATCGCAATGCTTGTGGCGCCAGCCTTAAAGTGCTTTCCTTGGGTCCGGGATATGTCTTTCTGGACGATTATCTCATTGATAACTGGGAAGGGCATCTGCCGCGACTGCTGCTATTCTTCGCGCTGGATCGCCCGGAAGTCACCCGCAACCAGATCTGCGAGACGTTTTGGCCGAAGCTGGCTCTCGACCAGGCAGTAAACGTGTTTCATGTATCTAAGCGGCGCCTGCACAAGGCGGTCGGTGTGGATGTGCTGGCGCACGATGGGACATATTATCGGGTTGACCCGGATACACCCTTTTACTTTGACGCATTTGAATTTATCGAAGCGATTTTGGAGGGCCGTCATGGTGATCCTGCCGATCCCTTTGAATTATGGCAGCGAGTGGCCAAGTTGTATCGGGGACCTTTCTTGCAAGGTCATAACGATAGCTGGATCCTCGAGCGGCGCGAAGCGTACCAAAATGCCTACATCGAGGCTTTGGAGAATATCGCCGACATATGGGAAGTGCGCGAGAGTTACGAATTGGCGCTGCACACGCTTACTCGCGCGCTCGATACCGATTTCAGCCGCGACGAGATCCATTTCAAGCTGCTAAGGCTGTATGCGCGCTTGGGCAGACGGGCTGAGGCCGTGGCGCATTTCCGACAACTGGAGCGCTGGGCGAAGTCGAAGAAGACAGCCCTGAGCGGACAGATTCATCAACTGTTCAGCGATATCACCGCTTAGATTCAAAAGCCAGTTTGAAGTAATTAAGAGGGAGTCGCCCCTGGCAGGACTCGAACCTGCGACCAACGGTTTAGAAGACCGGTGCTCTGTCCACTGAGCTACAGAGGCATCAGCGGCGATTGTATGAGTGGCGCCCCACGATGTCAATGCTTCGCGCCCGGTTTTGCTCTCGCTGCGGATTGTCTGAAAGCCAACGCTGCTGTATAATTTAGACAGTCAGACAAGGCCTTTTGAACGTCAAATTTTGGCGTTATTTATGTGCGCTGAATGTCCGATTTTCAGGGCCAATGATTGCGGCTTATTGACAGAGTCGTCGGGAGAGAAGATGGCGAAGGATCGTGAACTTATCGCTCGGCAAGAGCGTGAGTACGGCGCCAGCAAAATTCAGAAACTGGAACCGCGAGAGCATATCCGGCGGCGTCCCGGGATGTATGTCGGCGGTACTGATGAGCGCGCGCTGCATCACCTGATTTATGAAGTGGTGGACAATTCAATTGACGAGGCTTTGGCCGGACGTTGCGATCACATCACCGTGACGCTGCGCGAAGACGGCGCGGCAACGGTCCGTGACAATGGTGTCGGCATCCCTGTCCGTAAGCACGAGAGCGGTAAATCAGCGCTTGAGGTAGTCATGGCGGAGGTTGGCACCAGCGCGAAATTTGACAACGAAGCTTACAAGGTGAGCGGCGGGTTACACGGTGTGGGCGTGTCGGCGGTGAATGCGCTCTCCGCGAGTCTAACGGCGACTATACGTCGTGATGGCCACGTTTGGAGACAGTCCTACGAGGCGGGCATTCCAACTGGCGGGGTCCGCAAAGGCCGCAAGCTTAGGGAGGGAGAAGATACCGGCACCGAGATCACCTTCGTTCCCGACTTCTCTATCCTTGAGGCGAACGAATTCAGTTTCAGTACATTGATGACGAGATTCCGCGAGATGGCCTTCGTTACTCGCAAGGTGACGATCAGTTTGCGCGACGAGCGGGTCAAACCCATTCCACGCGAGATGACTTTCTATTTCGATGGCGGACTACGATCGTTTGTACGCTATCTAAATCGCAACCGTAAAGCCATTCACAATATCATTCACGTGGAGAGGGATATCGAGTATCTCGACCGCAACGACAATTCCTACAAGATCGGTGTCGAGGTCGCGTTCCAATATTCTGATGTGGCGACGACCACGGAGCTCGCCTTCACCAACACCATCAACACACCTGACGGGGGCACCCATATCACCGGGCTGAGGTCGTCGATCACAGGCGTCATCAACCGTTACGCCAGGAAGGCGGGGCTGTTGAAGGACAAAGATGGCAACTTCTCCGGCAATGATACGCTGGAAGGTCTCACTGCGATCGTCAGCGTCAAGCATCCCGATCCGCAGTTCGAGAGCCAGACCAAGGTCAAGCTGCTGAATCCGGAAGTCCAGGGCGCCGTATCACAGGCGGTGACGGAGGCCTTCAACGAATTCCTCGAGATGAATTCGCGTGAAGCGCGGCGTATCGTCGACAAGTGCATGACGAGCAAGCGTGCGCGCGAAGCGGCCAAAAAAGCGCGCGATCTCGTGCGCAGCGGACCGAGCCTGCTCGAAAGCAGCACCTTGCCCGGCAAGCTGGCTGACTGCTCGGAGCGAGGCGAGAATGCTGAGATTTATATCGTCGAGGGTGACTCCGCCGGCGGCAGCGCCAAGCAGGGGCGCGATCGACACTTCCAGGCGATTCTGCCCTTGCGCGGCAAGATACTGAATACCGAGCGGGCACGGATAGACAAGATCCTCGACAACAACGAAATCAAGGCGCTGATATCGGCGCTGGGCACGGGCATCCATGATGAGATGACGGTCGACCGCTTGCGCTATGGCAAAGTCATCATCATGACCGACGCGGACGTGGATGGCAGCCATATCCGTACGCTGCTGCTGACCTTTTTCTTCCGGCACATGCCGCAGATCGTGCAGCAGGGACATCTCTTCATCGCGCAGCCGCCGATCTTTCTGCTGAAGAATGGCAAGCAGATGGAATACATCTATCCGCTTGGTGGCGTTGCCGATGAAGAATTGCTCAAGCAGTCCTTGAAGCAATTCAAGAATCCAGACAAGGTCACGGTGCAGCGCTACAAAGGTTTGGGCGAAATGAATCCGGATCAGCTCTGGGAGACGACCATGGATCCAGAATCGCGCACGTTGCTGCAAGTGACGATTGAAGACGCTGCTGATGCGGACAAGATCTTCGATATGCTGATGGGCGCCAGTGTGCCGCCGCGCCGCCGCTTCATCCAGACCCACGCCAAGCAGGTTCGCAACCTCGATATTTAGTTCGTCGAACTGGAGATTAGAGGCCAGACGTCTTGGCGTCCTCTTCCGTCCAGCCGCGCGCCGTGCTGGCGGCTGCTTTCTGTTGCGCGCGCTGTAAGGGAGCGCGTTCAACGATTGCGTGGAGCAGGGCGAAGACGAAACTGCCCAATCCAAGCGAAACGACGATGACGAGAATCGGATGCCAAGTCAGACCCGCGAAGGTAAGGGCTTCGGGGTGCAGTATCAGAACACTAAGGCATACCGTGGGCAGGATCGCGACAAAGCACATGCCCGATAGCAGGTTCAGCGCCTGCGACAGCGCGCCGCCATGGATCGGCTTGTTCGCGCCGGAACGCTGATGAACCAGCAGCCCCAACCGCAGGACAATTGCGACCAGGGCGATCAATACCAGCGATTTGATGAGTGAAGGATCCATTTGGCTCTGGCCGCCTTAGCGCTAGCCTAGAACAGCGTGTAGATGAATGGACTGATTGGACTTGAGCCGCCGAGAACGATCAGAAGCGCGAAGACCAGCAGGGTGATGACCATCGGCAGCATCCAATAAAGTTTGCGCTTCCAAAGGAATGCCAGCAGTTCGCCAAGCACGCCCATGCGCATGAAGAAGTCTTGCAGCGCGCTCGGTGAATTGTCGTCCCGTTTTGCGTTTGTCGCCATGATGTC
>JAAXID010000126.1 GCA_012270545.1 Anaerolineae bacterium | reverse complement strand
GCGCTTCTACTTGACAGTTCGAACTTCGTCCCACAATATAGCTAAACGCGGACGCGATTCCGAAGCGACCGATCCAACGGACCTAATGAAAGGACAGGGAAAATGATCATCGGGCTTACCAGCGTACTGGTCGACGACCAAGACAAAGCGCTGAAATTCTATACTGAAAAACTCGGCTTCGAGCTGAAGCGAGACATGCCCCTCGGCAATCCAGCCGGCGATCGCTGGTTGACGCTTGTGTCCCCCGAAGGCGCCCATGGCGTCGAGCTGCTGCTAGAGCCCGCCAGCAACTCCCTTGCAAGCGACTTTCAGCAGGCGATGTTCGAGCAAGGCATCTCGGGGGGGCAGTTCAACAGCAGCGATATCCAAGCGGAATACGAGCGACTCAGCGAGCGCGGCGTCGAATTCACAATGACGCCGACCGACATCGGGCCCGCCATCATGGCAGTCTTCAAGGATACCTGCGGCAATTTCATCACTGTGGTGCAGGAAAAAGCAGGTTAGCCTCTGAGCATTCGCCGCGGCAATTTGCCCAAAGTCAGCGCAAGTGATATTGTCTGCTTCAGCCTGAAACTTTGTACGCGCCGCGCGCCGACGGAGAATCTCGAATGGTTGATCTCGAACTGCAGCAATATCTGTTTGATTTGCATGGTTACCTGGTGATTGAAAATGCCCTGAGTTCGGACGAAGTCGCGACCCTGAACCGACTCATCGACGAGCAGAACTTGCCGCCGCCGGCAGAATCGACGCGCTTCGGCAGCGCGCCAACGCTGGCATCGTCGCTGGTAAAGCGTGAATCCGCCGTGCCCGAAAGCATGGCGACAGCGGGCAAAGCAGCGCCGGTCGGTTCTGGTTTCCTCGATTGGGGGAAAGCCTTCTGCGATTTGCTGGACCATCCCGCAATCACGCCCGTGCTTCGGATGCGCCTGGGCGACGCCTTCCGGCTCGATCGCCTCTATGGCATGAACATGAGCAAGGGCATGTCCTATGGCGGCCTGCATGCCGATTATGGCGCGACCGCACCGCAATCCGATTTGCGTCCGGGCGAATATTACGCCTTCCGCACCAACCAGATTTACGAAGGATTCATCGTTGTCGCCTGGTCTCTGTCAGACGCCGGCGGAGAACATGGCGGCTTTTGTTGCATTCCCGGCAGTCACAAGAGCAATTACAAACTGCCGCGGCAGATAAGAGAAGAACACGATCTATCGCCGGCCGTCGTCAAGCCCGAGATGCCGGCCGGCTCGGTCATTCTGTTTACCGAAGCCTTAACCCACGGCACCGCCACCTGGCACGCCGAGCACGAACGGCGCGCGCTTCTGTACAAATATTGTGTATCGCACCTCGCCTGGACATCAAAGAGAGTCGCGGCGCCGACCAATGTCGAATTAACGCCGCGCCAAGAGATCCTGCTGCGCGAGCCGGGCGACCCGCTTCGTCACTTCCCCTCGCTGTTTGAAGAGGTCGCTGTCTGAGGCGGGCGCAGTCGACCATCACGGCAAAGGTCATGGCAGGCTCTGCATCAGTAGAGACTCCAGATTCCTACATACGTGACGAAACTGTGGCGGCGGCTCACAGAATCCCCCTTCAAAGCGTCCTTGTTTGGCGCTGATAGTCTTGTCAATGTCAAGCTGAAGCCAGCTCTTGTCGCCAGCGCCTTAGCCGCCGTGCTGCCGCAGCAGCCGCAGCGCGCTCTCCGCCATGACACCGACACCGATCGGCAGGCAGCCCTCATGAATATCGAAGATGGGGCTGTGATGCGGTCGATTCAACTCATCGAGCTGGGCGCCCAAGCGCATCATCGCGCCCGGCGCCTTCTGCGTCATGTAGGCGAAGTCCTCGCCCGCCATGATCGGTTCGCCCTCGCCAGAGCGGTCTTCGCCCAGCAAATCCGCTCCGACCCTCCGTATCAGCGCCGCGACGCCGGGGTCGTTGTACAGCGACGGATAACCGGTCGAGATATTCAATTCGTAATCGCCGCCGAAGTGACGAACCAGCGCAAAGGCTTCTGCCACCAGGCGATGGATCTCTTCACGCGCCTCTTGCTCAAAAGTGCGGATCGTCCCCGTCATGACGAGTTCGTTGGGGATGACGTTGTCAGCGATGCCGGCATGGATGGTGCCGACGGTCACCACCGAACGTTCGGTGGGGTCGCGCCGGCGCGAGCGAATCGCCTGCAGCGCGTTAACCACCTGCGCCTGCAGCCAGATCGGATCCAGACCGTGGTTCGGCGTCGCGCCATGCGTGCCCTCGCCGATGATCTTCGCTTCGAAGACATCGGGCGCAGCCATGGAAAAGCCATCGCACACCCGCACCTCGCCCACTGGCCTGCCGCTCGCCACATGGCAGGCAATCACCGCATCCAACTCATCGAGCGCCTTTTCTTCGACCATCAGGCTGCCGCCGCTGTGCCCGTCTTCGCGCCGCCATTTTTCTTCGCTCGGCTGAAACAGCAGGCGGATTTCGCCGGCTGGACGGTCGGGCATGTCATTGAGCAGTTTCGCGACGCCCAGCAGCATTGACGTATGGGCATCATGCCCGCAGGCGTGCATCAGCCCGGGCGTTCGCGACTTGTAAGGCACATCGTTCGCTTCCTGGATGGGCAGCGCATCCATATCAGCGCGGATGCCCACCGCCGGGCGCCCTTCCCCGATCCGCGCCACGACGCCGGTCTCCGCCACGCCGACTTCAATCTCGATGCCCATCTCGCGCAACGATTCAGCCACCAGCCGCGATGTCCGCTGCTCTTCAAAGCCGAGCTCCGGGTGCATGTGGATATCACGCCGCCAAGCGATCAATTGATCTTTCAGCGAATTGGCTTTATCCAACATCGTCATGAGTTGATCCTTTGAATCCGCTCCAAAGTCGCTCAATCATACCGCAGAATCCCTTGCGCGAAAACAGGAAGCATTCAAGGGAGTAGTGAATTGTGGATATGGCAACCAATAATCCCGTCTCAAGAAAACCTCGATGTAAGACGACATATCATGTCGCCCGTATCCCAAAATCTGAAATCGCGGACGCGGGCGACCAGGTTGGTCGCCCCTACGGAGGGCGAGCGAGAGTTGTATCAATGACATCACCAC
>JAAXID010000112.1 GCA_012270545.1 Anaerolineae bacterium | reverse complement strand
GTGTCTACGCGGCGCGGCCCCTTCTCCAGCGAGCTAGGGAAAGGGAGCTAAATGCGGGCGAGCACGCAGTTTAGGTTGGAGAAACGCCATGCGGACAGGGCTTGACAGGAGCAATTTGGCACATTGGGCGCCAGACAGCTAAGACCAATCAAGCCTTTTAGTTAAAACTCACAAGAAACAGCGCGCGATTGCCAGTCGATTCGCCGTATATGTTGTGAGAAATGTCCATTACAATGGCGCTGTTTGTTGATTTGCACGCGACTAGCAAAAGGATGAATGGAAATGGCAAGGTATGTCCCGCCCGATTCGGCATTGGAATCCGCCGCCGCCCTCCTGAATTGGGCAAATGAAAATGACGTCGTCGAGATTGATCTGCGCTTTGTCGATATTCGTGGCGTGCCGCAGCATTTCAGCATGCCCATTCAGTCGGTCGATGAGGGCGCCTTTGAAGACGGCTTCGGTTTCGATGGCTCGAGCATCCAGGGTTTCCAGGCGATCAACGAATCGGACATGATTCTGCTGGCCGACCTGAGCACCGCCTATGTCGATCCTTTCTTCAGCTATAACACGCTGGCGATGTATTGCGATGTGCACGACCCGATCAGCCGCGATCCCTACGTCTTGGATTCGCGCGGCGTCGCCAAACGCGCCGAAGCGTATCTGGACGGCTCTGATCTGGCCGATATCGCCTATTTCGGTCCGGAAGCCGAATTCTTCATGTTCGACAATGTGCAGTACAGCACATCGCAGAACAGCAGCTTCTACCGCGTCGATTCCTTTGAGGGCGACTGGAACAGCGGCAGTGAAGATCCGGCGCAGGGGCATATGAACCGCATTAAGATGGGTTACTTCCCGCTGTCCCCGCTGGACAAGACGCAAGACGTGCGCGCCGAAATGGTGCAGACGATGATTGATGTCGGCATGGAGGTCGAGGTGCATCACCACGAGGTGGGTGGGGCCGGTCAAGCCGAGATCGACTTGAAGTACGCCCCGCTGCTGAATATGGCGGATATGATGGTGACCTACAAGTACATCGTTAAGAATGTGGCGATGGCGAATGGCTTGCACGCCACCTTCATGCCCAAGCCGCTCTTCGAGGAGAACGGCTCCGGCATGCACGTGCATCAGTCGCTGTGGAAGGACGGCAGCCCGCTATTTGGTGGCGATATGTACGCGGGTTTGAGCCAGATGGCGCTCTGGTACATCGGCGGGCTGATTAAGCACGCGGCGGCAACCGCAGCCTTCACCAACCCAATCACCAACAGCTATCGCCGTTTGGTGCCCGGCTACGAAGCGCCCGTCAACCTGATCTACTCAGCGCGCAACCGCTCGGCCGGCATCCGCATCCCGATGTACAGCAACAATCCGAAAGCCAAGCGCGTCGAGGCGCGTTGGCCCGATCCGGCCGCCAATCCCTACCTGTGCCTGGCGGCGCTGCTGATGGCGGGCATTGACGGCGTCAAGAATCAGATCGACCCGGGTGAAGCGGCAAGCGCTGACCTCTATGAAGGCGAGCATGATACGCCGGTGATGCCAGGCACGCTGGGCGATGCGCTGCGCGAGCTGGAAGCCAATCACGACTTCCTGCTGGAAGGCGGCGTCTTCAACGAAGCCTTCATTGAGAACTACATCGACTACAAGCAGGTCGAGGATCAGGACGCGGTGGCGATGCGGCCGCATCCCTATGAGTTCGAGCTGTACTTCAGTATTTAGTGTTCCCAGCCTAAATCCCTCCCCCAAATTGAGCTGCGGAGGGGACATGTTTGACTAGGTATTTGGTAACGGGTCAGCTACCGGCTGACCCTACCAGTATCATGTATGTTAAAACTCTGTAGGGGTGGCCGGCGGCTCGCCCTTTTTTCATTTGCGTTATGCGGGCGACATGATATGTTGCCTCTACATTGTTTGTCCGATACAGATAATTGAGTGATGTCTTCCGTCAATCTCGTCGAATCAGCGGCGTCATATTGTTGTATTCTATGGTCGCATATCGTGCCTAGCTCAAACTTTCTGATAAAATAGTTAAACCATCCTAACTTTGTAGGGTGACTCTTTGAGTTGTCCGATGCGCGGCATGACACATCATCCATTCACCGAAGGCATGAACCGACAGCAGGGGCGGGCGATCACCGCCGCTGACGGTCCCGTATTGGTGCTCGCCGGTCCCGGCAGCGGCAAAACGGCGGTGCTGACGCGGCGCATCGCCTGGCTGATCCGCGAGCATCGCGTGCCACACCATCGTATCATGGCGGTGACCTTCACCAACAAAGCGGCCGGCGAAATGCGAAACCGCGTCGAAGCGCTCCTCGGCGACCGCTTGCGTGGCCTGCAAATCGGCACCTTCCACTCCGCCTGCGCCCGTTTCCTGCGCCGCGACGCCGAGAGCGCTGGTTATCGACCGGATTACGTCATTTACGATAGCGACGACCAGTTGGCGCTGATCAAGACCGTCGTCAAGAATCTGGGCATTGACCCAAAGAAATACAATCCGCGCGCCATCCTAGCGAAAATCTCGAGCACCAAGAACGAGATGATCTTGCCGGCGCAGTTCCATTCGGGCGATTACTTCGGCGAGATCGTCAAGCAAGTTTACGCCGCCTACCAAACGGCTTTGCGTGAAGCCAACGCCATGGATTTCGATGACCTGCTATTGAACATGGTCTTGTTGCTGCGCGGTAATGAGCACTTGCGCCACGCCTATCAAGACCGCTTTGCCTATGTGCTGGTTGATGAATTCCAGGACACCAACCACGTGCAGTATGAGCTGGTGAAGCTGTTGGCCGCGTCCCAGAACAACATCTTCGTCGTTGGCGATGAGGACCAGGCGATCTACGCCTTTCGCGGCGCCGATTACCGCAATGTGCTGCGCTTTCAGGAGAGCTTCAGCGACGCGGCTGTGATCTTGCTCGAGCAGAATTATCGCAGCACGCAGAACATCCTCGATGTCGCCCGCGCCGTCATCGACCGCAATCACAATCGTAGGCCCAAAGCGCTGCATACCGATCTTGGGCGTGGCGCCATGGTCAGCGTCTTCGAGGCTTACGACGAGCGCTATGAGGCGGAAAGCGTGCTGGAGCAGATACATCGGCTGCGCGCTCAGCATGAATTGGACTATAAGGACTTCGCGGTGATGTACCGCACCAACGCCCAGTCCCGCGCCATGGAGCAGGCTTTCGTCAATGCCACCGTGCCCTACATGTTGATTGGCGGCGTCGGCTTCTACAAGCGGCGCGAGGTCAAAGATCTGCTGGCTTACCTGCGCCTTATACACAATCCCGACGACCGCGTCAGCTTCGAGCGCATCATCAATGTGCCCGCGCGTGGCATCGGGGTGAAATCGCTGGAGGCATTCTTCAACTGGGTAACGCGTGCCGGGCTGACCATCGGTGACGCGCTCAACCGGTTGTTTTACGACGATCCGGTGCCGCTGTCCTCCGCCGCCAAGAAGAAATTCGCCGCCTTCGCCGACATGCTCACGCAATGGCAAGAGCTGGCGAAGCGCGGCGACCTGCTGACGATGTTCGACAAGATCACCGCGCAGACGCGCTACTATCTCCATCTGGACGATATCAGCAAGCTGCCGGAGGAGGCGGCCGACCGCGCTGACAATGTGCGGGAGCTGCGCGGCTTGCTCCAATACGCGCTGGAAGATGAGCAGCCACTGCACGAGTTCCTCGCCGAGCAGTCGCTGGTCGCCGATGTGGACAGCCTGGACGCGGCTGTCGATGCGGTAACCTTGATGACGCTGCATGCCGCCAAGGGACTCGAGTTTCCCGTCGTGTTCATCACCGGGTTGGAGACCGGCATCCTGCCGCATTTCCGCTCGTTCGAAGAGATCGGTGGCATCGAAGAAGAGCGCCGCCTGTTCTACGTGGGCCTGACCCGCGCCAAAGAGAGGCTCTACCTCAGTTACGCCTTCCGCCGCGCGCTCTACAGTGGTACGGGGGGATTAGCCAGCCCGTCGGAATTCCTCGCCGATCTGCCGCCGCACCTGCTCGATGGCTCGCCGACAACCCTCGCCAGCCTGCGCCGCGCCCAAAGCATGGAAGCGCAGACGCAGTGGGCCAGCACGCCGCGGCCGCTCAGTCGGCTCGAGCGCGACTTGCGAGCCGGTAGCGTCTCCAGCGGGAACAGCGAGCTGCGCAAGAAGATCATCCCTTTTCCGGGCCTGTCGAAATCGACTGACGCGAGCGCCGGCTTCAAAGTGAATATGTCGGTGACACACCCGCAGTTCGGCCTGGGAAAAGTCATCGGCATTGAAGGCGACGGCGGAATCGTAAGCGTCCTTTTTGCTGAGCACGGGCTCAAGAAAATTCTCGCTGATGCCGAGGGCTTCAAAGCGCTTGACGAATAACCCCCGCTTTTGCCGGGCGCTGGTTTTGATTGATGGCGCACATTTCCCGGGCAAAAAAGTGAGTCTACTACGTAGCCCCACTTTTCCTTTCAATCTCAACTGCTAACCAGACTAAGCCCCCGTCACCGCGCCGTCGTCCGCTTGCGACACCTGCCGCGCGTATTTCGCCATCACGCCCTTGCTATAATTCGGCTCGGGCGCGACCCACTTCGCACGCCGTGCGTCCAGCTGGACATCGCTCAGGTCGACATGCAGCAAGCGCTGCGACACATCGATCGTGATCATGTCGCCCTCTTCGAGCAGCGCTATCGGTCCGCCGACAGCGGCCTCGGGTGCTGTGTGGCCGATCATCAAGCCGCGCGTGCCGCCGCTGAAGCGCCCATCGGTGACCAAGCCGACTTTGCCGCCCAGCCCTTGACCGAAGAGCGCCGCCGTGATCTGCAGCATCTCGCGCATGCCCGGTCCGCCGACCGGTCCCTCGTAGCGGATGACGAGCACATCGCCCTCGACGATCTGCCGGTTGGAGACGGCTTCGAAAGCCTCTTCTTCGGTATCGAAGACGCGGGCCGGACCCGTGAGCGGGGCGGGGCTGTCCTTGAGCTTGACCACCGCACCAGCGGGCGCCAGATTGCCCTTGAGCACAACCAGTCCGCCGCTGTCCTTGATGGCGTCATCGAGGTCGCGGACGACATCTTGCCCCGGCCTCTCGACCGCATCGGCGCAGACTTCGGACAGAGTCTGCCCGGTCACCGTCGGCGTATCGCCGACCATGTAGCCGCCGTCAATCAGGCGATTGACCAGAATCGGCACGCCACCGGCTTTGAAGAGGTCGAGCGCGACGTATTTGCCCGTCGGGCGCATATCGCCGATGATGGGTGTGCGGCGGCTGATCGCCTCGATATCATCCAGCGTGAAGTCGATGCCGGCTTCGCGCGCGAAAGCGAGGCAATGCAGGATGCTGTTGGTGCTGCCGGCGGTGGCGGCCGAGGCGGCCAGCGCGTTCTCCAGTGAGCGCCGCGTCACCAGGTCGGAAGGGCGGATGTTCCGCTCGAGGATATCGAGCATCATCTCGCCGGCCTGGTAGGCGACCGTCTCCTTCTCCGGATCTTCGGCCGGCACATCGCCCATGCCCATCGGACAGATGCCGATGATTTCGCTGATCATCGCCATCGTGTTGGCGGTGAATTGGCCGCCGCAAGCGCCCGGACCGGGGCAGGCGACATTCTCCACATCCATCAACTCGTCATAGCTGATTTGCCCCGCCTGGAATTGCCCCAGCGCCTCGAAGACACTGACCAGATCGATATCGCGGCCATTGAGAACCCCGGGATAAATCGTGCCGCCATAGAGCATCAGCGAGGGCAGGTCGAGGCGGATCAGCGCCATGATCGTGCCCGGGATCGTCTTGTCGCAGGCCGATAGGGCGACCACGCCATCGAGCATATTCGACATCGCCACCAGCTCGATGCTATCGGCAATCACTTCGCGGCTGATGAGCGAGCCTTTCATGCCCTCGGTGCCCATGGTGATGCCGTCCGAGATGCTGACCGTGTTGAACTCGAAGGGCGTGCCGCCGGCCGCGCGGATGCCGCGCTTGACATCGTGCGCCAGCTTGCGCAGGTGAAAGTTGCAGGGTCCGATCTCGGTCCAGGTGTTGGCGACGCCGATGAGGGGTTTTGCCAGGTCCTCATCGCTGTAGCCGACCGCCTTGAGCATGGCGCGGGCGCCGGCGCGTTCGGCGCCGTGGACAAGTGCCCGGCTGCGCTGGTTGAGGGCGGCGCGGGTTCCGTTGGTGCTGGGCATGGGATTCTCCTTGTGTGGATGGGTGTTGATTGGGCGTATTGTAGCGCAAGGAGACGAGAATGGCAGGCGAGAGCAAATGTCACAAGGGAGGAACAGAGCGACGGGGATATTGCCCTGGCTGAGCCAGACAAATACGGAAAATAGCCATTCACCAAATTGATACTTGTAACAGAATATATGTTCTGTTATATTGCCATGTATCGCTAAATCTTATGTTCTAAGGGAGAACTGCAATGTTCAAGAAATGCTTCATTATGGTAGTTGTCACGCTATCGCTGGTGCTGGTCGGCGCTGCAGCGGTCCTTGCACAGGATAGCTGCGTGACGGATTTTGTGGCAAATATTGTCCTTCCCAACACCGTTGAGGAATTGCGGCAGTATATCGATGACTTGCGCGGCGTTCTTGACGAGTGCGATCCGCTGCCCGACAATGTCATTGAAGTGAAGCCGGTTCCCGCGGAAATATTTAATGAAGAAGACATCCTGACGGATGAATACGGTTGCAGGTCCGTTATCGCGATGATGGGTCGCTCGTCAATATCCGCAGTATCGGCTGCTGCACATGGGAGTATTAGGGATTCCATGCTTTTTGAAATGAAGAAACCCGGTGAAAGTCGGTTTAGGGAAGGGGAGGTCGCGTCCGAAATGAGATATGGGGACAAGGATGTTCACATATGGGATGACGAAGTGTTTCCAAAAGGGCGCTATGTGCTGCGATACAAACCATTCATAGGCGCCGATCCGGTTACGCTGGCATTTGATGTCGAGCACAACACAGTATATTCTCTCGAGATCTATTGCGACTGATAACTTTCCTCTTCTGACAGCAAAGTGCGAGCCTCTAGCGCATTCTAGTCCGAGCTTCAATTCGGGGCAGCGCGGACTATTGCTTTCCTCCAGGCAGTCGGGAGTCAATGCCACAAGCGAGGAACAGAGCGACGGGGATATTGCCCTGGCTGAGCCTGTCAAGTGAGGAAGATAGCCATTCACCAAATTGCCACTTGTAACAGAATATATGTTCTGTTATAGTGCCGCGTATCGCTAAATCCTATGTTCTAAGGGAGAACTGCAATGTTCAAGAAATGTTTCATTATGGTAGTTGTCACGCTATCACTTGTGCTGGCCGGCGGAACAGCGGTCCTCGCACAGGACAGCTGCGTGACGGAACTGGGTGCGAATTTCGCTCAGCCGAGCACCGTTGCGGCATTGTATCAGTATATCTTGGACATGCACGGCGTTCTTGAAGAGTGCGATCCGCTACCGGGCAATGTCATCGAGATGGTACCGATTACTAGCGACAAGTGGGATGAAGAAGACATCCTGACGGATAAGTATGGTTGCCTTGTAGTTATTGGGATGGCACAGCGGTTATCATTACCTGTGGTACGGGGTATAGCACGGGGTAGGAATAGATCTTCAGTGCTTTTTGAAATGAAAAAACCCGGTGAAAGGTGGTTTAGAGAAGGGGAATTCTCGTCCGAATTGAGCGATGATAGTTTTGATTTTCACATTTGGGATGACGAAGTGTTTCCAAAAGGGCGCTATGAACTGCGATACGAGCCATTTATCGGCGCTGACCCGGTTACGCTGGCATTTGATGTCGAGCATAACACTTTGTATGGTCTCTTGGTCGATTGCGGTGATTAGTTAAGCGAGTGATTTGACCACAACGTGATAAGCCCATCCACACATAGGGTGGGCTTGTCACACTAGCCCGCTCCCTGATTCAACACCTGCACCACAATCCCGACGACAATCCCCGTAATGGCGATGGCGGCCGGAATGGCGATGCCCAAGATCCATTTCATCGTGCTCAGTTCCGCTCTCACGGCTTCGATTTTCGCGTCCAGCACACCGATATCCGCCTTGGTCGCCAAATGCGCGATTTGTCCCTCTAAGTGTGCAATGCGTTCGCCTTCTGTTCTGACTTGAGTCGCCATCGCCTCCGCCAATTCTGATTGTCATTCGCAATGCTTTGACGTTATTATACACGGTGAAAAGTTCGCTATCAATAATCTGTGATGCCGGGAGTGTCTAATTTCGAGGAGGTGAAGTAAAGATGGCGC
>JAAXID010000087.1 GCA_012270545.1 Anaerolineae bacterium | reverse complement strand
CTGCAGCGCTTCATCAACCAGTATACGGCGGCGCACAGCGTTATCCGCTTCGCCGGCGTCAGCCATACGCTCAAGGCAGTAGCCTATCAGGGTACGACCGCCATCATCCACTACGATGTCCGGATTAATTCGCCGACCTTTGGCGAGATCGCTGATGACAATCGTGTGATGCGCTTGATTCAGGAAGGCGGTTGGAAGATCGCCTGGTCGCCCATGGATATTTTCGACGGCATGTCCAGCCGAGCGCGCCTGATCGAAGGCGCGGATTTTCCGTCGCGCGCCAATATCTATGACCGCAATGGCAAACTGCTGGCGGAAGAAGGGGGCCAGGTCTACAGCATATACGTGATCAAACAGGACATGCGCGATGTTGACGATTGCCTGAAGACGCTGGCGGAAGCGACGCTGCAGCAGATCAGTACGCTGCGCGGCATCTTCGCCAATTATCTGGCCGAAACGCGCTTTCATGTGGCCGAGATGGACCCGGAGCGATACGCGACGTATCGCGAGGCGCTGGCGGCAGATTGCGCCATCACACGGACGGAAGGACCTTTCAGCAAGGTCTTGAGCTATGAATCGCGCAGTTATTACGGCCACGGCATCGCCACCCATGTCGTGGGCTATATTGGCGCGGTGCCGAGAGATGAGCTGGAGCGTTGGGAAGCGCGTGGTCGCTCAGCAGGTGATCTGGTAGGCAGAGCGGGCATTGAAGAAGCCTACGAAGATGCGCTGGCGGGCAGACCACAACGCTATCTTCGCATTGTCGAGGGCGGCAACACGGTCATTCGCGAATTGGCCGGCGCCTTAGGATCGGCGCCAAGCTCGGTCACGCTGACCATCGATCGCGACTTGCAGGAGACCACGGCGCAGGCGATGGCTGACGCGGTCAGTTACGCCGTGCCCAATTGGGGCGGGATCACGGCGGGTGGCGCCATCGCCGCCCTGGATATAAACACGGGAGAGGTTTTGGCGCTGGCGAGTTACCCCAGCTTCGATCCGCATATCTTTAATCCAGAGACTTCATATAACATCGGCAACGCCGTGCTGCGGCTGGATCGCGATATCCGCAATCCCTTCGTCAATAAAGCGCTGGCCGAGCAGTATACGCCCGGTTCCGTTTACAAGATTGTGACGGCGCTGGCGGCCGCCTCGGAGCGAATATGGGATCCGGAAGCGATATTCGAGTGCGGCTATATCTGGCGCGGGGGCGATTATGGCGATTCCGAGCCGAGCCGCACCGATTGGCGCCTGCTGGAAGACCGTGAACCGACCGGACCAGTGACGATGCCCCAGGCGCTGGCGGCCTCCTGCAACCCCTTCTTCTATGAGATGGGCGCGCTGATGTACCGCGAGGATCCGCTGATGCAGGTGCGCTACGCCGAGCTGCTAGGCTTCGGAGCGCCCAGCGGTCTGACCGGGCTGGGCATCGAAGCAGCGGGCACGGTGGCGCCGCCGCGCGAGCCAGCGGCCGCCATCAACAATGCCATCGGCCAAGGCGAAGTGACCGTGACGGTCCTGCAGATGGCGCAGCTGACGGCGCTGATCGCAAATGGCGGGGAATTTTATCAGCCCTATATCGTCAGTCATGTCGGAATCGAGGGTGAAGCGGACTATGCAGTAGTGAATGAACCGACCCTGAAAGCGCAGCTGCCGTTGGACGCCGAGGCGTTGCAGGTTCTGCGCGATGGCATGTGCATGGTAACGACAGTACGCGACCTGGGCACGGCTGAGTTTGTCTTTCGCAGCGCGCCCTACCAGCTCTGCGGCAAGACCGGCACAGCGGAAACGGCGGGCAATCCGCATGCCTGGTTCGTCGCCTATTATCCGCGGGAGGGGCCGGAGATCGCCTTTGCCGGGGTGATGGCGCAATCACGCGAGGGCTCGGAAGTGGTGGCGCCGATCATCCGCCGCATTCTGGATGTTCACTACGGTCATCCTATCGCGCCCTTCCCCGACTGGTGGGGGGAACCATACATCCCGGTTAAGTCTCAGCAGCAGGCGCTGGCGGAGTATCTGGCCGAGGAGAATTAGCCGCTGCAGCCACCGGCGCGGTTACGAACGGGCGCCCAGGGCGGCAGGTCGTAATTGATCTCGCCGGGCGGGGGACCCAGGAGATAGACCCAGGTGTAGCCGCCCCAAGTGATCCAGTCGTGGTCGCTGTAGCCGAGGTCGATCCAATAAGCTGTGCTGCGGGGGCCGGCGCCGGTATCGCGCACGACGCCGAGGCCATATTGGGGCACATAGACTTCTGTATAGTAGGGAATGATGTGCGGCTTGGCCGCCACTATGCCTTTGGCGAGGGTCGCGCCGGTTGAGGTTTGCAAGCCGCCATTGGATTTGGGGTTGTAGCTGGTGGCGTAGACGCAGAGCCGCCGCCAATAATGGCGCGGACCAGCGGGCGTATCAACGATCTGCTGCGCTATTCGCGAGCCGTAGGCGACAATCTTGTCAATCGGCGCTTCGATGACCTGAGTCTCGACTAGCTCACGCTCTACCTCGACGCCGTTTTCGTAGCGGAGGCGATAGCGGGTTTCTTGCCTTCCGACCCGCCCTTCCTGCAAGACGGCGACATCATCAAGATTCAATCCATCATCCAGCTGCGTCGCAACCGCAAAGTCGATCGCCTCGCTTTCCGTCACGATGTCCTCGGTGACGCGCACAATCTCGATCGTCATGTCGGCGCTGACGGCGGTTTCGGCGGGCGGCCGGACATAATCCAGGCCGAAGAGCGGCGCGTTCAGCTCCACCAGAGCCTCACCCACGCGCGCCGCGTTACTGCGAGCGTCGATGATCACACCATCAACGAGCAGCTTGATCGGCAGCGCGCGCTTGATGTGGACGGTCATGTCGGCGGATGGCGCCGTTTCTAGCGATGGCCTCACCTGGTCGGTCAGATAGAGCCGGATGCCGGCGTCATAGAGGGCGTCGCCGATGCTGTCGGCATTGGTAAGCAGGGTCGACTGGAGGCCATCATCGACGACGGTCAGCCGGACGGCGCGGCGGATTCTGATATGCTGCGCCGGCACGGTCCAATTGGGCAAGGCATCGACATTGGCGAGCGCGCCATTGACCCAGACCTTGTCCGTCGCATCCACCGAGATGCCTGCGCTCACCAGGATGTCCCAGGGATTCTGTAGCGGCGTCTGGAATTGGCCTTCGTCGCCATTCGTTATGATGGTTACGTCACGGGCGAGGGAAATACGGATCACCATGTCGTCAACGAGCGGATCACTCGCCGAATGCGACAGGGCGGCGTTTGCCGGGAGGTCCAGCCCCAGCTGGCTGAGCAATTCGCCGACTGTACCGAGTCTCGTCTTCACCGTCTGGGTGGCGCCGTCATAGTCTATGCTCACCTGGATGCCGCCGACTTCCGCTTCGCTCCAACGAGGTATCGCACGCAGGAAGAGGATCAGCGTAAAAGCAAGCGTACAGGAGGTGGTCAGGATGATCGTGAGCAGCAGCCGACGTCCGCACCCTGCCATTTTTGGGGGCTGCCTTCCATAGGCAGGCGGCTGGCTCTGCTGCCCGCCAGCGGTCAGCGGCTGAGTGTCGTCGGCGCTTTGCATGACCCCGAGTTTACCCAGTAGCCCCATATATGAACAGGAAAAAAAGGCATGGCTCCGTTTCTTACCGAAGCGAACAGATGCCGCCTAATTGCGAGAGAGCGACTTGAATTCGATATCGACTTCAGCTATAATGAGACGAAGTATCAATAAGTCTGCGGAGGAATTCGCTTCATGAGTTGGAAACTCGC
>JAAXID010000260.1 GCA_012270545.1 Anaerolineae bacterium | reverse complement strand
TCATGAGCGTGGTCTTCATCATCAGCGTGCTCATCGTCATCGTGCTCATCAGCGTGCTCGTCGCCATGCTCATCGTCATGGTCGTCATGATCCATGCCAGCGCCAACGGGGCGGATTTGCACACACGCTGAGGCATTGACGATATTGCCGCCTTCACCCGCGCTCTCCACCGCTTCCAGCAAACTCTCTTCCCAGCCGGCGCCATTGATAAATACCGCGTCAGCTTCCGCCACGGTCGTCAGGTCGCTCGGACTTGGGATGAATCCATGCTGATCGGCGCCCACTGGAACGAGCGAGCTAACCTCGGCCTGGTCGCCCGCTACATTGCGCGCGACATCAGCCAGAATGCCGTGCGTCGCCACGATGTGAAGCTGATCGTCATTGGCAAATAATGCGCTGCCGGGCAGCAGCATTCCGACTACAAGAACTAAAAACAAGGCGAGTTTCCAACTCATGAAGCGAATTCCTCCGCAGACTTATTGATACTTCGTCTCATTATAGCTGAAGCCGATATCGAATTCAAGTCGCCCTTTCGTAATTGGCGTCACATTTTTGTTTCGGTAGAGGAACGCAGCCAGCCCTTTTTCCTGTTCATAACAGGGGCTTGTGGGTAAACTCGGCGTCATGCATGGCAGCGACGACACTCAGCCAGTGACTGCCCGCGGACACGAAGGTCGGTCGCGCGTATCGGAAAGGCAGCGCCGCAAAACGGCGGGGCGCGGTCGCCAACTGCTGCTAGCGATCATCCTAACCACCGCCTGTACACTCGCCTTTACGCTGGTCCTCTTCCTGCGTGCTATACCGCAATGGAACGACACTGAGGTCGGCGGCATCCAGGTCAGCATTGATCATGACGGCGCCATCCAGACGGTGAAGACGAGACTCGACACGGTCGGCGAATTGCTCAGCCAATTGAAGCTGGAATTGCCGGTAAAGGCCAGCCTGTCGCATTCAGCGGGTGATCCGCTCGTTGACGACATGGTGATCCGTATTTTCCCCGCCCGTGACGTAACCATCATAACGAATGGCGACGAAGGCCAATTCCAGACGCCGCTACAGAATCCCTGGGACATCCTGGTGAGCGCAGGCATCTCGGTGGATGCGGCGGACAAGGTCTGGGTCAATGGCGCGCTCGCCAATGTCGACGCCTTGCCCAATTGGACTGTGCCCGCGCAGCATATCAGAATCCGCCGCGCCGTCCGCCTGACCGTTATCGATAATGGCGTCCAGTCGACCCTGCTTACCAATGCCGACAGCATCGGCGACGCCCTCTATGACGCCGGCATCAGGCTCTATCTGACCGACCAGGTCACCCCATCGCTGGAAACGGCGCCATCCGCCGAAATGACCGTCCACATCAAGCGCGCGCTGCCGATCAAGCTGCTTGTCGATGGCGTAACCATCGACGCCCGCAGCAACGCGGCGCGTGTGGGAGAGGCTCTGGTCGAGCTGAACGCGCCGCTCTTCGGCCTGGATTATGTTCTGCCGCCGGCGGAAACGGCCGTCAGCGCGGACATGGCGATCGAAATCGTGCGCGTCACCGAAAACATCGTGACGGAGAGCGCGGCGATCGACTTCGCGGTTGTGACGCAACTGGACGATGGCTTGAATCTGGACGATGTGGCCGTCTTGCAAGAAGGGCGCGCCGGAACGCAAGAAAGCCGCTATCGTCTCCGCTACGAAAATGGCATTGAAGTGGAGCGCGAGTTGATCGAAACGGTCGTCGTGGAAGCGCCGATTGACAAGATTGTCGCTTACGGCTCGCGGATAGCGCAGCAGATTGTCGATACGCCCGCTGGTCCGCGTCATTATTGGCGGCGGCTCTGCGTCTACGCCACCAGTTACAACCCGGAATCCAACGGCGGCTTGCAAACCTCAACCGGTGCGACCCTCGCCAAAGGCATAATCGCAGCCAAGCCGCACATCATCCCCTACTATACGCAGGTTTACGTGCCAGATTATGGCCTTGGCGTCGTGCGCGATACTGGCGCCGGTGCCCGCAGCACACCTTATTGGATTGATCTTGGCTACAGCGACCACGACTGGATCTCCTGGGGCGGCTACACTTGGGTCTATCTCCTTGGTTCTCCGCCCGGCGAGATCAATTACGACCTGCCGCCCTGGGCGCCCGTTCGCAACCGCGCCGGTGGCTGCAGCGGCTAATTCTCCGCTGACAGATGCTCCGCCAGCGCCTGCTGCTGAGATTTGACTGGGATGTAGGGCTCCTCCCACCAATCAGGGAAGGGCTCGATGGGGTAGCGATAATAGACATCGATGATGCGGCGGATCATCGGCGCGACCACTTCCGAGCCTTCGCGCGATTGCGCCATCACCCCGGCGAAGGCGATCTCCGGGTTTTCTCGCGGATAATAGGCGACGAACCAGGCGTGAGGATTGCCCGCTGTTTCCGCCGTGCCGGTCTTGCCGCAGAGCTGGTAGGGCGCGCTGCGGAAGACAAACTCGGCGGTGCCAAGGTCACGTACTGTGGTCACCATGCACATGCCATCACGCACAACCCCCAGCGCCTCGGCGTCCAGCGGCAGCCGTGCTTTCAAGGTCGGCTCATTCACCAGCCTATAGTCCGCTTCGCCCTTTTGACCGATATGACTGACGATGTAGGGCTGATAGAGCTGCCCGCCATTGGCGATCAGCGCTGTCAGCTGCGCCATCTGCAGGACCGTCACGGTCACTTCGCCCTGTCCGATGGCGTTGTTGATCGCGGCGGCTGGCTCGCGCGGCGGCGCTACCGTGCCCGCAGCTTCAATGGCCAGCCCCGTCAGTCCGCCGGGCGTTCCGAAACCGAGCAATTCGGCGTAACGCACCTGCATCAGCGGATCTTCGCGGTACATCAGCGCGCCCATCTCATAGAAGAAGGGGTTGCAGGACGCCGCCAGCGCCTGGGGCATCGTCACCGGTCCGGTCGGGTCGCGGTCTTCCAGCAGGCGCCAATCGGTGCGGCTCTCTTCGGAATCGCCATAATCGCCGCCGCGCCAGATATAGCCGCAGTCAAAGATCGCCTCGGGTTCCCATATTCGCTCCGAGGCGGCCGCCAGCGCCGTCACAATCTTGTAAACGGAACCGGGCGTATACTGCTCGGCCAGCGCTTTGTTGACGAAGGGATTGCGGATATCGCGATCCAGCCGCAGCACAGCGTTGCCGATGTTGTATAGCGTCGTCGGATTGAAGATGTGGGGGTCGAAGCTGGGGTAGCTGGCCAGCGCCAGGATTTCCCCCGTGTTGATATCCAGGGCGACGATAGCGCCGCCCGCGGTGATGCCGCCCCAATTGGGCACGGCATAACTTACCGCGTCGGCCATCGCTTGCGCCGTGATCTCCTGCAAGTCGCGATCGATGGTCAGCGTGACCGCGCTCGGCGCCGCCCCCAAGGCCCCGGCCAATTCGCGAATGACCGTGTTGCCGTCCCCGACGATGCGCAGATAGCGCTGCGGCCGGCCGGCTAATGTATCTTCGTATGCTTCTTCTATGCCCGCTCTGCCTACCAGGTCACCGGCCGAGCGACCGCGCGCTTCCCAGCGTTCCAGCTCGTCAGCGGGCACGGCGCCGATATAGCCGACGACATGGGTGGCGATGCCATGGCCGTAATAACTGCGCGAATCATAGCTCAAGACCTTGCTGAAGGCTCCCTCCGTCCGCGCGATGGCGCAATCTCTTGTCAGCGCCTCGCGATACGTCGCGTATCGCTCTGGGTCCATCTCCGCCACATGAAAGCGCGTCTCGGCCAGATAATTGGCGAAGATGCCGCGCAAGGTGCTGATTTGCTGCAGCGTCGCTTCCGCCAGTGTCGCTAGGCAATCCTCAACATCGCGCATGTCCTGTTTGATTACGTATAAGCTGTAGACCTGGCCCTCTTCTTCCGCCAGCAGTGCCCCATTGCGGTCGTAGATATCGGCGCGCGGCGGGAAATCGGCCCGCTCCGTCAGGCGCGCCCGGCTGGACATGCCGTCGAAGATATCCATGGACGACCAGGCGATCTTCCAACCGCCTTCCTGAACCAGGCGCATCACGCGATTGTCATCGGCGATCTCGCCAAAGGTCGGCGAACTGATCAAGACATCATAATGGATGATGGCGGTTGTGCCTTGATGAGCTACCATCTTCAGCTTATGGCTGACGCCGGCGAAGCGGATGACACTGTGCGCCTCCGTATACTGGTTGATGAAGCGCTGCAGTGGATACAATTCACGGCTGCGCGCGGCGATCAAACGATACATTGCCTCGTACTCTTCGCTCGCCCAAGCGTCGATGAATGCCGCCAGGATATCAGCCGGCTCGCCCGCAGTCGTCTCAATCTGTGGAGCGGGGGAGGGGGTAGCCGCCGTAACGCTTTCTTGCAGCAATGCCGATTCACAGGCGCTCAAGCTCAACAGAAGGATGCAGAGCAATGCCTGTGTGAACCTGGAAGTTGCGGTCATCACTCCCACCAAATAATGTGACAGTCGCGCAAAAGTGCGAGGTCTGTTGAATGCATTATGCCTAAAGCCGCCGCGACTGGCAATTCAAGTGCGCGGCAGCCTGGGTTGAAGGACGGACGTGATTTGCACATACTATCGTAAAATATCGTATATTGTCGTAATAAGTCTCAACGTTGGAATCATGCTTTACATCCGCCACCGCTTGACGCGCGGCGCGGAAAACTGTAAGTTGCTCTGGATCACCATCTGAAAGAGCGCACCATGAGCGCCAAATCAAGGGAACCGCCAAATCGCGACATGACCAGCAGTCTGGCGCTGTATGATCAGTTCATCGATTCGCTTGAGGCGACTATCGACGAGCTGGCTTCCGGACAGTTGGCCGACCGCTATCATCAGGCTTTGCAGCATGCGCTTTCGCAAATGTCGCAAGAGCGCGCCGCTATGGGTGCCTTGTTTGCAGCCGCGCTGGCGGAAGACGCCGAGTTCGACTTGTTTCGCGGGGACAGGCCGGAGCGTCTCGCGCGGGTGTATCATCGACTCGTGCTGGGCTCGGACGATGCCTTGCGCGAGCCGAAAGCGCTGGAGTTGGGCATCGCGCTCTACACCGTTCATATGCTGATCGTCCTGTTCTGGCTCTACGATCGATCGCCCGATAGGGCTTCGACGCAGAAGCTTCTGAAGTTGGTGCACGAGCTGTTCAAGCTTGTGCGTCCGCTGTTTTTTCTGCCGATGGTCTCGCAGGGCATCGCCAGCTTGGCTGAGATTGTCTTGCCACAGCTGCGGCGGGAGTCAGAGCGCGCCGCTTCGCAGGAAGACCCGCGGAATGGTGAGCATCAAGATTTCGATATCCATTACGATTGACCAATTCTCGATGTAATACATATCCATCTCGAACATCTCATCGAAAGGCACATTGCTGCGCCCGCGCACCTGCCACCAACCAGTCATGCCCGGCGTGATCTGCAGGCGCCGCGTGTGTCGTGCCTCATAAAGTTCGACTTCGCTGGGCGTCGGCGGCCGTGGACCGACCAGGCTCATCTCGCCCCGAATGACATTGATCAGGTTCGGCAGTTCATCGAGACTGGTGCGGCGCAGAAACTTGCCGACCCGGGTGACGCGCGGGTCATCGATGAATTTGGGATGACGCGGATCTTCACCCGATTCGCGCAGCATCTCGTCCTGAAGTTCCTCGGCGTTCTCAACCATACTGCGGAACTTCAACATCTCGAACAGGCGGCCGTCCTTGCCCACGCGAATCTGCCGAAACAGTGCCGGTCCTTCACCTTCCAGCGCCAGCGCCAGCATGACCAAGAGACTGCTCGGCACCCAGACGGGGGTGCCGAGCAGGACCAGCATGACATCCAGGCCCCGCTTCAGCAATTGATTGGCTCTGCTCATCGAGCGATGCGCCCCAATGCCCAGCAGCGGAATGCCATCGAGGTTCTCCACCTGCACCTGACGAATGTTCAGCTGCATGATTTCCGGCACGATCCGCAGGTCGGTGCCGCTCTCTCGGCAGACCTCGGTGAGCTCCTGGATCAGGTCATAATGCTTCCAGCGGAAAGTGATGACCACCGTGTCGATCAAATGTCGGCTTATGACCGCGACCAATTCGCTGGTGCCGCCCAAAGCCTCGACGCGCCCCATGCCGGCGGCCGTTTTCTCTTGGTCGTCATCCAGGAAGCCAACCGGCTGATAACCAAATTCGGGCCGCGTCAGCATGATGCCCAGCAGCGAGCGCCCGACTTCGCCCATGCCGACAATCAGCACGCGGCGAATCCCCAAGCCATGATGGCGCAGATAGGCCAGGATCCAGCGCCTGATCAGCCGCGAAAGGGCACTTGCGATCAGCGTCAGCGCCGCGACATAGATCAGCATCAGACGACTGGTCGCCAAAGGCTGCAGGATGAAGAACATCGCCAGCACAATGACAATCGAGACGGCCACGCTGCTGGCGATCAGATACACTTCTTCCAACCAGGCGCGGCCCGCGATATTGCGATACAAATCATTGCGCTGGAAGTTGAGCCAGATGAGAATGGCGTAGACCGCGGCGAAGGGGATGTAAGGTCCGAAGCCCCGCTCCAGCGGATCGTAGACGGGCCGGATGATCTGCAAGTCGTAACGCAAAATGTAGGCGGCGCCAAATAACAGAAAGGCGAGCGCCCCGTCAATGAACGGCAACAGCCAGCGCGGTTCCAGCGTCGGGCGTTCTGAAAGCGTCAAATGTGTATTCATCGCTTTTCGTTGCACTGGCTCGCTTGAACGGACCCGTCAACGCGCTTCAAGCGAGGTCTATTTGCTCTCAACGTGTGTAACCTTTTCGCTTTCACCGAGCGGGAGATCGCGGGCCGCGGCCGCCTTGCTGTAACTGTTGAGGGTCAATTCGGCCGTGCGCGCCCAACTGAAATACTCCGCCCGTTCCAAGCCCTTCGTCCGCGCCGCTTCGCGCCATTCGCCGTTCCGCTGGAGGTCGCTTAGCGTCCCCGTCCAACGCTCGATATCGCTGGGTGGCAGGCATTTCGCCGCCCCTCCCGCCACTTCCGGCAGCGATGAGACATTTGTCGTGACGACCGGCGTGCCGCAGGCCATCGCTTCCAATACTGGCAGCCCAAAACCTTCAAAGACGGACGGATACAGGAAGGCTTCCGCGCAATTGTACCAAAAGGGCAGGTCGGCGGTAGGGATGAATCCCACATGCTTGACGCTGCCGCTCAGCGCCAAATGCTCGATGGCGGCGAAAACATCCTGCGCCATCCAGCCGATGCCGCCGCCCAGGATAAATGGGAGCCGCTCCTTCTCTGGCAGCCGCGCGTAAGCTTTCAGCAGCAGTGGAAGATTCTTGCGCGGCTCCAAGGTGCCGACATACAGCCAGAAGCGTTCCGGCAGATTGTGCTTGCGCCGAAAATGCGCTATGTCTCTCTCCAGGAGGGGGCGAAAGGCGGCTTTATCGTAGCCCAGGGGCGTGACATCAATCTTGTCCGCCGGCACAGCCATATGCGCCGTCAAATCATTCGCCGTGCTCTGGCTGATCGCCAGCACGCGTCTCGCTCGCGCGCAGGTCAATGCGGTCATCGCGCGCAGGTATAGCCGGCGGGCAGCGCTCAGTCGCGCGGGAAAATGCAGAAAACTCAAATCGTAGACGGTCACGACCATCGGCGCGGTCAAGACGATCGGCGCGACAAAGGCCAGCGCGTGATAGAGGTCATAGCGCCGCAGCTGCCAGGGCTGCAAAGCTTGCTCCCATAAGACGCGGCGCCAGGGCGGCTCGGTATCGAGACCAGCGCGCGCCATGATAACGCCGGGAAAGACCGCGCTGTTCGCGGCGCCTACCAGCGCTTCAAACTGCCAATCGGACGGCGCCTGCGTGGGCAAATCGCGCAGCAGATTGCTGATATAGCCATGAATCCCGGCCGAGCGATAACCGGCTCGCCCCGAAAGCAGATGCGCGTTCAATCCAATCCTCATGCCTCTGAGTATAGCATACCCGGTCTCGAGTCTTGCCTGCGCGAAACCTAGGCACTATGGCTTTCACCGATCAAGCGCCTGATTTCGCCTGCACATTGTTGCGGCGCCCGCCTACAATAATGGGGCATGATAGAGGATGCCTTGCCCATGAAAAAGCTGATCCTCATCGCCGCCTTCTACAAGTTTGTGCCGCTGCCCGATTATCGGGACCTGCGCCAGCCTTTGCTCGAGGTTTGCCGCGCGGCCGGCGTCCGCGGCACGATCCTGCTCGCTGATGAGGGGATTAACGCGACGATCGCCGGCGAGCGTCCCGCCGTGGAAGCGGTGCTTTCATATCTGCGCGCGGATCCGCGTCTGGCTGATTTGTTGGTCAAAGAGTCCTTTCATGATGTGATCCCCTTCGGGCGGCTGAAGCTGCGCTTAAAGCGGGAAATCGTCGCGCTGAAAGTGTCGGGCGTCGATCCCAGAGCGCGAGTCGGCGCCTATGTCGAGCCCGAAGACTGGAATCGCCTGATTACGCAGGACGATGTGCTCGTGCTTGATGCCCGCAATGACTACGAAGTGCAGATGGGCACCTTCCGCGGGTCATTGAATCCCGATACCAAGTCATTCCATGAATTGCCGCGCTATATGGCGCAGAACCTCGACCCGGCTGAACATAAGCGCATCGCCATGTTTTGCACCGGCGGCATCCGCTGCGAGAAAGCGACCGCCTTCCTGCTCGACCGCGGCTTTGAAGCGGTCTACCATTTGCGCGGCGGCATCCTGCATTATCTGGAAAAGGTCAAACCGGATGAATCGCTGTGGGAGGGGGAGTGCTTCGTTTTTGATGAGCGGGTATCCCTCGATTTTTCTTTGCATAAGGGCAGCATTACGATCTGTGATGATTGCAAAGCCGTGGTCAAAGTGACGGACGCGAAATGTCCGCAGTGCAGATCATCCAACTTCCTCTGAGCCAGCCCGGCGCCCGCCACGCTTTCGCGCTGCGTGAAACACCCTCGGCATATCCCGCCTCTACATCGGGCTGAACCTGACGTATAATGTTTAATGTAGTGAACGGTTAAGGTCTAGTGTGGATGCAGATTGGAATCATATCCGACGTACACGCCGATTACGCTGCGCTAGAGGATGTACTCGATCGATTTGCC
>JAAXID010000137.1 GCA_012270545.1 Anaerolineae bacterium | reverse complement strand
AGCATTGGAGAAGGGAGTTCTCTAACAGGTTTGCGCTAGCGCCATCTTTAACTGCACCTCCTCGAAATTAGACACTCCCTCGGAGTGACATTATTCCGCGCCGCTACCCTTTTTGGTAAAATGATAAACTCGTAGAAGCTGCAATTTGGGCGCGTAAGGAAAGGCGATACAAATGAGGCGGGACCCGTTAGCAGGCTGCGCACAAATTGCCACCAATATTTGTGTGGTCGGGGGACTTCTCCTAGTGCCTTTTGCATTTGCCGTCGACTATATTCTCCCAAATGCAAGCCCCGGAATAAGTTATGTTCAGTTGTTAATCATGGCGGCCGGACTGGCGATAGCGCTTATCGCATGGCAATTCAAGCGTCCGGAAATACAGCGTAAGCTGATCCGCTCATGGGGTAGGTCAATCGCGGCCGGCATAATTGTGACTCTGCTGACACTGGTCATATTAGAGATTGTGTTGGGCGCCTTCGGCATGACGACTTATTTCCCGCAGTCGCCGCCCGAAACCCTGCCGACAGTGGAGCGCTGGCTCATCTGTGATGAGCCCGGCTGTCGCCATGTTTATGAGGAGGTCCAGATTCGCTGCGCGGAAGGGCATTTGACGGGACGCGATTGCATTATAAATCGCCAAGGATACGGTGATTCCCAAGACTTTATCACGCCAGCTGAATACGACGATGAGCTGCGCGTATTGGTATTGGGAGATTCATTTACATTCGGGAGAACGGCTGAAATAGGCAAGTCTTATGTCGAATACTTGGAGTCGCGGTTTCCTGAGATTGAAATCTGGAACACTGGCATTGTTGGCGCCGGCACAAATCAGGCGGTCGAAACATTCAAATGGTTCGCGCCGCAGCTGCGTCCACAGCTCACGATTCTCGGCTTTGTCACGAATGACTATAACGATAACCTTTTTCCGGTGGACAGCAGGATTCGCGTCTTTAGCCCGTCATTAAATTATTTTCCGCTTTTGCGAACACATTACTACGATATCTGGGGAAACGCTTTTGCCTATGACCCGCAAGATGTGCTGCGTTATTATGCGAACGTCCACGGGCCGCCGCGCAACAGCATTGAATACGCGCTTGGCATAACGAACCTCGGCACATTAGCGCTACACTTGCGTGACGCAGTTGGACCGCTTCTGGGCTCACTGAAAGCCACGAAGATCAAGGTGACCAGGCAATATCTGGCGGATCTTCGAGACTTAACGCGCGTTCACAATAGCGCGTTGCTCGTAATCCTAGTCCCTTACCATGACGATCTAAATGAACCCAGCACCCTATTCCTAAAGACCAAACAGCTTCTGGCAGAGCTAGACATAGCCTATATGGATCCTGCTCATTTGCTTGATGCCACAGCCGATTACGCGATGCCGCCTGACGGACATTGGAGCACGGCTGGGCACCAGAAAGTGGGCGCGTATCTAAGCGAATGCGTCGCTGTCTTCATCGAAAGCGAAGATCTGTCACAGTGCGACGGTGTAGTCATAAGCGGGAATCGACCATGAACTTTCTCAAGAACCTGTTCGGCGGCGGACGCAACGAAGACCGCGGCATTTATTTTTATGTGCAGCCCAAGATGTGTAAGGAGATCCTGCGGGTGCGCGTGGATCCGCTGAACGACCTGTCGCAGACCGATGACGGCAAGGGTTATTGGTGCCGCAAGGTGGCGAGCGCGGCGCGCTGTCCCTTCCAAGCAGAGATTGAGCTTTACTTCGACAAGAACAAGCGCTTCAAGGAAAGCTGCGTGGAGAATGGCGAGCTGGTGAGCGAGGAGGCCTGGGCGGCTCAACAGGGGGGAGCGTAGATGAAGCCCTACCCCCCACCCTCAGCCACCTGCGCCAGCGACGGCAAGCCAAAGGTGCTCCGAATCTGGTCCTCAATCACATCCGACAGCCGTCCGTTGCTCTGCAAGAACTGCTTGGCGTTCTCCCGCCCCTGCCCCAGCAGCTCATCGGCATAGCGATAGAAGGCGCCGCGCTTATCGATGATGCCGAGCTCGGTGCCAATGTCGATGATCTCGCCCGACTTGCTGACGCCCTGATTGAACATGATGTCGAATTCGCATTCCTTGAAGGGCGCGGCGACCTTATTCTTCTTGATCTTGACGCGCGTCCGGTTGCCGACGACATCGCCGCTGTGCTTGATTTGCTGGATGCGGCGGATATCGATGCGCACACTGGCGTAGAATTTCAGCGCCCGCCCGCCCGGCGTCGTCTCAGGACTGCCGAACATCACGCCGACTTTCTCGCGCAGTTGATTGGTGAAAACGACGCAGACGTTGGATTGCTTGATGGCGCCGGCCAGTTTGCGCAGCGCCTGGCTCATCAAGCGCGCCTGCAAGCCGACATGCGAATCACCCATTTCGCCTTCGATCTCCGCGCGTGGCACCAGCGCCGCCACACTGTCAACGATGATGACATCGAGTGCGCCCGAGCGGACGAGGTGCTCGGTGATCTCCAGCGCCTGCTCGCCGGTATCCGGCTGCGAGACGTAAAGCTGCTGGATATCAACGCCGATCTTCTCGGCATAAGCGGGGTCGAGGGCGTGCTCCATATCGATGAAGGCGCAGATGCCGCCCGCCTTCTGCGCTTCAGCGGCGACATGCAGGCAGAGCGTCGTCTTGCCCGAACTCTCGGGACCGTAAATTTCAGTGATGCGTCCGCGCGGCAGGCCACCGACACCCAGCGAGATGTCGATGCCGAGCGAGCCGGTCGGGATTGTCTCGACCTCCAGGTGCTTGCCTGCCCCCAGGTTGAAGATCGTGCCATCGCCGTAGCGTTTGGTGATATCAGTCAGGGTCGCGTCAAGCGCTTTCTGCCTGGCCTGATGATCCTGACTGTCGATGAATTGCGTTTCCTTAACTGCCCGTCTTGCCTTCGCCATCGCCCTCGTCTCGCTTTATCTAACCGCCTGTCCAAGTTTAGTGCGTTTGCTATTGTTTCGCTATGTTCGCGATCATAGCACCTTTGTTCTAGTCACGCAAGGATCAATTGACGAGAATCTATGCCGCAAAGCCTGACTTTTCGTAATCGCCGAGCGAAAGTGTTATAGTCAAGTCTTGAACACCATTCAATCGAGCTGTTCAAATAGTCAGAAAAAGGAGATAGCCATGAGATTCTTGAAGTATGTAGCCCTGCTGCTTCTTGTGCTGGGGGGGGGGTTGATAGCGCAGGACGAGGAGACTATCGTCATTCGCGGCTTCGGCAATATCAGCACCTTCAATCCGGCGCTGGGCAGCGATGGCGCCTCGTTCCAGGCCTACAGCGTGCTCTGGCCCAAGCCATACGAGATCGACGCCGCCACATCGGCGCCCGTGCCCGGCCTGACCACTTGGGAAATTTCCGAAGATGGCTTGACCTACACCTTCAACATCCGCGAAGACGCCAACTGGTCGGATGGCATGCCGATCACATCGCATGACATCAAGTTCGTCATTGACGCGATCAAGTCGGATGTGGTCGCCTCCATTCAGGAGACCGAAGTCCAAGCGGTCGAGGAAGTGCGCATCGTGGACGACAAGACCTATGAAGTCGTCTTGAACGGTCTGGACTGCGCGGCATTCAGCGACCTCGGTGGCATTCGCTTCATGCCCTCACACCTGTTCGCGGAAGATTTCAGCGACTTCACCGACAACATGGTCTCGACGGAACCGGTCGGCATCAGCGGCGGACCCTATATCCTCGATGCCTGGGAACCGGATTCCTACCAAAGCTACCACGCCAATCCTGATTGGTGGGGCGGCGAGGTTGGCATTCCCTATCTGATCAACCGCAACATCAAGGAGCAGGCGGTCGCGCTGCAATCGATCCAGGCGGAAGAGGTCGATTACACCTACCTGCACGGCGATCTCTTCAGCCAGATTGCCGATACCAGCAACCTGCAATGGGAGATCTTCCCGCAGATGTCGGTCAAGTTCTTCGCGCTGAATTGGGTCGATCCGGAGCATCCATCTGCCGCTTACGACGAAGATGGCAACCCGATTGAACAGGTGCCGCATCCGATCTTCAGCGATCCCGCCGTGCGCAAAGCGGTAGCGATGGGCTATAACAAGCAGGACGTCCTCGCGACTATGGGCGGTTCACAAGGTGGAACGCCATTGATCGGCGCCGTCAACCCGGCTATTGGCTGGGCTTACAACAATGACTTGCAGCCCTACCCTTACGACCCTGAAGGCGCGAAACAACTGCTGGAAGACGCCGGCTGGGTCGATTCCGATGGCGATGGCGTACGGGAGAAAGACGGACAGCGTCTCGAGTTCCTCATCTCTTACAGCGACATTCTGCTGATGTTCGAGACCCACGTTTTGGTGGCGCAGGATCAGCTGAAGGACATCGGCTTTGATGTCACGCTGGAGAAGGTGGAATGGGCGAATTACATCAGCGATATCTATCTGGGTCAGATGTATGACGCCACCTCCATGAGCAACAGCGGTGGCACTGGCGGCGCGCCCGATCCCAACAACTTCATGACGCTGATCGACAGTCGGCAGGATATCCCGGGCAGCGGCAACAACCTGTCGTCCTACGTGAATCCGGAGATTGACGCCCTAATCGATCAAGCGCGCACCGTCCCCGGCTGCAGCACCGACGAGCGCGGCGCCATCTATCGCGAGATTCAGCGCATCGCCCACGAAGACCTGGCTTACGACTGGTCCTTCGTGCCCAATATCTGGCAGACAGCCAACGCCCGCGTCGGCAACTTCGAGCCAGCTGCCTTCTGGGTATTCTACGGCTATACCGCCGACATCCACAAGTGGACGATTGAAGGGTAAAGCACTACCTCTTAGTTGGAAAAAATGAGGGCGACTCTATGTGAGTCGCCCTTCTGTGTTTTGATTTTGCCGATAAGTTTGGCATTTATTGCTGGAGCTATGACTCGCTGCTCGACAGCTTGCCCGCAAGGCCCAAGCCTTCAAGCAAACCCGCCATCCGCGCCTGTTCGTTCTCTACTTGGCGCAGTCGATCATCCATGGACTGAAAGCCTGTGTCTATCTTGCCTTCTAGCTTGTCTTCGAGACGTTTAATATCCGCCCGCAGCCACAAAAACAAGCCGGATACAACTGTTATGATTGTTCCAATTATGACGACGATTTGATCCCAACCCACTTCACCCTGTCCTTTTGCCCCTGATTTGAACTATCTGCAGTCTACCACAAGACTATCACAGAAAACAGGCTTTTCGGGCAGGCCGGGCACTACTGCTGGTAGCGCCGCGGGTCCAGGGCGTCGCGCAAGCCATCGCCAACCAGGTAAAAGCAGATCACCGTGATCATGATCAAGATGCCCGGTGTGAAAACCAGATGCACGCCGCTTACGAAATAGCTGCGCGAGTCGGTCAACATATTGCCCCAGGTGGGCGTTGGCGGCTGAATGCCTACGCCGAGATAACTCAAGCCTGATTCGATGGTGATCAGATTGCCAGCAATGATGGTCATGGTGACCATGACGATCGAGAAGACGTTCGGCAGAATATGCGAGATCAGAATGCGGAAATCCGAGGCGCCCAGCGCCCGTGCCGCCAGCACATAATCGCGCTCCTTCAAGGAAAGCACCTCGCCGCGCACTAGGCGACTCGTCCCCACCCAGCCCAGCGCCGCCAGCACGACAACCAGCACCTCGGTCGATGGCTCCCAGACGGCGGAAGCGATCAGCAGCAGGAACAAGGGCGGAATGGCGCTGAGGGTGTTGATGCCCCAGGAGATCAAATCGTCAACCTGCCGACCGTAATACCCAGCGAGCAGCCCCAGCGAAATGCCGATGAATACGGTGATGAGGCTGGCGAGGTAGGCGATGGTCAGCGACACGCGCCCGCCGTAGATCAAGCGCAGGAATTGATCCCGCCCAAGTTGATCGCTGCCCAGGATGAAGCCATCCTGACCCGGCTGCTTGAAGCGGTCAGGGATGCTGGTGGAGTTGACATCGAGATTCAAGACATTCTCAAATATCAGCGGCATCAAGACACAAATCAGGGTGAAAATGAGGAGAATCGAGATGGCGAAAATGGTCAGCCGGTCGCGCAGGATGAAGGCGAACGCGTCGCGCCCAAAAGAACGCGAACGGCGCTGCGCTTCTGCCCTTTCCAGGCGGGCTATCTTGGACTCTTTCGCCATGGTGAGCCGCCTACTCCAGCCGAATGCGGGGATCGAGAATGACGTACATGATATCGGAGAGCAGCACGCCAACGATGAACATCAACGATGCGATCACGACCGAACCCATGACTACGGGATAATCACGAGCGAAAACGGCGTCGATTATCAGCTTGCCCATGCCGGGCCAGGCGAAGACTTGTTCGATGATCACCGCGCCGGCCAGCACCTGGCCGATCGCCGGTCCGAGAAAGGTCGCCACCGGCAGCAAGCCATTGCGCAGCGCGTGACGCACCCAAATAACTTTTTCGTTCAAGCCTTTGGCAAAGGCCGTGCGCACGTAATCCTGCTGCAAGACTTCGAGAATCTGCGTCCGCGTAAAGCGCGAGAGAAAGGCGATCCAGTTCAGCGACAAGACAAAGACGGGCAGAATCATGTGGCGCAGCGCGTCAGCCAAATCGAAACCGCCGCGGCGCGTGATATTCTGCATGCCGCTGATCGGCAGAAGATCGAGTTGCACGCCAAATATGATGATCAGCAACAGTCCAAGCCAAAACTGTGGCACCGCATTGCCCACTACGGAGATGATACGGATCACCTGATCGACCCAGGTGCCGTGGAAGACGGCCGCCAGCACCCCCAAAACAACACCCATCATAAAACCGATGATCAGCGCCGCCACGCCCAATCTCAGCGTGGCCGGAACGCGCTGCGCGATCTGCTGCATCACCGGGCGCTTGTTCTTGATCGACTTGCCGAAGTCGCCGCGCAAAAGACCGAGGCGCTCGCCCGGGGTCTCGCCTACCCCGTCGCCGTCGATGTCGATCAGAGCCCAGTCGTTTCCGACAAGCCAATAAACATATTGAACCAGCGGCGGCTGGTCGAGGCCTAACTGGCGGCGCATCGCCTCGTTGGCCTCCGTATTGATATTGGGTCCCCAGGTGATCATCGCCACTGGGTCGCCCGGCGCCGAGAGGATGATCAGAAAGGAAAGGATGGTGACGCCGAAGAAAGTCGGTATCGCTTGCAATAAACGGCGCTGAAAATACTTGATCATCGGCTGAACGCTTTCAATGGACGCGCAACTTCGATTCTAGCGTCAGATGACGAAATCAACAAAAACTTTCGCCGACCGCAGGAGCGAAGCCAGCATGCCGTCATTTCTGTTAAAAGTGTGAAGAGCAATTGAAGAACCTGGTCACAGCGCTTAAAGGAAGCCTAGCAGATAATTAAAACCCTGAATGCCCATTTTAACAGTATTCAACTATATTGATACGTGTGTGGGGCCCGCACATTCCTCGCTCACATTTATACATTCAGGAGAAAACATTTCACATGCACAGAACAATTTGGCTATTGCTACTTGTCGCGTTCGCAACGATCTTGGGGAGCGCTTCGGACTCGGATATCGGACTGCCCGAAGTCGATCCGCTGGATTATGCCGAGGGCGAGATCGTCACCGCTGGCAGCTCGACCGTCTTCCCGCTGAGCGAGCGTATGGCTGAGCGCTGGACTGACGCGGGCGGCGTGGCGCCGTCAATCGCGTCCATCGGCTCCGGCGCCGGCTTCGAACGCTTCTGTGTCGAAGGCGAAACCGATATCAGCAACGCGTCGCGCGCCATCAAGGACAGCGAAGTCGAATCCTGCGCCGCCATCGGCCGCGAGCCGATCGAGTTCCGCGTCGGCACCGATGCGCTGGTCGTCACCGTTTCGGCGGCGAATGACTTCGTCACCGATGTGTCCCTGGAAGAGCTGGCGATGATTTTCAGCAGCGCCGATACTTGGTCGGATGTCCGCGCTGAATGGCCCGCTGAAGCGATTCAGCGCTTCATCCCGGGCACCGATAGCGGCACCTTCGATTATTTCGTGGAAGCGGTCTTTGATGAAGACGAAGAGCCGATCCTCAGCGCCAACCCGCAGCTATCGGAAGATGACAACGTTTTGGTGCAAGGCATCACCGGCAGCCTCTACGCCATCGGCTTCTTCGGCTACGCTTATTATGTCGAAAACCAGGACGCGCTGAATATCCTCAGCATCGAAGGCATTGAGGCGAACGCGCAGACCACCGATGACGGCAGTTACCCGCTGGCGCGCCCGCTGTTCATCTACAGCGACGCCGGTATCATGGCGGAGAAGCCGCAGGTCGCCGCCTTCATCAGCTTCTACTTGAGCAATGTGAACGACGAAGTCATCGATGTGGGCTACTTCCCGGCCTCAGCCGACGCCCTGCACGCCGCCAAGGGCGCCTTCCTCGATGCGATGATGATGGACATGTAATCCATTCCAAACCTACAGAATTGCAGGGGATGCGCTAAGGCCTGACACTGCCGCATCCCCTGCCTGGAAGACCGTGAACGCTGCCTGAAGACGGCGAAACCTGGACAGATGGCATACAATGCAAAAGTCCCGTTCATCAGGGTGGAGCGGACGCTTTACTTGAGAGAAAACAATGCGTGATCAGCAGCAGCCGGATTTGACTCGCTACTTGGTTCAGAGCGACCGCGGACCACTCAATCTGACGCACAAATTCAAGTTGCACGAAGCGGCCATTCAAGTCGGCTTGTTCGCTTGTGGCTTGCTTTCCATTTTCACCACGCTGGGCATTATCCTGGTATTGGGCAACGAGTCGATCGCTTTCTTCACGCGCGACCAATGGGTGAACAGCAATCGCTCGATATTGAGCGACATGGATGACCAGACCACGATATTCACTGTGGAGCCGGGCAAGGCGCTGGAAGCGGCTGAAGAGAGCGGCGTCATTCGCGTCGGCCAAGAGGTTATGGATGTCCTTGAGTTTCAAAACAATCAGTTTGATATCGCAGTGGTCGGCACCGGCGGCGGGTTTAAGCGCTGGTGCGCGCTGGATGTGGAACTGGTCGAGCTCGGCGTAAAGCGTCCGCAGATCGTCAATGCCAGCCGGCCGGTCAAGCAGAGCGAAATCGACCGTTGCCGCTCGGTCGGCATCAGGCCCCTGCCCTTCCGCGTGGGCGCCGACGCGCTGGCGATCACCGTGAGCGCCGACAACGACTTCATCACCGAGTTGAGCTTCGTCGAACTGCAGCAGATTTTCGGCGCGGCTGACAAATGGTCGGATGTGCGCGCCGGTTGGCCCGCTGAACCTATACAGTTGTTCATCCCCGGCCAAGATAGCGGCACCTTTGACTTCTTCGTCGAAGCGGTCTTCGATGATGATCCGTCCGCGCTGTTGGCTAGAGACCCGATCATGTCGGAAAACGACAACCAGCTGGTGGGCGGCATCCATCGCAATCGGCATAGCATTGGCTTCTTCGGTTACGCCTATTATCGGGCGAACGCCGCTGATCTCAAGATACTCGCATTGGATGGCGTCGAACCTTCGGGGCAGGCGGTGGCAGATGGCAGCTACGCCCTCTCGCGTCCGTTCTTCATCTATAGCGACGCTGATATCATGCGCGAGCAGCCGCAGGTCAAAGATTTCATCAGCTATTACCTGGAACACGTCAACGAGGTGATCGTCGACATCGGCTATTTCCCGGCGTCGACCGAGGCGCTGGCGCAGGCGCGCAACGAGTGGATCCGGGCGACCGGCGCCGCGGACCTGCCGCCCGTGAACCCAGCGGAAGTCTCCGGCGCGCTGATTGCCGCCGGCAGCTCCACCGTATTCCCGCTGACCGAGCGCATCAGCGAGATGTTCGTCGAAGATGGCTACCTGCCACGCTTTGAAGTGAAACGCGGCCTACGCGGCGAGAACACGATCGCGCCGCACAGCGCCGGCGTGGCGGTTGAGTATAACGACCGCCCGACGCTCGTCGAGTTCTTCACCAATACCAGTTGGATCCCCGCCATCGGCGAATTCGGCGTCATCCCGCTAATCAACGCCACCTTAATGACAAGCACAATCGCGATGCTGGTGGCGTTGCCGCTGGGCATTGGCGCGGCCATCTATCTGAGTGAATACGCGTCGCCAAGAGTGCGGAGCTCGCTCAAACCGGTACTGGAAATCCTGGCGGGCATCCCGACGGTAGTCTACGGTTACTTCGCGCTGACCTTTATGACCCCGCTGCTGCGCGGCATCTTCGGCGTTGAGGTCGTCAACATTTACAATACCAGCTCGGCTGGCATCGTGGTTGGCATTCTAATCGTGCCGCTAGTCAGCTCAATGAGCGAAGATGCGCTGCATGCGGTGCCGAAGGCCTTGCGCGAAGCGTCTTATGGCTTAGGCGCGACCAAGCTGGAGACGGTCATCAAGGTCGTTGTTCCAGCGGCCTTAAGCGGGATTCTGGCGGCTTTCATCGTGGCGGCGTCGCGCGCCATCGGCGAGACGAT
>JAAXID010000268.1 GCA_012270545.1 Anaerolineae bacterium | reverse complement strand
CCAGCCTCGGGGTTGCCATTCTCTTCAGCCGCGCGAGTATAAAGGTAGCTGGAAAGCAAGCCAAGCATCGCGCCCAATGCCGCGCCAGTGACCAGCAAGCGTGCTTTGCGTTCTTCCAAGCTTTCTCGCGGTTGATCGCTATCCGTACTGCTCATTCGATTCCCTCTTCACGCGACTCTATTGCGGGCGGATCAAATGTGGTCAACAATTCACGGAGCGGCGCCAGTCGCACCGCCCAATTCAAAACGCGTTCGTCCACATTTCCCAGCCATCCTTCAACATTTTGCTCCATCATCGCCGTCCAGGCCTCCAGACGTCGCAACGGCGAGCGCGACCTCGGATGCCAGCGGTTCAAAAGAGATACCAAGACCAGGCTGAGTATGACGAGCGGAAACATGCAAATCACCAGCGGGCACAGCGCAAGCACGGTCAGCATCGAGTCCGACAGCACCGCCACTTGAGCAGATGACCGCAATGACAGGACCGTCCCGGCGATAGCGACCACGATGACCAACATCAACATGAAAGGCAGCAATACGCTGGTCCAGACGCCGCGCCGTTCCGCGCGCCCCAGTTCAAGATGACGTTGATCCAGCGATTCGTCGTTCGGCTCGCCTTGCTGGCTCATCCACCTTCCATCAATCAAGCCCGCCGCTTACAATTGTACTGTAGCTCGGTACGATATTCCAGATAGGGCTATCGAACAAATGAGTCATATATCGCCGGTCGCGCAGCGTCTTCGGGTCACCTTTGGAAAATCAGGTCCCTTGAGGTACACGAGCAATCTCGACATGGCAAAGATTTGGGAACGCGTACTGCGGCGCGCTGATCTGCCGATTCTTTACACGAAGGGGTTCAACACCCGTCCGCGCATTTCTCTGGCGATGCCGCTGCCACTCGGTATCTCAAGCGACTGCGAGATACTCGAGATTTCGCTGCGGGAGCGGATCGAATTCCGCCAAGGCGAGTTGCGGGAACGCTTGCTGTCGGTGTCGCCGCAGGGTTTGACAATCGCCGCGATTGTCGAAGTCGATACGCGCGCATCCACTCTGCATTCCCTTGTCAACAGCGCGGACTACCGCATTCAGTTTCTGTAGGGCATCGACAGACGGGAATTGCAGGGGAAGATTGACGATTTGCTCGGCCGCGAATCGATTATTGTAGATCGGGTGCGGCGACGCAAGCGCAGTGTTATGGACATCCGGCCGCTGATTCTGGGATTGCATCTCGATGGCAACGACGACCTGGTCGCCCATCTTTCCGTCGGCGACCGCGGCAATCTGCGACCCGATCAACTGATGGAGCACCTTGGCTTGTCCGAATTGCATCACAGTGTCCACCGATTCAAGCTGCATATGCTGCCAGAATAAGCATTGCAGACGGCGTTGAATGAGGACCTGCCATTGGCTCGAAACACAAGTAGTTCCAAGAAAGTAATGTGAAAGTATGACGAAGTAAAGAGACAGAAAATAATCGAAAACAATGTAGGGGCGACTCTGTGAGTCGCCCGTCTGCACTATTGATCGCTTTTTCGCACGACTGACTTGGAACTAAGCAGAAGACGTATACCGTAGAAAGACACCCGCATGTCATTACCCCTGACCACGAATGACGAAGTGAAGGCCGCGCTCGACGGCGGGAGACCGGTCGTCGCCCTCGAGTCGACGTTGATCACCCACGGCCTGCCCTACCCACGCAATGTCGAAACAGCCTTGGCGATGGAAGCTGCCGTCCGTGATTCCACAGCGGTTCCGGCAACCATCGCCATACTTCGAGGCGAGATCACTGTTGGCATCACGGCCGAAGACATTGAAGCGCTGGCGCAAATGCCCGGGGAAACGGTACGAAAATGCAGCCGGCGAGACCTGGCGATCGCGATCGCGCTAGGACAGAACGGCGCCACCACCGTCGCCGGTACGATGATCGTGGCGAACATGGCCGGAATAAAGGTATTCGCGACCGGCGGAATCGGCGGCGTGCATCGGGGGCAGCCACATGATGTCTCGGCCGATTTGATCGAATTCGGACGAACACCTGTGACGGTCGTCTCATCGGGGGCGAAGTCGATTCTGGATCTGCCGCTGACGCTCGAGGTACTGGAAACGAACGGTGTACCGGTGCTTGGCTATCAGACCGATATGCTGCCCGCATTCTATTCGGCGCACAGCAACCTGCCCATCGACCAACGCGTCGAGTCTGCCGCTGAAACCGCCGAGATCATACGAGCAGCTGAGGAGCTTGGCGCTCAGAACGGCATCCTGATCACAGTGCCGGTGCCGGCGGACAAAGAACTTGAGCTTGAGATTGCCGAAGCCGCCATCGCGCAGGCAACGCGTGATGCGGAAACGTCCGGCATCGCTGGCAAGGCCATCACGCCTTATGTACTCAGCCGCGTGAGCGAACTGACAAGCGGCGCCTCGATGGCGGCAAACATTGCCTTGCTCATCAATAACGCACGCGTCGCCGGTCAGATCGCGCTTGAGCTCAGTCGCTGCTAGGCGCTCTCGCCATTAGTCCACCAATGCAGAATTAAGTCCTGTTCGAAGGTTTTCGCCCCCAGCTCATGGAGCCGCGCCAGGATTTGCGCCCGGTGATCGGTACCGTGATTAGCCAAGTGCAGCAGGATTTCCCAACGCCTGAAAGGCCGCGGCTCGGGAAAACGACTGGGAAGGTCTACCCAAATCGGCTCGTTCAGCGCCACATCTGGCACGTCCCTTGCATATTGGAGGACGCGCTCACGAATGATTTCCCATTTCAGGCGAACAGCATTCTGATCGTGATAATCCAGTGGATTCAATCGTGCTGGCAGCGCCTCACGCATTAAGCGCGCGAGCCAACGGGCGTCCACGTTCATGCAATGAACCAGATGATTGCGAACCGATCTAAGCGAATAGTCGGACTCGGCTACAAATTGATCCGCCGTCAAAGGTAGCGCATATTCCCAGACCTGATCGAACATGCGGTAGTGATAATGCAGCAGCCTGCCAATTGTGCTGGTGTCCATTATTCATCCCTTTCCTTGCGCCGCGCTTCGCGAGATATTCAGACCGGCGTCACAGCCAAGGTCAGCGCCATGCCGTCCGCCCTCTGCCCTACCTAGCCAAGATTGCGCTTACAAGTCCGACAACCGCTCAAGCGAATCCGCTCGCCGGAATCTACATCTCGGGCGAAGACTGCCTATGGCAAGCCCTGGCGGACGATGATGAGAACACTGGCAGAAAACGGACATCGCTATACAGGGAATTGCACTTAAGCTATAATCAGTGCGTCTCGCACCACCAGAACCGAGCGGAGCGCGGATCATGCAGGCGGAACTGATTGAGCGTAAATTGGAACGCCACCTGCTGCAAGTGGAAAAACCCGGTCGTTATGTCGGTGGCGAATACAACAGCGTCGTCAAGGACTGGGATCGCACTGACATCAAGGTCGCGCTGGCATTCCCGGATATCTACGATCTCGGCATGTCCAATTTAGGCATCATGAACCTCTATAATCAGGTGAACCGCGAGCCGGACATGCTGGCGGAGCGCGTCTTTTCGCCCTGGCTGGATATGGAAG
>JAAXID010000133.1 GCA_012270545.1 Anaerolineae bacterium | reverse complement strand
CGCCAGACCAGATCGCGCCGGAAAGCGCAGAGCCCGCTCAGAATCCAGAAGGCGACCCCGCCCAGGATCAGAATGCCGTCACCCATTGTTCCGCGCCGCCAATTTATGGAAGACTATTGTGACTTGAGGACCCAGAATTGGCAGGATCAGCGCTAACGCCCCCCAGTAAAACACATCGTGTGTTGCCTCTGTCGTTGTGGCCCGAGGGTGTAGAACCTGTCCCATAATGCTTCCTTTTGCCACTTCGATATATAGTCCCATTATAATATGAAACTATACAATTCCAAACACACGATTAGTGATGGACGATATAGTTCCAAATGCTCTGGGAAGGAGTTGGCTAAAAAACAATCACGCCGCGCGCCACATCACCGGTCAGCATGCTCGCATAGGCCTCGTTGATCTCGTCCAGGCGATAGCGCTGCGTCACCAGCTCCTCGAGCTTGAGCTTGCCCGCCATGTACAGATCCAGGAACAGGTGAAAGTCGCGCGACGGGTTGATCGAGCCGTAGAGGCTGCCGCGGATCTTGCGCTCGCTCATGGTGATGACCCCGCCCAAAATCTTGGTCTCGCTGTCTTGTGGGGTGATGCCGACCAGTGTGCAGATGCCGCCCGGGCGCACCGCTGCGATCGCCGTCTCTTGCAAGGCGGGGATGCCCACCGATTCGAAGGTATGATCAGCGCCGCGGCTCTCGGTCAGCTTCTGAATCTCAGCGACCACCGTATCGTCGGACAGCAGGCAGTGGGTGGCGCCGAATTCGCGGGCGATCTCCATTTTGTTGCTGTTGGTATCGATGGCGATGATCGGGTCAGCGCCACAGAGGGCGGCGCCCTGAATGATGTTTAAGCCGACGCCGCCGGCGCCGAAGACGGCGACGCTCTGCCCGGCGCGCACTTCTGCGGTGAACATGGCCGCGCCCACGCCCGTCGACACGGCGCAGCCAACCAGCGCCGCCACTTCCAGCGGCACATCTTTGCGAACCGGCACGACGCTGACTTCACGGGCGACGATGTATTCGGCGAAGGTACCGAGCCCAGCCAGAATATAGACCGGCTCGCCGCGCCAGTTGATGCGGCTGGTGCCATCGCCTAGTACGCCGGCGATGACCTCGTCCAAATCGTTTTCGCAGATGGAGGCTTGGTCGTTGCGGCAATAGAAGCACTCGCCACAGCTGGCACGGAAGCTCAGCGTGACGTGGTCGCCCGGCTGAACGCGGCTGACGCCGGCGCCGACCGCCTCGACGATGCCGGCACCTTCGTGCCCGAGGATGATGGGCGCGGGGAAGTCGGCTTTGCCGGCCACGATGTGCCAGTCGCTGTGGCAGATGCCGGTCGCCGCCATCTTGACCAGCACTTCTCCCGCTTTGGGCGGTTCAATTTGCACCGTTTCGATTTTGAAGGGGCTATGAGCTTCGGTAAGGATTGCCGCTTGCATTTCCATGGTGAGTTCCTTTTTGTTGGAGGGCGGCCCGGCGGGCCTCCTTACATTTCTTCTGTTGTGGTTTGGCGGGCGACTCACACAGGCGCCCCTACAATCTGTTGCGCCTTTTGAGCGGGCGAACCTGGTAGGCCACCCCTACATTTTCCGTGATAATCTCCGATGCTTCGGGGAGGGGTTGGATTCCACCCTAAAACACAATGATCCCCCGCGCCACCTCGCCGGTGAGCATATTGGCGTAGGCTTCGTTAATCTCGTCCAGCCCATAGCGGCGCGTCACCAGCTCGTCCAGTTTGAGCTTTCCCGCTCGGTAAAGCTCGATGAACATGGGGAAGTCGCGGTTGGTGTTGACCGAGCCGTAAAAGCTGCCGCGGATAACTTTTTCCGTTCTGGTGATTATCGCGCCCGGCAGATTGGTGTCGCTGCCAACTGGAGTCAAGCCCACCAGGGTCAGTGTGCCGCCGGGGCGGGTTGCGTCCAGGCCGCGCTCCTGCAAGAACGATAATCCAACCGATTCAAAAACATGATCAGCGCCGCGCCCGCCGGTCAGCGCTTGGATCTCGCCGACGGCCGAATCGTCCGAGTAGAGTGTATGAGTGGCGCCGAATTCGCGGGCGATCTCCATTTTGCTGCTGTTGGTATCGACGGCGATGACCGGATCGGCGCCGCACAAGACCGCGCCCATGATGATGTTCAAGCCGACGCCACCGGCGCCATAAACGGCGACGCTCTCGCCCGGGCGCACATCGGCGGTGTACATCGCCGCGCCAACGCCGGTCGAGACGGCGCAGCCCACCAGCGCCGCCACTTCCAGCGGCACATCCGCCCGAATCGGCACGGCGGCCGACTGGTCTATCACCACGTATTCGGCGAAGCAGCCAAGCCCGGTCATGATGTGAACCGGCTCGCCGGCGCGGGTGATGCGGCTCTTGCCATCCTTCATCAAGCCGGAGCGGAGCACGGGCGAAAAGACTTCGCAGAGATTGGTCTTGTCGCGTTGGCAATAGAAGCATTCTCCGCAATTGGCGCGGAAGCTCAGGGTCACGTGATCGCCCGGCTTGACCCCCGTGACGCCTTCACCGACGCTCTCCACCAGGCCCGAGCCTTCGTGGCCGCAGATGATGGGCAGCGGGAAGTAAGAAAGCCCCTCGACCACGTGCCAATCGCTGTGGCAGATGCCGGCCGCCGCGACCTTGATCAAGACTTCGCCGGCCGCTGGTGGCGCCAGGTCGACCGTTTCGATGCTGAAGGGTCCGTTGATTTCATTGAGGACTGCGGCTTGCATTTTCATGGACTTGTCCTTTCATGGAAAAGCAAAGCTCGGGGCCGGCATCTAAAGGATAATGATACCGCGCGCCAGTTCGCCGCTCAACAAATCGGCGTAGGCTTCGTTGATCTGGTCCAGCCGATAGCGGCGCGTGATCAATTTCTCCAGCTTGAGCTTGCCCGCGCGATAAAGATCCAACAGCAGCGGAATATCGCGCTGCGGATTGACCGAGCCGTATGAGCAGCCGCGGACGATCTTCTCTGTGCGCGTGATGATGGCGCCCGGCAGGTTCGTGCTGCTTCCGGCAGGCGTGGTGCCAACCAGCGTCAGCGTCCCGCCCGCGCGGGTGGCGGCGAAGGCGCGCTCTTGTAGCGCAGGGATGCCGACTGCCTCAAAGGCGCGATCGACGCCGCGGCCGCCGGTGAGTGACTGGATTCGCTCTACGGTCGTTTCGTCTGAGGGCAATGCCTGCGTCGCGCCGAATTGGCTCGCCAGCGCGGTTTTGGCTTCGCTCGCGTCGACCGCGATGATGGGATAGGCGCCGCAAAGCTGCGCGCCGTGAATGATGTTCAGGCCGATGCCGCCGGCGCCGAAGACGGCGACGCTTTCGCCAGCGCTGACGCCCGCGGTATACACAGCGGCGCCGACGCCGGTGGCCACCGCGCAGCCAACCAGCGCGGCGACATCCAGCGGTATATCGCGGCGGATGGGCACGCAGCTCTCCTGTCGCAGGACCGCGTACTCGGCGAAACTACCCAAGCCAGCGAGGATGTAAACCGGTTCGCCCTGCCAGTGGATGCGCGCTGTACCGTCGTCGAGTAAGCCGGTTTCGATCGCTGGTCGATAGGCGGCGCAGAGGTTGGCTTTGCCGCGCTGACAGTAGAAGCAGTCGCCGCAGATCGGCGCCCAAGTGAGGGTGACGTGGTCGCCGACCTGGACGCTGGTGACGCCTGGTCCGATCGCTTCCACCACACCGGCGCCTTCGTGCCCGGTGATGATGGGCATCGGCTTGGGCGCCGTGCCAATGGCGACGCGCCAATCACTGCGGCAGACGCCGCTGGCTGCGATCTTGACCAGGACTTCGCCCGTTTTTGGCGGGTCAAGCGAGACAGATTCGACGCGGAAAGGGCTATTCGGCTGTGCCAGGATGGCGGCTTGCATTTGCATGGCTCTCAGCCTTTCAGCCCGGAGCCGAGGATGCCACCGACGTAGTAGCGCTGGAAAGGCAGGATCAAGAGCACCGGGACGAGCATCGCCAGGGTTGAACTGGCGAACATCTGCTCCCAAAGATGAACTTGCTGCTCGACGCCGATAATCGACACAGCGACCTGTACAACCCGAAGCTCGGGGGCGGGCGCGATCAAGAGCGGCCAGAAGAAGTTGTTCCACTGACCGAGGAATAATATAACGCCGGCGCTGATCAGGGCGGGTTTGGAGACCGGCAGGATGATACGAATGAAGACTTGCAGCCAGGTGGCGCCGTCGACGCGCGGCGCGTCAATCAGGTCCTGGGGAATCTCGGCGAAGAATTGCCGGAACAGGAAGATGACGATGCCGTTCGCCAGGCCGGGCACGATGAGACCTTGCCAGGTATTCAGCCAGCCCAGCTCCCGCACTAAGACAAAAGAGGGAATGATCGTCAAGTCGCCCGGGATCATGAAACTGAATACGACCAGAGCGAAGAGAAAATTCTTCCAGCGGAACTTCAGCCGGGCGAAGGCGAAACCTGACATCGCCCCGACAGCGATACCCAATATGACGGTGACAGCGCCAAGAAAAAATGTGTTCAGCAGAGCCGTCCCGAAGTCTTTTTCGAAGATGGCGCGGTAGCCATCCAGGGTGAACTCCTCGGGGAAGAATGCGCGCCAGCTGAAGGGCAGGGCGTTTTTCCAGACGGTTTCACGGGTGGTGAATGACGACGCCAGAATCCAGGAGATCGGCAGAATAACGGCTATCGCCAAAGCGATTAGGAGCGCGTATAGCAGGATATAGCGGCGGGCTTTGCGCAGCCGGGCGGGAGACAGAGCCTGCCAATTCACGGCTTGCCAACTTCCTGGAATTGCTTCAGCGTTCTCGTCATGAAGAGGCGCTCCATTTCGCGCTTAATGCTGCGGGCGCAGGATGATGAACTCGATGGCGACAAAGACGATGACGACGATGAGTAGAACGGAGATGATCGCCGAGGCGATTCCGATGTCGCCATAGACCAGCCCGCGCCGGTAGGCTTCATACATGACGAGATGCGTGGAAAGCTGCGGTCCCCCGCGCGTGAGCAGATACACGGGCGCGAAGAGCGTGAAATTCACCACCGTGTCGGAGACGAGCACGAAGGCGATGATTCGCCGCAGCAGCGGCAGTTTGATCGATACGAAGGTGCGCAGGCTGTTGGCGCCATCGACATGCGCCGATTCCAGCACATCTTTGGAGATGCCTTGCAAGCCAGCCAGGAAAAACAGACTCCAGTAGGGCACCCCGATCCAGCTGATGATGCCGATGATCGACCAGAGCGCCTGGTCGGGATGCTGCAGAAAGGGCTGCCTCGGAAGCCCGATGCTGCGCAAGATGCCGTTGATCAAGCCGTAATTTGGATCGAGCGCCAACCCCCAGGCGATCGCCGTTACGGGCGCCGAAATGGCGATCGGCACCAGGTAGATGGCGCGGAAGATGGCGATGCCCGGTACGCGCAGATTGATGAGTTCCGCCAGCAGCAGCGCCAGCCCAACCTGCAATGGATTGACGATCAGGCTGAATATCAGTGTCGTCTTGAAGGAGCCCCAAACGACCGGATCTTCATAGACCGCCAGGAAATTCGCCAAGCCGACGAATTTGCGGCCGCCGGCCAGGCTCAGGGAATTGGTATACAGCGCTTCTTCAAAGCCCAGGACGATCGGGATATAGCGGAATACAAGCAACAGGATGATGGCTGGCGCGAGGAAGAAAGCCGCTGTCCAGCGCTCGAGGCGCAAGCTCGCAAGCACGGATGCTCTCCCAGAAGCAGGCCGGGGCCTGAGGCCCCCGACCTGTCTATGAGCGGACTGCGACCGCTAGGGCCGGTACTTGTCCATTTCGCGCTGGATGCGACCGGCCGCCTGGCTCAAGGCGTCGGCGACATCGGCGCCGTTGCGGATGTCCTCAAAGGCGTCCGAGAGTATCTCTTCGTATTCAAGGTAGCCAACGGTCAAGGGGCGCGGCGTGACGTAGGGCGCTTCGTTCGCCGCCACCACAAATGCCTGATTGGGCCACTCGGCGTTATTGGGGTCGTTGATCAGCTCTTCCAGCATTTCTTCGTGCGCGGGCCAGACGCCCCAGACATCGAACCAAATCCGCCCGGCTTCGACCGAGCTGGCGAACTTCACGAATTCAGTCGCTTCCTCCGGGTGCTCGCTGTTGGCGTTGACGCCCAGATGCCAGCTATCGCCCGGCACGGTGATCGCACCGCCTTCCCAGTAGGGATGCGGCGCCGTTCCCCACGAGAACTCGACCGGATTGTTGATGAATTGGTTAATCATCCAGCCACCGTCGACATACAGCCCCAACTGACTGTTGCGGAAGAGTTCGCCCGAGCTGATGCCGCCCTGTGGCGAAACGCCCAGCGCATTATGCAGATCGCCGAACCAGGTGAAAGCTTTGACCCAGTCCTCGGAATTGATGATCCCCTCCACGGTCAGCGCGTCATCGCCGAGGACCGCTGTCGGCAGACTTTCGGGGATGGGCTGCAGCTGATAGATGCGATTGTATTGGCCGAATTGAAGACCCCAGACATCGTTGACGCCATCGCCGTCAGCGTCATTCGCCAGCGCTTGCGCCGCTTCGGTGACCTGTTCCCAGGTCCAGCGCTCATCCGGCGCCGGCGGACTGATGCCGGCCGCTTCCAGCAGGTCGGCATTGTAATACATCACCTGGGCCGAATTCCAAATCGGCGGCGCGAGCAGCTGCCCATCGTAAATGCTGGATGTATACAGAGCGTCGATCCAGCCATCGATCTGCTCTTGCGAGAAGGCCTCATCCAGCGGCAGCAGCCAGCCGCGGAAGCCGTAAGAAGCCACCACCGGCGCGTCCACGCTGACGATATCCGGTTCGGGCGAACCTGAGCCGAGCCGTATCTGATTCTGCTGGAAGACTTCGCGGAAGGAGACCTTGTCTACGCGGACGGTGATATTCGGGTTGTATTCGGTGAAGCGGGCGGCCACTTCTTCCGCGCCGGGCAAATCAGTGATCCAGCTCAACTCGACAGCGTCCTGGCCTGTACTTGGAATGGCTACCAGCAGTGACCCGAGTAAGACAAGAATTATCAGTCTCGGTAGGTTACGAAGAATCATGGTTTCACCTCTCAAAAATCACTTGAAACACAAACGAATCTTTGCCGCTATTTCCGATAAGGCGCCTCCCTCAGTCTCTGGATTCTGATGAAATTGTAGCGAATGCGGTAAGAACACGTCAAATCTCCGCTCGCTCAGAATTCGTCGCGTTTAGACAGGTAGCTTGTATTTTTATCAGGATTTGATCGCGCCGACGGTCAGCCCTTGCACGAACTGCTTCTGCAAGGCGAGGAAGAGCAGCAGAATCGGCATCGTCGAAAGCAGCGAAGCCGCCATCACGACGCCGTACTCCATTCGATAGAGGTTGACCATGCCCGCCATCACCACAGGCAGGGTCTGCAATTCCTGGCTGCGCAGCACCACCAGGGGCCAGACGAAATCGTTCCAGGAGCCCATGAAGGCCAGCACCGCCAGCACGGCCAGCGCGGGCCGCACCAGGGGGAGTGCAATCTGCCAATAGATGCGGAATTCCGATGCGCCGTCTATGCGGGCGGAATCGAGCAGTTCGTTTGGCACCGACTCCATGCTCTGCTTCATGAAGAAGATGCCGAAGGCGCCAGCGACGCCGGGCAGGATGACGCCGGCGTAGCTGTTGACGAGGCCGAGGCGGATCACGAGCACGAAGAGCGGGATGAATATCGTATAGAGTGGCACCATCATCGAGCCGAGCAGCACCAGAAAGAGGAAGTTCTTCAGCGGGAAGCTGTATTTGGCGAAGGCGAAGCCGGCCAGCGACGCCAGGAATAAGTGGCTCGCCGTATGGACAACGGCAATAAAGGCGCTGTTGAGGAAGTGGCGGGCGAAGTCAAAGTCGACGAAGAGGCTGACATAGTTGTGCAAATGAGGTTCTTCCGGTATCAGCGTTGGCTGCATCTGAAAGATCTCGGACTGTTCCTTGAAGGTGTTGGAAATCATCCAGACGAAGGGCGTCGCCATCGAAATCAGGATGAAGAAGAGGAAGCCGTAGGCGATCGTGCGCTGGGCGCGGCGGCTGAGCGTGTTGTCCATCGCCTCAGTCTTCCTTTCTGAAGGCGCCGAAGAGATAGAGCTGAATGAAGGACAAGCCGAAGATGATCAGCGCCAGCACCCAGCCGATGGCCGAGCCGTAGCCGAGTTTGGCGTTGGTGAAGCCCATGCGGTAGAGATAATTGGCGATTGCCAGGCTGGCGTCGTTGGGTCCGCCGCCAGTCAGCAGCATCGGCTCGGCGAAGAGCTGGAAGGAGCCGATCATAGTGACCACGCCGACGAATAGCGCGATCGGCCGCAGCTGCGGGAGGGTGATATAGCGGAATTGCGCCCAGGTTCCGGCGCCGTCCACCTGGGCCGCTTCATAGAGCTCGGGCGGGATGCTCTGCAAGCCGGTGAGAAAGTACAAGACGTTGATGCCGGTGTAGCGCCAGGTGGCGACCAGCAACACCGACACCTTCGCCAGCTCTTCATCCAGCCATTTCACCGCCGGCAGACCCAGCAGCGCCAACCCTTGGTTGACCAAGCCGAACTGGTTGTTGAAGATCATCAGGAACATGATGGTCGCGGCGACTGTGCTGGTCAGAATCGGCAGGAAATAGCCGATGCGAAACAGACTCTTCAAGCGTATCAGTGTCGAGTTGATCAGCAGCGCCAGCAGCAGCGCCAGCGGCAAGATGAAGAAAAAGGCGCCGATGGCGTAATAGACCGTATTCCAAAGGGACTTGAGGAAGACCGGGTCGCCCGCCAAGTAGGTATAATTTCCCAAGCCGACATGGCGCATCGGTCCCGTGCCGGGCCAGCGGTGCAAGCTGAGGTAGAGCGCATAGATCAGCGGACCCACCGAAAAGACGATGAAGAGGATGTAGAAGGGCGAGATGAAGATGTATGGCACGATCTTGCGCTCGGAGCGGCTCCACCAGACGCGCAAGCCGCGGTCTTCGACGATCGAGGCGCTGCTCACGAATTAGCCCCCATCCCCCGGCCCCTTCCCCGAACGCCAGTGTCTACGCGGCGCATAAAGAGGGAAGGGGAGTTCTCTCGGCTAATTCTTGGTCTTGAAGCCCCTCCCTCTTTATGGGGGAGGGGTTTGGGGTGAGGGCAAAACATCCAGTTTCTTTAACCGAAATCGATCTGCCGGCGCAGTTCTTCAGCCGCGTCCTTCAAGGCTTGCTCGGCCGTCTTTTCACCTTGGGTGGCTTCGAATACGGCGTTGGCGACCAAGGTGCTGGCTTCGTTGAACCAGGGACCGCGCACTTGATGCGGAACTTCCGGCGCCAGCTCAAGGAAGAGCTCGCCCAGCGACTGGTTGTCGAAGTAGGGGTCGGGACTCAGCAGCGCTTCGTTATCCAGATGCGAGATCACGGGCGGCAGCAGGTTGTTCACTTGAAATTCGAAGATTTTGTTGTCCTCGTCGAACAGGGCGAATTCAATGAAAGCCCAAGCCTCATCCTTGTGCTCGCTTTGCTGCGTTATCGAGTAGGCCGTGCCACCGTGGGTGCTGGTGCGGGCGCCACCCTCTTCAAATGCGGGTATCGGCGCGGCGCGCCACAGTCCAGCAGTGTCGGCCACGTTGTTCTTGATGAAACCGCCGTACCAGTCGGCGCCGATTGCAGCAGCTATCTTGCCTTCTGCCATTAAGCCGTAAGTGGTTTGCGAGCTCTCGGTTGCGATGGCCACGCCGCTATCCAGCAAGCCGAGATACCATTCGAGCACGGCGATATTCCCGGGCGAATCGACTATCACATTGCCCTCGGCGTCAAAGAAGCCGGGGCTGCCCGATTGCAGCAGCAGGATGTAATAATCGCCCCAGCTGCGGTCGGACAGGACAAGCCCCGCGATACCCTGCTCAGCCAGCGCAGAAGCCGCTTCGACGAATTCATCCCAGGTGGCGACCGGCATTTCGATGCCGGCATCGGCGAAGATGTCGTGGCGATAGTAGAGCACCACCGGGCAGAGACAGTGATCGATGCCGTAGATGGCGCCTTCGTAGGCGTACAAGCCGGTCTTCGCCATGATGTAATCGTCAGTGTAGGGGGCGATGAGATCGGCGAGATCCACCAGACCGGGTTCTCCTTTGAGGAAGCGGCTGATGACGCCTTGCTCGACATCAACGATATCGGGCGCGCCAACGCCGGCGACCAATGCGCCCTGCAAGTTGTCGTAGAGCTGCCCGTAGGGGATCTCTTCGACCACGATGCTGACATGGGGCGCAATTTCCTTATAGTCGGCTTCAATGCCTTCGTAGAAGTCGGTGAAGAAGGAGCCGAAGGTCCAGATTGTCAGGGTGACGTCTTCCTGCGCCGAAGCCGTTCCAGCGCCTATGAGCAGGCAGAGTAGAAGCAGCAGTGATAACAAAAGCGTGATAATCCGTTTCATTTTCCTATTTCCTCCCAGAAGATAGAATAAATTTAGCGGAGGGCGACCCAATGGCTCGCCCCTACAGGTCCGTCGGCGTTCGTGAATTTCATGATTGAATTTCTGATTCTTTGTTAGTAGGCGCTATAGGGATCTCCTTCCCACTGGCGTTCCCAGCTTTCCCAGGTGGCCACGGACGCCGGATCGGCTTCGCTGCGGGCAATGAAACCTTTGTCGCGGCCGCCGATCTCGATGTTGTATTCATCAACCATGGCATCGGCGATGGACTGATAGCGCAGGTCGATCGACCAGCGCACGGCATCGGATTTATTGGGCAGAGCGGCGTGCGGCGTCAGCTGCGTGAAGCAGAGCGCGTCGCCCGCTTCCATCTCGATGGGGATGCCCGGCAGCGCCGCCCGCTCCTCTTTGGAGATGCCGAGGAAGCCGGTCTCTTCGTCTTCGGTGATGGCGTACATATCGCCGCGATGGTAGCCCTCCGCCACTTGCAGGCAGCTGTTTTCGGTTGTGACGCGCATCAGCGGCATCCAGATTGAGAGCGTATGCACTTGCGCGATCGAGGGATAGTATTGCGAATCCTGATGCCAGGGCGTGCGCGTCCAACGCTGATCCGGCAGCTTCGGCCGCAGATTAAAGACGCCGTGCATGAAGACCTCGGGGCTGCCCAACAGGTCTTCGGCGATGTCGATCACATTGGGTTCACTCATGAATTCGAAGAGCTCGGGGCTGACGATTTGGCGCCGCGGGCTGCGCTGATACATGGGCTTGCCCGCTTCATTCCAGGCGACCGTCAGACGATGCCCCAGGTCCAGGTGCGCTAGCCCGTCTTCGAGCAAGCCCTCATCGACCCAGCCTTGAACCGTGCGCTCGACCCAGTCGGCGCAGACTTTGCGCCCCAGCTCGATGCTGCGCGGCGGGACGACATTATCGACTTTGACATAGCCTTTTTCCTGGTAGAAGGAGATTTGTTCCTCGGTCAGTATTTTGGGCATCATCGCCTCCTGACTCTTTGCAGGATCCGAACGCTGCTTAATGTTAGCGCATACGCCGCGCTGCGACAAATATCGCAATACTTGGGAGGGCGACTCACAGAGGTACTCCTACTCTCCCTGTCCTCTATAGCCTCGGTGTACTCGGTGGTGAAAATTTTTCGAACGTACTGAACTCCTGCCTAGAAGAAGCCGCGCCGCTGGAAGCGCTGCTCTTTCCAGAAGTCGCCATCGTTGTGATAGCCGCCCTGTTCCCAGAAGCCGGGCTTGTCGACCGGGCTGAATTCGAGGGCGCGCAGGAACTTGGCGCTCTTCCAAAAGTAGCGCTTGGGCACGACCGTGCGCAGCGGTCCGCCATGCTCCATCAGATCCGGTTCATGGAGGAAACGGCCTTCGTATTTGTAGGCGAGCATGACATCGTCATCGTCCATGACTTCGAGCGGCAGGTTGGTGCTGTAACCATATTCGCAATGGGCGATGACGAAGCGCGCTTCGTCGGTCAGCTGCAGCTCGCGCAGAAAATCGCGGAACATGACGCCTTCCCAGGCCATATCGAACTTGCTCCAGCGCGTGACACAATGGATGTCGACGGTCATCGCGCCGCTGGGCAATTTCAGGAACTCGTCCCAGGTCCAGCGTCTCTCGCGCTTTAGGGCGCCAAAGACGCGCAGGTCCCAGGTCTCGGGATTGAACTTGGGCGTCGGTCCATAGGTGAGGACGGGGAATTTTTCGGTCAGGGATTGTCCATCCGGCAGGCGGCCGGCGGCGCGCATTTCGCGTTCTTTTTGGCGGCGGGTCAGGTGAGACATCGGATGCTTCCTGGATTCAATTGGTCCGTTGGCAGGCGAGCCAGGTGCCGCCCGTACACGCAATCTTTAAAAGGTGGGCGATCTGATAGGGCGCCCCTACAAATGTCCTGCTGTGCTATACGGTGAGCTGCAGGATCGTCCGAAGGAGTACGTTGGCGCCGAGCTCGACATGCCGCCATTCGGTGAACTCTCTTGGATTATGGCTGATTCCATCGACCGATGGCAAGAAGATCATGCCGGCCGGCACCATCTGGTTCATGATTTGGGCGTTGTGGCCGCTGTAACTGGCGATGGGCATGCAGCGCAGGTCTTCCGCGCGACAGGCGCTTTCGATCTGCTTGACGAGATAACCGGACATCCGCTCGGCGGCGCGATGCAGGGCGCGCTCGGTCGATACGCGCAGGCGATGATCGACGGCGCAAGCGCGCGCCAGGCGCACCAGTCGCGATTCCATCTCTTTCAGCGTGTCGGTGTCTGGATGGCGGAATTCGACGCGCAGCGAGGCTTCGGCGGGGACGACGTTGAAGCTGTCCGGCACGACGCTGACATGGCCGCAATTGACCACGCCTTCAGGATACTCGGCGCGAACCAGTTTATGGGCAGCAATAATAAAGGCCGCCGCCCCCTGCAGAGCGTCGCGGCGTTCATCTGCGGTGGTGGTGCCAGCGTGCGCGGCTTCGCCATAAAAGACGACATTGTAGGTGGTGCGCCCGACGATCCTGTCGACGATGCCGAGGTCGAGGCTTTTATCATGCAGCGTCCTTCCCTGCTCGATATGAATCTCGAGATAGCCGAGGATGGCATCGGCGTCGCGGCGGGCATTCTGCACCTCTTCCAGCATGATGCCGGCGCGGTAGAGGGCGGCGCGGAAAGGCATGTTCTCTTGCAAGGCGTCGTCGATATCAGCCGCTGAAATTCTGCCGATGAGACCGTTGCTGCCGAATAGCGATTTCCAGGTGCCCTCTTCGTCGGTGAAGTTGATCGCCTCCAGATGGAAGCGCGGCTTGACGTCGGCTTCGTTGATGCAGCGCAGGCATTCCAGCGCGATCAGCACGCCGATGGCGCCGTCATAGCGGCCGCCGTTAGGCACGGTGTCCAGATGCGAGCCGATCATCAGCGTCTTGGCCTCTGAATCATCGGCGTAAAGCAGGCCGCTCAAATTGCCGACTTCGTCATCGCGCACTTGCAGACCCGCTTCCTCGATGCGGTCGGCGAACCAAGAGCGCGCCGCCAGGTCTTCATTCGATAGCGCCAGGCGCGATACGCCACCGCCAACTGTGGCGCCAATCTCGGAAAGCTGCTCGAAATCTTTCAGCAGCCGCTCGCTGTTGATCCGCAACACCGGACAATTTGAAGCCACGTCACTTGCCCATCGACATATAAATAATTGAGAATTGATTATAGTTGCAATTCTTAATCGAACAACTTTGCAGAGCATCCGAATCACTGTGCCGGGAGCAGAAAACAGAATTCGAAAGGCAAGGGCGGGCCACTCGCCCCTACACCCCCCGTTTGCACTTGTCATCTGCCCATCCCTAGTATTCATCCTAGTTTCGATTAGGATTGCAGGATTGCGCGATATTAGTTCCGCTTAGGCGCCGCAGATGCCTCCCTTTATCGAGCCAAGCAAACGTCAGGATTCGGCTTATCGCTGGGTGATCCTGGCGATGGTGACGCTGTCCGGGTTTCTGGTCATGGGCTTTCCGACGACCGGCTTGTCGGCGCTGTTCAGCGAGATTGCCGAATCGCTCGATCTGAGCCTGGTTGATATCGGCGTGATCTGGGGCGTCGGCTCGCTGATGGGCATCTTCACCGCGCTGGTCGGCGGCAGCTTGATCGATCAGTTCGGCACGCGGCGTACGCTGGTTGTGCTTTGCCTGGCGACCGGAGTTTTCGGCGCATCGCGCGGCTTCGCCTTCGATTTCTGGTCCCTTTTTCTGTCGTCGTTTTTCTTCGGCATGGTGCAGCCGATATTGCCGATGAATTTCGTCAAGCTCAATCGAGAGTGGTTTCGCTCGCGCCAATTGGGTTTTGCTTCCGGCGTGATGTCGGCCGGTTTCGCCACCGGGTTGATGTTGGGCTCGCGTTTGAGCGCCACTGTGCTTTCGCCGCTGCTAGGCGGTTGGCGGGCGGTGCTGGTCTTCTTAGGCCTGTGCGCCATCTTGCTGGCGGTCCTCTGGGCGCTCGTGCATCCACCGGTCGAGCGGCGGCGCGGGCGGCGTCCGGATCTTCGCAAGATCATCGGCAATTATCGCTATGTCGCGCGCTTCCGCGAACTATGGGTGATCGCCCTGGCGGTCTTCGGCGTGCTCGGGTTGATGCGCGGGCTGGGCGGCTATGTGCCCACTTATCTGCGTGAAATCGGCTGGGATGCCGCCAATGCGGATACCGCCATGACCGTCTTCTTCTTCTGCAGTTTGATCGGCGTCGTGCCGATCTCGCATTTTTCCGATCGTCTGGGCAATCGGCGGCTGGTTATGGCCTTCGGTACGTCGATGATGTCGATCGGCTGCGCGCTGATGTACCTGGTCGGCGATAGCTTCTGGGGTGTGATGCTGGCGATGGCGATCGGTGGCTTCTGCTTCGACAGCTTCATGGCATTAAAAGGCGCGGCCACCACCGAAGTGGAAGGCTTGGAGCTGGCGTTGGTGGGCAGCGCGCTGGGTTTCGTAGGCATGCTCCAGAATATCGGCTCGTCATTTATTCCGCCGTTGGGCAACGCGCTCAGTACGAATGAATTGAACGCGCCTTTCTTGCTCTGGGCGGCTTCGGGCGCCTTCGCCACGCTGGTCTTGCTCAGCTATCGCCGGCGCAAGCTGAAGTGAGAGCGCGGCCTCAGCCCTTGATACCGATGGCAGCCAGCCCGCCGATGAGATGGCGCTGGGCGAAGAAATAAACCACCAGAATCGGAATGATGGATACGAGCGTCGCGCCCATGAACAGGTGCCACTCGATGCTGTAGCGCCCCTGGAAGAAAGCCAGCCCCACCGATATAGGAAAGGAGTCGTAATCGCGCAAAAAGATGATCGGCTCGAGGAAGTCGTTCCAGGTCCACAAAAATGTGAATACAACCACGACGGTCAACGCGGGACGGCAGAGCGGGATGATGATGCGATAGAGAATGCCCCAGGGGCCGGCGCCGTCGATGCGCGCGGCATCGTCCAGTTCGCGGGGAATCGTGCGCATGAATTGAGTCATTAAGAAGATGAAGAAGGGACTGCCAAAATAGGCTGGCAGAATCAGGGGCCAGTAGGTGTCGATCAAATCCAGGCGCAGATAGAGGACGTACAGGGGAATGAGTTTGATATGCCCGGGCACCATCATCATGCTCAACATCAAGATGAAAAGGACGTTCTTGAAGGGGAAGTTAAAGCGGGCGAAGCCATAGGCGATGACCGGCACTGACAGGAGCGCCCCGGCGATATTGGCTATGACGAGAATGGCGCTGTTCAGCATGTAGCGCGCGAGCGGGTATTTGCCGAAGGCCTCGGCATAGTTGCCCCACTGTGGATTGGCGGGGATCCATTCCGGTGGCCAGGCCATGAGCTCGCGCGGCAGCTTGAGTGAGGTGGAAGCCATCCAAAAGATGGGCAGCATAAATAGGCATGCCAGCGCGATCATGACGGCATAGACGATCGCAAGACCCAGGAGTTTCCTGGCGCGGCGCTGCCGTGTGCTCCTGCGCAGCTGTTCGGACGCGCTCAGCCGCGCTGGATCAATTCTCATAGTAGACCCACCCCTTCGAGGTACGAACTACGAAAACGGTCGCCGACAAGATGACCACCAGCAAGAACAGCGCCAGCGCCGAGGCGTAACCCATATTGGCATTGCGAAAGGCTTCCTCGTAGAAGTAGTAGAGAAAGAAATAAGTTGCCTTTAGGGGACCACCGTGCGTGATGACGTAGGCTTCGGTGAAGATCTTGAAGGCGTCGATAAGTTCGATGATGAGTTGGAAAAAGAGAGTCGGCGTCAAGAGGGGCAGGGTGATGCGCCAGAAGCGGCTCCATTTGCTGGCGCCGTCGATTTCGGCGGCTTCATAAAGATGCGCCGGGATGTTCTGCAAGCCCGCCAGATAGATGATGGCGGCGCCGCCAACCTTCCAGATGCTCATGATGGCGACCGAAGGCAGCGCCCAATTCAAGTCCCAGAACCAGAGCGGTCCCCGAATGCCAAAGTAACTTAACAGGGTGTTGACGACACCGGTATCCGGATTCAAGAACCAAATCCACATCAGTGAGACGGCGACGCCGGATATAACGGCGGGAATGAAGAATATCGTGCGGAACGCGTTCATACCCGGTATCTTGAGATTGAGCAGCAGCGCCAGCATCAGCCCGAGCACCAGTTTCGTAGGCAGCGAAATGAGGACGAAAAGCGTCGTCGCGCGTAGGGAGCTGACGAACAGCGGATCGCGCGTGAACATGCGGACGTAATTGTCCAAGCCGACCCAGATCGGCGGCTCCGCCAAGGTCCACTCGTTAAAGCTGAAGTAGATCGTGGCGATAATAGGGAAGGCATAAAAGACGATGAAACCCACCATCCAAGGCGAGAGAGCGAGGTAGCCGACGCGGGCGTCGCGGCGCTCTTGCGGTGTGAGTTTTCGCCAGAAGGACAGCATGGGATGCCCAGCCCCTACCCGAAACCCTCCCGCCGACACTGCGCCGTCGGGAGGGGACGGGGAAGGGGCTGAATAGTCGCTAGCCGCCGAGGCGCGGCACGCATTCGTCGAGCGCGGCTTGGCCCGGTTCGACCATGGCGTCCAAGGTGGCTTGCACCTCATCGCGCTCGATTTCGCCGAGCATGATCAGATCCCAGGCATCGCGGACGCCGCGGATGACGGCGCCGCGCCAGCAGGGATGGTCTTTGCGCCAGGAGGCCGTCTGGGTGGCGTCAAGCACGTTCACGAAGCCCTGGAACCAGTCGGTATCGGCGTGCTGGTATTCCGCAAGCAAAGACGGGATCGGAGGGAAGTGACCACGACCTTGTTCCATCATGATGCGCTGGCCCGGCGGACCGATCCAGAATTTCAGGAATTCCCAGGCTTCGTCGGGATGCTCGCTGTTTTTCCAGATGCCGGCGCGCAGCGCCCAGCCGTGGACCCAGTTCTCATTGCCCGGGACGCGCGGTTCGGGCACGACGCCGAAATTCACGCCGGCTTCAAGAGTCGAGACCATGCTGCCGGGGTTGAGCGTCGCCATGCCCAGGCGACCGGCAATGAAGAGATCCACCGGACCGGTGCCTTCGGTGCCCAGCACTTCGAGATCGGCCGGCGTTGGCGTCGCGCCGCTGTCGACCAAATCCCAGAGCCAGGTATAGGCGGCGACGGATTCGGGACCGTTGATGTAGCCCTCGACCGTGGTGCTGTCGTCGCTGTAAGGATTGGTGGCGCCCATGTTCCGCCAAAGAGCGCGGAAGGGTCCGCGCGGACGGTCGCCACCCCAGCGGCGCTTGTCCTCATTTCTCAAGGATTTGGCGATTTCGATGTATTCTTGCGGCGTCCAGTCTTCGGTCGGGTATGGGACGCCTTCGTCATCAAAGACATCCTTGTTGTACATGACGAAATTTGCGCCAATATCGTAGGGCAGGGCGATGACCATGTCATTCCAGACGACCCAGTTGTTGAAGTATTCGGTGTGGAAGATGTCGCGGCTGATATCGGGATCGTCATCTAGGCGGTCGGTGATATCGAGCGCCTGCGGCAGCCAGTTGTTCGACCAATACCAGGCGAGATCGGGAACGCCTTCGCCCGCGGCGATGGCCGTGCTCATGAGGTCGTTGTAAGCGCCTTCCGCCATGATGCTGACATCGACTTTGATATTGGGGTGCTCGGCTTCGAAAGCCGCGATCACGTTGCGGATGGCGGGCTCCGGCGAATCTCGCCCGCTTGTCGTCCACCAGGTTAAGGTGACGGTGTCTTGCGCGGTCGCGCCGATGCTCGCAAGCAGCAGCAAAAGCAGGCTGGCGAGGACAAGTATTCGTTTGCCAGACAGGTAAAGCATGATCTTTCTCCTTAAGAAAACAATCCAACATCTCCCCGCCTACGATAGCGCAGGCAGGATATGCAGATATTAACGCAACTGCGGGGAGCGCCGCAACTTTGAAAAGCTCTTGGCAGCCAGCAAACTTAATTAAAAGCAAAAGGACAAGCCGATGGCTCGCCCCTAGAAGCTGCGATTGCCCTGTTTCTTGTTAGTCGCGCCCGCTGCCGAAGAGGCGCAGCAGGAAGAGGAAGAGATTGATGAAGTCCAGGTAGAGCGTCAGCGCCGCCATGATGCTGAACTTCAGCGTGCTTTCCGAATCGACTTTCATCTTCGGGTTGGCGGCCATATTGGCGATGCGCTGGGTGTCATAAGCGGTCAAGCCGGTGAAGAGCAATACGCCGAAGATGCTGATGAGAAAGTCGAAGCCGGCGCTGCCGATGAAGATATTGACCACGCTGGCGATGATGAGCCCGATGAGCCCCATCATGAAGTAGCTGCTGTACTTAGTCAGGTCGGTCTTGGTGGTCATACCGACGATGGTCATCGCGCCGAAAACGCCAGCCGTGCTGAAGAAGGCGGCGGCGATTGACCCGAGCGAGAAGACCAGAAATATGATGGAGAAGGTGAAGCCGGTGACGGCGGAATAGAGGAAGAAAAGCATACCGGCCGCAGTCGCCGAGATGCGATTGATAGCGAAGCTCAAGCCCATGACGATGCCGAACTGCAGAATGATCGCCAGCCAGAGCACACCCTGAGAGGGGATGAACGCGCTGTTGCTGATCCCCAGCGCCACCGCCGTGGTCACCAGCAAGCCCATCGTCATCCAGCCGTAGACGTTGCGCATGACGGCATTGAGCTGCAAGCCTTCAAGCGGCTTGACCTTGCCGGGCGCGTCTATGACAAAGCTGTCGTTTCTGAAATTCATGTTTCTGCCTCCCAAAGATACCGAGCGCGCGGCATCCACTCTCACCAACTGACTTCGCTGATTATAGCGAATCTCGCGCCAAAATGTCCCGCCATTCCTATGGATTTTACACAAATCTTACTCTAAGCTGCCTGCGGCGCTTAGGGGGTGAAGGATCCGCCTCCGCCTCCGCCACCGCCACCGCCCACGCTGCCGCTACCACCCACGCTGCCGCCACCGCCACCACCGCCGAAGCCGCTAGCGCCAATGCCGATGCCGCTGTAATGGCTCTGCTGGTGATGGGGCATCTGGTTGTAGTAGTGGCTGGCTCGCGAACGCCCCAAAAGGCCGGAGGCCAGCGCGATCACGAATATGTTACAGGCGCTCAGGTAGAGCTGCAAAGCCGCCAGGATGCTGAATCGCAGGCTGTCGGCCGGCTTGATCTGCAAGTCGGGATCGGTGGCCATAGTGGCGAAGGGCGCCTGATGACAAGCGGCCAGCGCGCTGAAGAGCAGGACGGAGAAGAAGCTGAAGATATAATCGAAGGGAGCGCCAGTCAGCAGTTTATTGGCCAGGAAGGCGATGACCAGCCCAAGCAGCGCCATCAAGACGTAGCTGCGCGCGCGGCTGAAATCGAGCCGAGTCCACCGGCCGATCAAAGTCATCAGGCCGAAGAGGCAAGCGGTGCTGGAACAGGCGGTGACCAGCGCGTTGCTAACGGTTGGATAAAACAGGACGGAGAAAAAGGTGGACAGGGTGAAGCCCGTCAGCGCCGCGTAGAAGATGAAAAATGCGCCAGCTTGGGTCGGCGAAAAACGGCGCAGCTTCCGATCCAGCGTGAAGGCTATAGTAAAATGCGCGAAGATGATGATGATCAGGCCCGCGAGATCCGGGTAGATCGGGCTGACGAGTAGGGCGCTGGCTACCGTCGCCGTGATGCCTACGCCCACCGTCATCCAGGCGAAGACGATGCGCATCACCGCATTCAGCTGCACGCTATCCAGCGGCTTCGGCGGTGGCGCGTTCTTCGCCAGTCCAGCATATCTCTTGCTTTTTCGGTAAGTGCTCATGCGCTTGCTCTTTCTATCGCAAAGCAATTGTAACGTAAATTATCCAGAATTTTCCATAGTGGGGCTGCAATCCCTTCGCTATATTATGCGCTGGCTCTTAGAAAGAGAAGCAGCGACCATGCGCCTGATACTTGCCTCATCTTCTCCGCGCCGGCAAGAGCTTTTGTCTCAGCTCGGTTTGAGCTTTGAAGTCATGAAGCCGGAAATCGACGAATCGTGTCGCAGTGGCGAAGCGCTGGTTGATTATGCGGATCGGCTCAGCCGGGAAAAAGCGGAGGTGGTGGCGAAGGCGCTGGACGAGTCGCCGGCGCTGGTCATCGCGGCGGACACGATCGTGATCGACCATGAAGGTGAATTGCTGGGCAAGCCGGCTGATGCCGCCGACGCGCGCCGCATGCTGCGACATCTGCGAGCGCGCGCCCATCGAGTGGTCACAGCCTTCACCCTGCGCCAGAATGCGGAGCGGCCGCGGGTCATCACCCGTCACGCGCAGACCGTGGTACACATGCGCGATTATTCGGACGCTGAAATTGATGCCTATATCGCCAGTGGCGACCCGTTTGACAAAGCCGGCGGCTACGCGATTCAGAACGAAGCCTTTCAGCCGGTCACGCGGATCGAGGGCAGTTACAGTAACGTCATGGGCTTGCCGCTGGAGGCCTTGCGAGCGGCTCTCAGAGAGATCGGCTGCCCTGCGCATGAACTGTAATAATGGCCAGCAAGGGTCGGCATCGGTCTTGCGGGGTCTGGCTCCCGCTGACAGAATAGCGCATACGTGAATCGAATCAGAGACGGGAACGAGTGGGGAACATGAACGCAATAGAGATCGCCAATCAATTGGTTGCGGCGGGCAAAGGCATCATGGCGGCCGATCGACCGTCGCCGGCTTTCTACGACTTGCTGCAGGCGGAGAGCATCCCGGCGGATGAAGATTCTTATCGCAATTGGTCGGAGCTGCTCTTCCTGGCGCCGGGGCTTAACGAATACGTCAGCGGCATTATCATGACCGATGAGCAGGTAGGCCTGGTCGACGGCGCGGGCGAATCTCTGATTGAGCAGGTGATCGAGCGCGGCATGATACCGGGCATATCGCCTTTTAGGGGCATGGTTGTTTTGGCGGGCAGCGCTGGCGAGACGGTAGGTAGCGGACTGGATGGCTTGCGCGAGCGGCTGGCGGAGTACGCTAATATGGGCGTCGGCTTCACGAAATGGCGCGCCGCCTTCCAAATCGGGCCGGGGACGCCGAGCTATTACGCCATCGAAGCCAACGCCTACGTGATGGCGCAGGTGGCAGCGCTTTCGCAGGAAGCCGGCCTCGTGCCCATCGTCGAACCTGAGGTGATGCTCTGGGGCGACCATACGATTGAAAGATGCTTCTCCGTCACTGAGTGGGTGCTCAGCCGCAGTTTTGAGGCGCTCTATCTGCATCGCGTCGATCTTGAAGGAACGCTGGTCAAAGCGAGCATGGTGCTAGCCGGGAACGAATGCGCGGAGCAAGCGGATGTCGATACGGTCGCGGAGCAGACGGTCAAGGTGTTTCGGCGGCGGATTCCGTCGGCGGTCCCCGGCATCGTCTTCCTCTCTGGCGGGCAGAGCGATTCCCACGCCACCGCGCGTCTCAACGCGATGAACGCCAATTACGAGCTGCCGTGGAAGCTGAGCTTTTCCTATGCTCGGGCGTTGCAGCGCGCTCCAATGGCGATCTGGGGCAACCGCGCGGAGAATGTGCGGGCCGCGCAAGCTGCGCTCAGGCACCGCGCCAAGATGAACGGGCTGGCGTCGATGGGGCTGTGGACGGAAGAGTTGGAAGGCGAGGCGGTCGCTTCGTAGTGTCAACGCGGAATGATTGCGCGGGGACGACAACGTTTCCGGCGCAAGACTGAAGATTATTCAGAGGAAATGAGCGCATGGATAAACAGCAAGCTGTACTCGATATCCTGCCCGACCACGTCGATGGCAAGCGCGATTTCATGATCTTCGGGCATTTCCTCGAGCATTTTCACCGGCAGGTCTATGGCGGCGTCTATGATCCGAGCAGCCATCTGTCCGACGAGAACGGTTTCCGACGCGATGTCATCGAGGCGCTGCGGAAAATCAGGACGCCGGTGATCCGCTGGCCGGGCGGCTGCTTCGTCTCGGCTTATCCTTGGAAGAAGGGCGTCGGGCGGCGCGTGCCTTATTACGACAAAGCCTGGCGCGTCGAGGAGCCCAACAGTTTCGGTACCGATGAGTTCGTCGCCTTCTGTCGCGCGGTGGGTGCGGCGCCTTTCATCTGCACCAATGCCGGCACTGGCACAGCGGAAGACATGTCCGACTGGGTCGAGTACTGCAATCTTGATATCGGCGAGTGGGCGGCGCAGCGGATGGCGAATGGGCATGCCGAGCCCTTCAACGTGCGCTACTGGAGCATCGGCAACGAGAATTATGGCGCCTGGGAGATGGGGGCGAAGACGGCCGACGAATGGGCGCGCCTGGTGCTGGAATCGGCCAAGATGATGAAGCGCGTCGACCACAGGATCGAGCTCGCGATCGCATCGATCCCCGATCTGGACTGGAATGCCAAGGCGCTGCGCGAAGCCGGCGACTTGCTCGATTGGATTTCGATCCATGGTTACTGGTCGCGCGCCAGCGATGAGGGCGTCTTTGAAAAGGGCTACGACAATATCATCGCGCGCGCCTTCGAGCCGGAAGAGCGGATCGTGGCCGTCAAGCATATCCTCGGCTCGCTGGGTTATCTGGACAAGCTGCGCATCGCCTTCGACGAATGGAATCTGCGCGGCTGGTGTCATCCCGACTTTATGTCCTTTGGCGCTGCCGACCACGCCCTGATGGACGCCAACGACATCAACAGCAATTACAATATGGCCGATGCTGTCTTCAGCGCCTGCTTCCTCAACAGCTGCCTGCGGCATTGCGATGTGGTGGGCATGGCGAATTTCTCGCCGGCGGTCAACACTACCGGCGCCATTTACACCCATGAAGATGGCATCGTCCTGCGCCCGACCTACCATGTCTTTGATTTGTTCGCCAACCACAGCTATGAAGATATCGTGCATTCGGCGCTGCGGAGTCCATCGTTTGAGCTGGAGACTATCGACGGCGAAACTCAGTCGCTGCCACAGCTGGACGCGGTCGTCACGCGCGATCCGGCGAGCGGCGATGTCGGTATCACACTCGTGAACCTGCACGGGGCGGAAGCAATCACTTGTCGGATTCGCGGGCTGGGCGCGGGCGGATGGGCTGGCGCGATGGCGCGCACGCTGAATGGCGAATCGGCCGACGCATACAATGATGTGGATCGGCCCGACGCGGTGTCTATCAGCGAGCGGCGGCTTTCAATCACCGATGCGAGCGACTTTGATGTCGAATGCCCGCCGCATTCTGTGACGGCGCTGAATTTAAGCGAGATCAGCTAGGCTTTTGCCAGCAGCTTCTCGAATGAGCGCTTCCAGCCGGGCGAGAGCGCCTCGATTTGCAGGGCGCGTTCGGCGGCGATTGCCCCCTTGTCGAGGTAGAGCGCGGCATTGACTTCGGCGACGGTCATGCCGATTGGATCTTTGCTGATTAGCGCAATCGGGTCGCCCGCCTCGACAGTGCCTTCTACGAGCACACGAGCGTAGAAACCGGAGCGATTGGCGCGCAGGAAGGTCGCCTCAAAGCCAGGAAGGCCCAGCTTGTCCGCCAGCTTGTAGCAGGGGACGCGCGGCTGCGTCACCTGGATGACCGCCTCGCTGATGCGAAATGTATCGCCGACGCATACCTCGTTTTCAAGCAGCTCCTGCGTGGTGAAGTTCTCACCGAATTGGCCGAATTGGAAGTCAACGCGAGCGAGTTGCTCCGCCCAGTAGATGTAATGTTCCTGCGGGTAGCAGTAGACGGCTTGATATTCTCCACCGTGATTCTTGCGGTCGCCTTGTCCATCGCCGGCGAGGTTCAGCCTTTTCAGCGGGACGGGTCCAGCGACGGCTGACTTGTAGATGCCGGTCGAATAAGTTCTGCCATTAATCGATACCGTCCTGGGCAGGGAAACATTGACCGCTAGGAGTTTCACGCTTCGTCTTCTCCCGTTAGGCGCCGCTTGCGCAACTGGATCTGATCGAGGATTTCTTCCGCCGGCGTGGCCGTATCGAAGTATTTGCTCTGCGCCCGCTCGACCGCGCTGAGCCGTTGGCGCGCTGCCAATTCTTCTCCGTCCTCCGCGTCGACGCGGGCCTCATCCACATCCTCGCCGATCGCTTCAGCGTGAACGACGCCTGAACTCTCGGCGACTTCATCTTCCATGACTTCAGCTGAGTCGCGACCCTCGAGCACGATCTTGTAAAAGGCGAATCCACCAACGGCGACGATCGCCAGCGGGACGAGCAGGCTGAAAGCGGTAGAGATGATATTAAAAATGCCCAGCACCAGGACGACGGCCAGAACCGCGATCAGTAAGTAGCGAATGCGCTTGTCGCCCATGAGCTGTCTCATAGCGTTAGAACCTCTAGCCTCACTGCAATTATAGCGCAGGAGAGCGCTCAAAAGATTTCACTGGTCTTTGCCGCTTTGTGGCTTGCCAGATCAGATCGCCCAGTCCGCAGGCTCCAGCTTTCGCGCAGGCTCCAGGCGACCACGGCCGCCAGGGAAAGCGCGTAGATCAGCAGGTAGACGAAGAACTCGCGCTGCAGATCCCAGGCGAGCGTCGCCGCCCAGAGCGCGTAAACCATCAGCGCCAGTTCGAGCCAGAGGGTGGAGTCGGCGGAGAGAGCGTAGCGGCTCCGTTTCCAGTTGCCCTCGAATTTCGGCGTGCGGCGGAAAGGGGTTTTCATGCCAAGCAGCGCGCTGGCGACCGCCAGGCTGTTGCTCAGGGACATGCCGGTGCCGATGAATAGCAGGGCGGGGAAGGCGGTTAGGGCGCTGCGCGCTCCGCGGCTGTGGTGAAGCTGCATCTGCCCCGCGACGTACATCAGCGGCGGCGCCAGCCCGATGATGCCGAGCGGCGCCAGCGACAGGCCCGCCAGCCCATCGGCGATCAGCAGCGGCGGCGTCAGCAGGAGCATCAATAGCATCAGCGGCTGCGGCAGATATTGGCAGAGATGCTGAATCGCCATGATTTTCTGTGCGGCGCGCAGATTCGACGAGATGATCGGGCGCGCCAGCTTGCGCAGGCATTGTGTATTGCCGGTCGCCCAGCGCGCTTGCTGCTGTTTGTAGGCGGCCAACTGCGGCGGGATCTCGCCCGGCACTTCTACATCGGGCAGGAATCGCGAGCGCCAGCCGGTCAATTGCGCGCGGTAACTGAGGTCGAGGTCTTCGGTCAGGGTGTCGGCGGACCAGCCGCCAGCCGCTTCGATGCAGCTGCGCCGCCAGACGCCGCCGGTGCCATTGAAGGGGATGAGCCAGCCGCTACGATTGCGCGCCGCCTGCTCGACCACGAAATGGGTATCGATGGATAATCGCTGCGCGCGCGTCAGACTGTTGTCCTCGGCGTTGAGGTGGCCCCAGCGGCTCTGCACGATGCCGATCGTCGGGTCCGCCAGCAGGTGAGGCAATGCGCGGCGGAGGAAATCGGAGGGCGGCAGGAAGTCGGCGTCAAAAATGGCGACGTAGCGGCTGGTGGAGCGCCTCAAACCTTCAGCCAGCGCGCCGGCTTTGAAGCCGTCTCGATTCGCCCGGCGGTTGTGCTGCACGTGGAATCCGCGCGCATTCAAGGCGGCCAACTTCCGCGCTACCAATTGGACGGTGAGGTCGGTCGAATCATCCAGAACTTGTATCAGCAGCTTGTCGCGCGGATAGTCCATAGCGGCCACCGCGTCGATCAGTCGGCCCGCGACGGCGGCTTCGTTATAGAGCGGCAGCTGAACGGTGACGTGGGGCCATTCGACTAGAGGAGGCGCGGCGACCTTCGCGCGGCGGGTTCGCCAAAAGCGCCATAGCAGAAGAGCCTGCCCTGCCGTGTAAAGACCGAGCGAGAGCGCACAGAGAGCGTAAATGGTCTGCAGTAGCGTTGACATCGCTGCGATTCTAAATTGCCATCATGCCGCTGACAAGATGCATGTGCGCGGCGGCCGTAGAAGGGCGCAGAGAAGGATGCGGAATCTGATGCAACTCTACTGCATCCGCTTCATGCTCTTGTTCTGCGGATGCGCTTTTGTCTTGCATGCTTTCGTGTTGGTAGATATTCAGCGAAGTCCCGTCTAGGTTTTCGCACATTCGCACAGTGGCCTCATCAATGGCCGGGATCTCGACCGCCGGCTTTTGATTCTTCGCTGTTTTCGCGCCACCTGTGAAGCCTATATAATGAGTTGCATTCCGGCTGGCGGCATTTTGCGAGGAAGGTCGAGCGATGGCGAATCAGGGTGTGGCGGTATTTGAAATTAAGAACTACATGGTCATTTGGCGCCAGCTTGAGGAAAGGGAGTTCGCCGGCGTAGCGGCGCGGATTCGCGGGCTGGTGCGCTGCAATGGCCTTGGCATGGAGGACCAGGAAAACTATCGCCTTGATGTGTATTTCCTGTCGCAGGAAAGCGATGTGCCAGCGCCGCAGGTGGATATCGCCAACCGGC
>JAAXID010000220.1 GCA_012270545.1 Anaerolineae bacterium | reverse complement strand
ATGGAAGGGCGGATGACCGTCTGCAATATGTCGATCGAAGGCGGCGCCCGCGCCGGTATGGTGGCGCCGGATGACAGGACTTTCGAGTACATCAGCGGGCGGGAATATGCGCCGCGCCGCGCGGAATGGGATGCTGCTTTGGCCGGCTGGCGCGAGCTGCCGACTGATGACGGCGCGGTCTACGACCAAGAAATCACGATTCGCGCCGATGAGCTGAGCCCGATGATCACCTACGGCACCAATCCCGGCATGGGAATGCCTATCACGGCAACGGTTCCAATGCCGGACGATGAAGCCGACTACAACAAGAAGATCGCGCTGGACAAGGCGCTGACCTATATGGATCTTGCGCCGGGGCAGAAGCTGCTGGGCAAAGCGATTGATGTCGTCTTCATCGGCAGCTGCACTAATTCGCGGATCTCGGATCTGCGCCTGGCGGCTGACTTTGTCAGGGGGCGCAAGGTGGCGGAGGGCGTGCGCATGATGGTGGTGCCGGGCTCACAGCAGGTTAAGCAGCAAGCCGAGCGCGAAGGGCTGGACGAGATCTTTCGCGCGGCGGGCGCGGAATGGCGCGAAGCCGGCTGTTCGATGTGCATCGCGATGAATGGCGATCAGCTGCAGCCCGGTCAATACGCCGTCTCAACCAGCAACCGCAACTTCGAAGGGCGCCAGGGCAAAGGCGGGCGCAGCTTCCTGGCCAGCCCATTGACCGCGGCTGCGTCGGCGATCGCCGGCGTGGTGACCGATCCGCGCAGCATGATGTCTGCGAGTTAGGGAGTAGATTAAAGTGGAGAAACTCAGGCATATTCAGGGAAGCATCGTCTCCCTTCCGGTGAACGACATCGATACCGATCAGATCATTCCGGCGCGCTTCCTGAAAGTGACCGACAAAGACGGCTTGGGCAAAGCGGCGTTTTGCGATTGGCGTTACCTCGAAGACGGTGAGACGCCCAATCCCGATTTCATTCTGAACAATGCGGCCTATCAAGGGGCTTCGGTGTTGGTGGCCGGCGACAACTTCGGCTGTGGCAGCTCGCGCGAGCATGCGCCTTGGGCTTTGCAGGGCGCGGGCTTCAAAGCTGTGATCAGCACTGCCTTCGCCGATATCTTCCGCAATAACGCGCTGAAGAATGGCTTGCTTCCTATAATCGTGGACGCCGATACGCAGCAGCAGCTGTTCAGCTTGGCTGAGGAAGAGCCGAGCACGACGGTCAGCATCGATGTAGAAGCGCAGACCTTGGCCTTGCCCGATGGGCGCGCCGTCGATTTTCCACTGGATGGTTTCTCGAAATACTGCCTGTTGAATGGCGTCGATCAGTTGGGCTACTTGCTCGCCTTGGACGATGACGTGCGGGCCTTCGAATCGCGCAATCCGCAGCGCGTCGTTACGACGGCGTGACAGCGGCGAGTGAAAGCGCAAATTGGGAAAGGGAGCTCGGACTTGACGGGGAGAGTTGCGATCTACGACACCACTTTACGCGACGGCAGCCAGCGGGAAGGGATTTCCTTCTCAGTTGCGGATAAGGTCCGAATTACGAAGCTGCTGGACGAACTGGGCGTGGATTACATTGAAGGCGGCTGGCCGGGGTCAAATCCCAAGGATGCGACTTATTTCGATCAAGTTCGGGATATTGATCTGCAGCACTCGAAGATAGCGGCTTTTGGCTCCACGCGTCGCAAAGGCATCAGCCCCGCGGCTGATGGCAATATCCGCGCGCTGGTAGAGGCGAATACACCGGTCGTTACGGTTGTCGGGAAGACTTCCATGCTTCACGTCACCGATGTTTTGCAGACGACGCCGGGCGAAAACCTCAAGATGATCGAAGACAGCCTGGCTTATTTGAAAGCGCAGGGCAAAGAAGTCATCTACGATGCCGAGCACTTCTTTGACGGCGCCAAACTGGATATGGAATATGGTTTCGATACGCTAGCGGCCGCGGCCGCTGGCGGCGCCGATGTCATCGTGCTTTGTGATACCAATGGCGGCTCGATGCCCTGGGAGGTGGCCGAGTTCGTATACCAGGCGCGTGAGCTCTTCCCTGAAACACAATTCGGCATTCACACGCACAATGACAGTGAAGTGGCTGTGGCAAACTCGCTGGCGGCAGTGCGAGCGGGCGCGGCGCATGTCCAGGGCACCGTCAATGGCTATGGCGAACGCTGCGGCAACGCCAATCTCTGTAGCATCATTCCCGATCTCATCATTAAGATGGGCTTGCCCTGCCTGGCGCTAGACGGGAATCTAGCGGCTTTGACCCATCTGTCGCGCGCCGTGGCGGAGATCGCGAATCTTGCGCCTGATACGCATCTGCCCTATGTTGGAAAGAGCGCCTTCGCTCACAAGGGCGGCATCCACGTGGCGGCGATCCGGCGTAATGTCGACAGCTATCAACACATCGAGCCGAAGCAAGTCGGCAACGAGACGCGCGTTCTTGTGTCGGATCTATCGGGGCGCGGGAACCTGCTCAGCAAGGCGGATGAGCTGGGCTTGGACGTGACGAAGGATGAAGCGGTACAAGTCTTGAATGACATCAAAGAACTGGAGAACGCCGGCTTCGCCTTTGAAGGAGCGGAGGCCTCAGTCGCCGTTCGCTTGCGCCGCGCTGCGCCGGAATACAAGGCGCTCTTTAGCCTGCTTGACTTCACTGTCATCGTCGAAGACAGACGGGGGCGCGGTCAGCTGGCCGAGGCGATGGTGAAACTGGATGTCGACGGCGATGTCGTGCATACAGCCGCCGAAGGCAACGGACCTGTCAATGCGCTGGACCTGGCGTTGCGCAAGGCATTGCTGCCGAAGTATCCAGCGCTGCGCGATATTCAGTTGGTCGATTACAAAGTGCGCATCCTCGATAGCGAAAGCGCCACAGGCGCGGCGACCCGTGTGTTGATTGATTCCTACAATGGCAGCGAACGCTGGAGCACGGTCGGCGCTGGCACCGACATCATCTGTGCGAGCTGGCTGGCTCTGGTGGACAGCATCGAATACGGTTTGTCCGTCGCTGAAATTCAGGCGGGTGAAACGCCGCTGGCAGTGAGTGACTAGCAGCGGATTGTTTTTGTGTATTGGCGGCATGTCACTGGCATGCCTCTTTTTTTGAATACGGAGAAACTCATCAATGAAAGCGACAATTGCAGTATTGCCCGGCGACGGCATCGGACCGGAAGTTGTAAGGCAAGCCACCGAATTGCTGGCCGACATCGCCGAGAAGTATGGACATGAGTTCACATTTGTTGAAGGAAAGATCGGGGGCATCGCGATCGACGAAAGCGGCGATCCCTTGCCGGCTGAAACGGTCGCGATCTGCGCGGCAGCCGATGCCATTCTGCTCGGCGCTGTTGGCGGTCCCAAGTGGTCAGATCCGACGGCGAGCGTGCAGCCCGAGCGCGGTTTGCTGAGCTTACGACAGCACTTCGGTCTCTTCGCCAACCTGCGCCCCGTGAAGACTTATCCCGCGCTTGCCGAGCACGCGCCGCTGCGGGCCGAGCTGCTGGAGAACGTCGATATTCTCTTTGTGCGCGAGCTCGTAAGCGGCATCTACTTTGGCGAACGGCAAGAGCAGGGCGACGGCTTCGACTCGCACGACACGATGTTTTACAGCCGTGACGAGGTGGAGCAAGTAGCCAATGTCGCCTTTCGCGCGGCGCAGGGGCGGCGCAAGAAACTCTGTTCGGTGGACAAGGCGAACGTGCTGGCGTCCATGCGTCTGTGGCGGCGCACTGTCGTTGAGGTTCATGAAGAATACGAAGATGTAGAGCTGGAGCATCTGCTAGTGGATGCCGCGACCATGCATTTGCTGACGCGCCCGGGCAGCTTTGACGTGATCGTAGCGGGCAATATGTTCGGCGACATCTTGAGCGATGAGGCCTCCGTATTGGCCGGCAGCCTGGGCATGCTGCCGTCAGCTTCATTGCGGGCGGACAGTTTCGGTTTGTATGAACCGGTGCATGGATCGGCCCCCGATATTGCCGGGCAGGGTAAAGCAAATCCCATCGGCATGTTCCTCAGCGCCGCGATGCTGCTGCGTTACAGCCTGCAACTGGAAGCGGAAGCACAGGCCATTGAATCGGCTATTGATGCGGCGCTCGAAGCGGGACTGCGCACGGCTGACATCGCCGGCGCTGGCGAAAGCGCCCTCTCAACCGCTGAATTCACAGCCGCGGTCAAGAGCAGATTGTAAACTTTGGAAGACGCTGCTGAACGCGCTTGCACCTGCGGAAGTTAGAACGCGGGCAGTGGACTCACTTCAGCCTGTATGCGGGTGACATCGGCGCCGAGCTGCGTCAGTTGATCTTCGATGGCTTCGTAACCGCGATCGATCTGGTAGACATCGTCGATGAAACTCTCGCCATCAGTCGCCAGAGCAGCTAATAGCACTGTGGCGCCGGAGCGGATATTGTCGGCCGAGATGCGCGCGGGCCGCAAATGCTTCACGCCATTGATGATGCAGACGTCGCTCTGNNGCCGCCATGCATGGCTGCAAATCGGTTGGGAAGCCGGGGTAGGGATGCGTCTGAATATTGATGGGATTGAGAGCGATATAGCGAGAGCGCCTGACACGAAGGGACCTGCCTTCCACACTGATCTCGACCCCCATTTGTTCCAGCTTCGCGATGACGATGCGGAGGTGGGAAGGCGCGGCATCATGGATGGTAACATCGCCGCCGGCGATAGCGGCCGCCATCATGATGGTGCCGGTCACTATACGATCGGGCATCGGACTGTATTCGATCGCGTGAAGCTTGCTCACGCCGTTGATGAACAGGGTATTGGTACCCAGCCCGCGGATATCGGCGCCCATGGCATTGAGAAAGTTGCCGAAGTCAAGCACCTCGGGTTCAACCGACGCGTTTTCCAGAATGGTTTGTCCTTCAGCCATGGCCGCGGCCAGCATGAGATTCTCTGTTCCCGTGTGGCTGGGCAAATCCAGATATAGCAAGGTACCCCGGAAACGGCGTCCTTCAAGGTCGATGATCGTTCGCCCGTCCTCGAAATATTGCACATTGGCGCCAAGGCGCGCGAAACCACGATGGTGAAAATCGATCTTGCGCGTGCCAATATCACAGCCGCCGCTGCCCGGCAACTCTACATAGCCCAGACGGATTTGCATGGGCGCCAGAAAAAGGACCGCCCCGCGGAATTGAGAGGCGATATCTTCTGGCAGCACAGCGCTGGTGATATTGGATGCATCGATACGCACAGTTTTGCTCAATTTGTTGTGATGCACGCGGGCGCCGACTGCGCGCAACAACTCAAATGCGCGTTGGACATCTTCAATCTCGGGCACGTTATGCAGTACCGTCTCGCCTTGATCTACAACTATTGAGGCGGCGATCATCGCCAGAATGGAGTTCTTGGCTCGCTGCACCTGGATTTCACCGTGAAGCGGCTTGCCACCGAGGACCCGAAGCGCTGTTTCAACCATGTGTTGGCGTGCTTTCGTCTTTTAACTGAGTCAGATAATAGAATAGCACAGAAGCGCGGACAGGGATAATAGGTTAAGGGGAGTGGGAGTGTCTAATTTCGAGGAGGTGAAGTAAAGATGGTGCTAGCGCAAACCCGCTAGAGAACTCCCTTCTCCAATGCTTTGGGATGCTCGCCATAGAGATGGCGAGAAGGGCCGGGGATGGGGTTAGAAAAGCAGAGTCCAGCCATTTAGACACTCCCAGGTTCGTCGGAATTTGCAATGAGCCCGCAACTGTGCTACAGTATAAATCATTAACAATTGAACAGTGAGTTTACGCTTATCCAGAGGTGGTGGAGAGACCGACTCGGCGAAGCCACAGCAACCCCCAAATGGCAATGGGAAGGTGCTAAGTTCGGCAGATGATTCTGGAAGATGAGGGTAAACGCCTGGTCGACGCGATGCAAGTTTCTTTGCGGCGGCGATCAGGTCATTCCGTTGACTGTGCCTCAGTCAATTTTACTTGAAAGTCACGGAAGCCCAAACTGGCGTATTCGCTTCGGTTTGGGCTTTTTCTATTGCAAGGATCTGATGATGACCGCATCGAAGAGCAAGGCAGAGAATCTAGGCAAGGGCGCCAGTACGCAGGCTGTGCACGGCGGCGCCGAGCGCGACAAGGGCTTTCATTCGATGACGACCCCGATCGTTCAGACCGCGACATATACCTTTGACAATACGGCAAAGGTTATCGAGTTTCTGGAGGAGAAAGTCTACGGTGGCGAGCTGGAGCGGGAGGAATACGCCCGCTACGGCAATCCCTCTGTTTGGTCGCTTGAACGGCGAATCGCCAAGCTGGAAGGCGCCGAGGCCGCTGTCGTCTATCCTTCCGGCATGTCGGCCGTGACGTCGCTATTCTTGACGGTGCTGCGGCCAGGGACACATATCGTTATGACCGACGACTGCTACCGGCGGACGCGACAATTCTGCGAAACGACCTTGAAGAAATTCGGCATCAACACCAGCATCGTGCCAATGGGTGACTATGAGGCGCTTGAAGCGGCCATCGTGCCCAGGAAGACGCGCTTCATCTTCACCGAGACGCCGACCAATCCTTATCTGCGTGTGGCGGACTTGAATCGTTTGGCGGAACTGGGCAAACAGCATCGCGCTATGACCTTGCTGGATACGACCTTCGCCACGCCGGTGAACTTGCGTCCGCTCGAATATGGGATTGACTTCGTCATGCATAGCGCAACCAAGTACTTCGGCGGTCACAATGATGTGCTGGCAGGTGTCATTGCAGGGGCGGCCGGTCGAATCAAAGCGTTGAAAGACGCGCGCGGCATATTTGGAAATGTGATCGATCCGCATCAAGCCTTTCTGGTTGAGCGCGGCCTCAAAACGCTGGCGCTGCGCGTGCGCCATCAAAACGAGACCGCGCTTAAAGTTGCGCGCTACCTTGAGAATCATCTCAAGATTGACCGCGTGTATTATCCGGGTTTGGAGTCGCACCCGGATCACGGAATAGCCAGCGCCCAGATGAGCGGCTTCGGTGGGGTGGTTAGCTTTGAAGTGGCCGGGGATATCAAGGCGACCAGCGACTTCATCGACCGGCTGCGCATTCCTTATATCGCGCCCAGCTTGGGCGGCACCGAGAGCCTGATCGAGCAGCCGGCCTACTTCAGTTACTACGACCTGAGCAGCGAAGAGCGCCTCGCGATCGGCATCAAGGACAATCTGGTACGCTTCGCCTTAGGCATTGAAGACGCCGAGGACCTCATCGACGATCTGGAGGCGTCGCTGAGCCAGGTGCCGGCGCGCGCTGCCGTTCGCCAAGTATAGACGGAGGCCGAATTCTACGGCGCCCGCTCGCCCAGGACGCGGAGGATCTCGTCGAAGTTGTCCTCGACTTGCAGCATTCTGTTGGCGTACTTTGGAGATAGAGCTGGCAACTGATCGGCGTGGTAGCCGATAGTCGCTTCCGGATCTTTTAGCACGTGACCGGTTAAAACGCCCAGCACCGTATCGCCGCGTTTGATGATGCCTCTTTCGACCAGCTTCTTGGCGCCCGCCACGGAGCAGGCCGAGGCCGGTTCGCAGCCGACGCCGACGCCATCAATGACCGCTTTGGCGTCCATGATCTGCTGATCGCTGACCTCTTCGACAACACCGCTCGTCCACTCCAGGGCGCGGATCGCCTTCCGCAGATTGACCGGATTGCCTATCTTGATGGCGGTGGCGATGGTCTCGGCTTTTGTCGCTTCAAACTGGCGGAACCCGCTGCTGAAGTGTCGATAAAGGGGATTGGCGCCTTCCGCCTGGATGACCGCCAAGCGAGGCAGTCGGTCGATCAAGCCGACTTCAAGCATTTCCAGCAGTCCTTTGCCAAAGGCGGAACTGTTGCCCAGATTGCCGCCGGGCACGACGATCCAGTCCGGCACCTGCCAACGCAGCTGCTGCAAGGCCTCAAACATGATGGATTTCTGGCCTTCGAGGCGGAAAGGATTGATGGAGTTCAACAGATAGATGCCGAGTCTTTCTGACACCAGCCGCACCAATTCCATATTGCGATCGAAGTCGGCGTTGATTTGCAGGCAAGTCGCGCCGAAAGCGATGCCTTGCGCCAGCTTGCCCAGCGCGATCTGCTGATTCTGCAAGAAGATGATTCCCTGCATGTCTGCGCGCGCCGCGTAGGATGCCATTGATGCCGAGGTATTGCCAGTCGATGCGCAGGCGACTCGCTCCAGCCCGAGGATACGCGCCTGTGTGACGCCGGTCGTCATGCCGCGATCCTTGAAAGAACCGGTGGGATTCTCACCTTCGTGTTTCAGAAAGAGCGTGTTTAGGCCGGCGAAGGTCGCCACCCGCGGCAACTCGTACAGATTCGTATTGCCTTCCATACGACTGACGATTGAGCTGTCGTCGATAGCGGGATAAACGAGTTCTTTAAAGCGCCAGACGCCGCTGTTGTATGGGGCGTCAAAACTGCCCAGCCGTCCGTCGAATGTTTCTGATGTGATTGATGCGCGCAGGGCGTCAAAATCATGCCGGACATCCAGCAACCCGCCGCATGCTTCGCAGGTGTAAATTACGCGCTGAATTGGGTATTGTTGCGCGCAATCGATACATTGTAGACTGCTCAGCATTCCCTTTACCTCGCGCCGCCAAAATCGCGGCAAGGATAACTACCTTCTATGGCATTTTCCAGAGCGGAAGCCTTCGCCCCGGCGACCGTCGCCAACCTGGGCGTCGGCTTTGACATCCTCGGGTTGGCGCTGGAAGGTATGGGAGATCGTGCCATTGTCGAATTCCAGGATGCGCCGGGCATTGTGATCACAAACATCGAGGGCGATGGCGGCCAGCTTCCGCGCGAGCCAGAGCGTAATGTCGCCTCGGTTTCGGCGCGCGCCCTTCTGGATCATATCGGCGAGAAACGTGGGCTAAGGATCAAGCTCGTCAAGGGTCTGCCGCTTTCCAGCGGTCTGGGAAGCAGTGCCGCCAGCGCAGTTGCGGCGGTGATGGCGCTGAACGCGCTGGTTGGCGAGCCCTTCAAAAGAGAGGAGCTTTTGCCATTCAGCCTGGAAGGGGAGGCGCTCGTCAGCGGCTACCATGCCGACAATGTCGCCCCTTGTCTGCTCGGCGGCATTGTCCTCGTCGCTGGCATCACGGTTGACGCAATCCGTCCATTGCCCGTGCCGGAAAATTTCCATCTTGCGCTTGTCACGCCTGATTTCCCCGTGCCGACGAATACCGCTCGCGCGATTTTGCCTTCGGAAGTGCCTCTTAAGGCATTGATCCACCAGACCGGCAAGGTCGCTCAGCTGGTCGATGCCCTGCATCGAGGCGATCTTGAAGCGATCGGCGCTTCGATGGAAGGCGATACAGTGGTGGAACCGGCGCGCGCTTGTTTAGTGCCCTTGCTGACGGAGGTTCGTTCGGCCGCGAAACGGGCGGGCGCCATTGCTGTGTACATCGGCGGCGCCGGTCCGACGCTTTGCGCTTTGTGCGATTATGCGCCGACAGCCGAGCGCGTCGCTGCTGAAATGAAGCAGGTTTACAGTCAAGCGGAGATGGAGAGCATTGCAAGTCATACGCTGGTGGATCAAACGGGGGCGAAACTGCTCCAAGTGGAATGAAACAGGCGCAATCGAGTTTGTGAAATTCTTGACAATCTCCAGGCGCGAACCTATACTTACATCGTTGTATTGTCAAGTCGTATCGAATTGACGGCGTGCGCGGCTGCGGATTATATAGACTGTGATCTTCCAATTTCAGCCCGCGCATTTAGGAAGGAAACTTCGCCTGGTTCAGTCGCGTGTAGGTCATGACGGGACAGAAACTGTATTGGGACTCCACCTATGAGATCGTTTTGGCGCTGATGGAAGCTTATCCCAATGTTAACTTGGAGGACCTTGGTCTGGACGAGTTGAGTCAGCGGATAATCAGTCTGCCGGCCTTCGTTGACGATCCGGACTTGGTTAATGATGCTATACTCAAGGAGATTCTTCGCGACTGGTATGAGGAGAGCGGCGCCTAGATGGAACTGAATCTGCAAGAGTTGAATCAAACCGAATTCCCCGTCCCCGCTGAATTGGAGAATAATATCGCCATCACCAGCCTCAGCCAGCTTTACAATTGGGGACGCCGCAATTCCATGTGGCCGATGCTCTTCGGCCTGGCTTGCTGTGCCATTGAAATGATCGCCACTGCCGCCTCGCGCTTCGATTTTTCGCGCTTCGGTTTTGAAGTCATGCGGGCAACGCCGCGCCAAGCCGATTTGATGATCGTCTCGGGTACGGTGACCAAGAAGATGGTAGTGCCCATAGTGCGGCTGTATAATCAGATGCCGGAGCCAAAATATGTATTGGCGATGGGCGCCTGCGCAAGCGGCGGCGGTCCCTTCAAAGAGGGCTACAATGTCGTGTCGGGCATGGACAAATACCTGCCGGTGGATGTCTATGTGCCCGGTTGCCCGCCGACGCCACAAGCGCTGCTCTATGGCATGATCGCCTTGCAGCGCAAGGTAGACGGCCAGAGCATCGCCAATGGCGACGATGTGCCTTGGTACGGCGTATCGACGGCGGAGCCGACGCCGGTGCCCGTGTTGGGTCCGGACATCATTGATCCCCGACAGATGGACATGATTCGGCGGCAGGCGGAAGCGGCGGCCAGCGATATGCCGAGCATCGGCGCGCGCGATCTGCCGGCAGCGACGCAGATGGTGGCGGCTACGGTCGCGGCTGGTTCGAGCGCTGAAGCGGTTGCGGCGCCCGTTTCTGATGATGCCTTGAGTTTCGTCTTGCCGACCGGGGCCGCACCTTGGGCGGAAGCTGAAGATATCCGCGAGAAGCGCCGTCTGCGGGCATTGGCACGCAAAGCGCTTCGGGCGACGCGCCGCGCGGCGGTAGCGGAAGAGGAATAGACCTGCATGGATCAACCGGCACTGGCGCCCGAGAAACAACTCGATACGACTACGGTCGATGAAGCCATCGCCTTTCTGAAGTCGGAGTACGCTGACTCGGTCAAGCTGGACGATCGCGAAGGCTACGGCGGTATCATTGTCGATAGCGCGCGCCTGGTGGATATCGCGCGTGTCATCCGTGACGACCTGGGTTTCGATTATTTGTCGAGCGCGACCGCTGTCGATTACCTTGGCGCCGGCGATCACATGGAAATGGTCTATCACGCTTATCGAACCAGCGGTGGCGGAGCGCTCGTATTCAAAGCGCAGACCGACCGTGAAAACGCCGAGATTCCCTCGCTCGTGCCCATTTGGCGCGGCGCTGATTTCCAGGAACGGGAAGCCTGGGACCTCATGGGGATCCGCTTCCCCGGTCATCCCAACCTCAAGCGGATACTGATGTGGGAGGGTTTTCACGGCCATCCCCTGCGCAAGGATTGGCGCGAAGCCTATTACGAAGAAGAGCAAAAGCCCTTTGACAGCCGCTGGCCCGGCGGGCACGTGCACCGCGCCGAAGAGAAAAATGTTTTCGGCAAGAACGTGACTTATCCACCGGACATCGATCTCGGCCGTTTGATGGACAGCTCCGAGGCGGCGGTGTATCAGTCGCTCGGTTTGGGCGTCGATGTCGAGCGCATCATGGATAAGGACGGCTTCGAGACGGACGAGCTGGTCGTCAATATGGGCCCGCATCATCCGAGCACGCATGGGGTGTTTCGCATGGTGCTGACGGTGGACGGCGAGACCGTGACCTCGCTGGAGCCGGTGATGGGTTATTTGCATCGCAATCACGAGAAGATCGGCGAGCGCAATACCTATCTGCATAACATTCCTTTCACAGATCGCCTGGATTACATCTCCAGCATGGGCAACAATCATGGCTACGTGCTGGCGGTTGAGCAGTTGATGAGCCTCGGCCGCAAGTACAACCCGCCGACCTATCGCTGCGAGGCGCTGCGCGTCATGATGGTGGAGCTCAGCCGCATCGTGAATCACCTTTGGGCGATCGGCTTCTGGCTCAACGATATCGGCGCGTTTTTCACGCCCGTGCTTTATTTCGTGCAAGAGCGCGAGCGCATCCTCGATTTCTTTGAGGCGGTGGCCGGCAGCCGCATGATGTGCAATTACATGCGCTTTGGCGGCTTGTTCGGCGATTTGCCCGAGCGGCTTAAGAGCGTCGCCAACCTCGCCAATGATCGCGTGCGCGATTACAACACGATGCAGTTTCTAACGGAGATGATCAACGAGCGGATCCCGCGCACGATCGACGAGCTAGAGCGGCTGCTGACCCAGAACGAAATCCTGATTGAACGTTCGGTAGGTGTTGGCGTTTTGACCCGCGAGGATGCCATCAATTACAGCGCCGCCGGTCCGCTTCTACGCGGCAGTGGGGTGCCCTACGATATTCGGCGGGCCGATCCTTACAGCATTTATCCCGAGCTCGATTTTGATGTCGCCGTCGAAGACGAAGGCGATATGTACGCTCGCTATCGAGTGCGCGTTTCGGAGCTGCGCGAGAGCGTACGCATCTTGAAGCAGATTCTCCCGCGCCTCGAGGCGACAGCGGGCGAATCGATCTGGGCTGATGGCAAGCCGGGCGCCTACGCCCCGCGCGTCCCGCATGGCGAAGCCTATGGACGCGTGGAAAACGGAAAGGGCGAGTTGGGCTATTATGTCGTATCGGCTGGCGGCCGGGGCGGATCATCGAATCCTTGGCGCTATCATGTCCGCGCGCCCAGTTTCATCAACCTGACGCCGATGGGCCTCATGAGCCGGGGCCACAAAGTGGCGGATATCGTCGGCATTCTCGGCAGCATTGATATTGTGTTGGGCGAGACCGACCGCTAGCTAACCGGGTTACGGATGCGAGCGTCCGCACGGAAACGGGGCGCAAACGAGTCCTCCGAGGAGACGCTATGTACGGAACAGGATTGGCAAAGGGTTTGTTGCTGACCTTGCGTCATTTTGTGGAGTCCTACGTGGACGATATACGTTACGGCTTCCGCAAGTACCATCACTCGACCGACAATTTTGCCATCCGACAGGGTACGAAGACGAAGGGTGTGATCACCGTTCAGTATCCCGACGAGAAGGTGGCGGTGCCGGAACGCTTTCGCTTTGTACCGTTTCTCATAGTCGAAGATGAGGATCATCCGACGCGCGCCGGCAAGGACTGGTGCACGAGCTGCGGCATCTGCGCCAAGGTCTGCCCGCCGCAGTGCATTTGGATCGTGCGCGGCAATGACCCCAATACGGGGCGCCCCGTGCCCGAGCCTGAAGCCTTCTTCATCGATATTGACATCTGCATGAACTGCGGCTATTGCGCTGAGTATTGCCCTTTCGATGCGATCAAGATGGACCACGATTACGAACTCGCGAGCTACGACCGTACTTCTCATCATATTCATGACAAAGAGCGCTTGTCCAAGCCGAATTCTTATTGGCGCAGCATTGCCCCTACGCGCGCCTACGAAGAGATGCTCGTACGCGGGACCTGGGAGCACAAAGACGCGGCCAAGGAGGCGCGGCGGGGCGCTGCCAGCGCACAGTCCAGGGCGCCGCAGCCGGCCGCGCAACCAGCGGTTGCCACGCCAGTTGCAAGCGAGGCGATAGATGAAGCGGAAGCGAGTGCGGCGCCGGCTCCCGCTGCGGAAGGCGCAAGGCCCTGGACGGAAGACGAAGCCAAGCGCGAAGAACGCCGGCGCAAGGCGCTGGAGCGCAAAGCCAGACGCGCCGCCAAACGCGGTCAATAGTGGCTCGCAAATACGTTCCGCTGACGCTCGGTAGGACTCGCCGGGCGACCTTATTTTTGACGCATCCCAAATGATGAGTACCGATGATGTTGCGCGATTGGCGATTGCGTCAAAGCGATCAATGGTATAGTTGAGTAGCTTTCCTCAGGATTGTCGAAGAGGGACATGATGAAAATTGACGAGCAAGTGATGGCCGCTTTAAGTACGGTCATCGAACCGGAGCTCAACCGCGATATCGTCTCGCTGAACATGGTGCGGGATCTCACAGTGGGCGATGGCATCGCCGCATTCACCATCGTGCTGACGACCCCCGCCTGTCCCCTGAAGGACGTCTTCGTCGAAAGATGCAACGCCGCTGTCGTCGGTAAGGTCGCGGGCATCAAGGAAATCCGAATCAACTGGGATGCGCAGGTTCCCACAGATCGTCGAATCCATGGCCGGCTGGATGTGCCGATGAATAGCATCGTGGCGATCGCCAGCGGCAAGGGCGGGGTGGGCAAGAGCACGGTGGCGACCAACCTGGCGGTCTGCCTGGCCGATGCCGGTGCCAGCGTCGGTTTGATCGATGCCGACATTCTCAATCCCAACATTCCCCACATGTTCGGCCTGGGCAGCGGGCGCCCTAAAGTGGTCAATGAAAAGATGCAGCCGCTGGAAGTCTATGGCGTCAAGCTTATCAGCACAGGTTTCCTCACGACGCCGGACAAGCCCATGATCATGCGCGGTCCGATGCTGCACAGCGCGATTCGGCAGTTCTTCACCGATGTGGAATGGGGAAGGCTCGATTATATGATCGTCGATCTGCCACCGGGCACGGGGGACGCGCCCTTGTCGCTGGCGCAATCGTTTCCACTGACCGGCAGCATCATCGTCACGCAGCCGCAGGATGTCGCTGTCGCCGATGCGATTCGCGCGGCCGCTATGTTCGAACAGTTAAAAGTGCCAGTACTCGGTGTGGTTGAGAATATGTCCGGCGAATTCTTCGGCAGCGGAGGCGGCGAGAAATTCGCCGGGAGCCACGGCCTGCCTTTCCTGGGTCGGATTCCCTTGTCGGCCAAGGTGCGCGAGGGCGGCGATTATGGCCGGCCGATCTCGATTCATGGCGCCGATTTAGAAGCGGGGCGCGCATTTCGGAAGCTGTCAGAAGACGTGGCGGCACGAATCAGCGTCACCATGCTGCAGGGCGCTGATGTCATTCCAATCAATATCGTTGGTTGACGCGAAGGGCGAAATCAGTCGTCCATGCCCAAGACCTGAATATCGTCATCGGTATCGACCGGATTGTAGCGGCCGATGAGCAGCCAGAAGATGCCGCTCAGGAGTAGGCCGAGTATGAATGCGATCAGCGTCTCCTCATGCAGGTCGCTCTTGAGGAAGCTGTTGTGGCGAATGACAAGAAGGCAGAGAATTACAACGGCAATCGACAGGCGTCGCCGTCTTGGATCGGTGCGTTGAATCAGCACGAAGAGAAGCGACACGGTGATGGCGATTAGCGCTACATAGTTCCAGTCCATGATTTGCTCACCGCTGATCTGATGTTTCTCGAAAGCTTCGCTTTGCTTACCAACTGCGTTGAGGCTGCGCAATAGGTTGCGCCATTGTAGCATGGCTGCGCGAAAGGGAGAATGCTGATGCGGATAGAACGTTCCAGCCACGGCAACATATTGGTTATTGAAGCGGGCGGTCGAGTCGATCGGATCAGCGCGGAACAGCTGGGATCCTTCTTGTCTTATGAGATCGACGCTGGCGGGCGCAATCTGGTATTGGATTTGCAGCGCGTCGATAGCATGGGGCAGGATGGACTATGGGAGATGATGAGCGCGCTCAAGCGTGTCAGGCGCGCCGATGGCGATTTGCGACTGGCGCAGCCATCGGATCGGGTGCGTGAAGCGCTGGAAATGTCTGGTCTTGATGAGATATTCCGCATTTATAATTCGCAGGCCGATGCGGTAGCGAGCTTTTGACCCGCAGCGGACAATTGCCGAGAATGCGCCCCCAATATTGTGCCTGGCGCAAGACTAATTCTGCTTCCAACTGTTGATGTCGTCGAGGTTCAGGTACTCCGGGCCGGGCGGCAGGTAGTTCCCCTCACACTCCAAAGCTGTTGGTGGCAGGTCTGCACGTGGTCGCAGCAGCGCATTCTCCGGATTGAAGAAATTCCAGGTCGCCCGTGAGATCTCCTCGATCAGGGGCCAGAGCTTTTCATAATCCTGAAACTCGGTCCTTTCCCAGAGGAAGACGGAAATAATGTAGTGGCGTCCGTTGGGCGAATAGACAATGCCGGCATCGCCGACCGTATCAAATATCCAGCCGTTCTTGTGCGCGATGCGGGTGTCGGGCGGGAGGCCGCCTTGAAGCAGTCGTTCGAGATCATTGGCGCTGGCGATCTCGAGCATTTGCCGACACTCCTGCTGCATGATCTGGCCGGGTGGCAAGGCGAAGGTCAAGCCCGAGTTGAATTCGGCGCAATCATATATCAGGCTAAACAGCGTCCCCATATCTTCGGCGGTCGTTTGATTGAAGGGGTCGGGTTCCGTGTCAAATGTGGGATTTGGGAATGTCGCCGGCGCCTGAATCGAGCCGAGCTCCTGCCCTTCGACACCGAGATAAAATGGGGCGGAAATGTATGTATTTTCTATACCCGTCGCCAGGATTGTATCGGTGACGCTCCTTATCCCATAAAATATGTCGCCGCCCCCGATGATCTCCATGATCAGATTGGAGGAGGCGTTGTTGCTGCAGAGCATCGAATTTGCTATGAGCCAGGCCTCATCGGCGGTTGGCTCTGACAACAGGAATCGATAGTAGTCCAACATGATGGGCAGTTTGACGGTGCTCGCGCCCGAGAAAGCGACATCACCCAGAATGTTGATCTCCTTTCCCGTCAGGAGGTCTTGTATGTAGACAGCTGCGACCGTGCCGAGACCGTCATAAATGAAGCCCTGGCTGTCAAGATAGTCGATGATGAGATCTTGCAGCGCGCGCAGGTCAGGTCCCTCGTTTCCCTCAACCACTATCGGGAGGTTAACCGTGCGCTGATCGGCTGAGCGCAAGGCGAAATCCGCGGCTGACATAGCGGCGCCGAAATCAAGCGCGTATCCGCTGGCGCCCGCGTGGATCGTCAGTGTTTGCAGATCGTAGCTGGCTTTGCCTGGCGGTTTGTCATAGCGCATGACGATATCCTGCAAGACCGCTGCGAGCGCGTTCTCCTGGTAGTCAGCGACCAGGGAAATGTCACGCGCGACGGTTTGTTCAATTCCCAAGAGGAAGTCGAGAAAGCGGCGCCAGAACCCGCCGCCTTGCTCGCCCGAAGCCAGCGCAGCCGCCAGCATCGGTTCGCTGCTGATGCGCCAGCCCACTTGATCCGGGTGCAGTTGGATTGGATGATCAGTATAGCCGTCGTTGTAGAGCATGATGATGGGTTCGGCATAAGCCCTTTCCCAGCGCGCGACGGCATCGCGCTCATGCAGTCCGCCGACGTTTATTCCAGCGACGCTAACGCCGGCCGGAAGCTGCTGCTCACGCCGGCTGAATGCCACCAGCTCATAGACGAGCAATCCGCTGGCCGCAACGAGAAGAAGGGCGGAAAGCGTAGGGAGTATGGGAGAGCCGGATTTGCGGCGCGAGCTTAGACTCGCTCCCATTCGTCTCTCCCCTCGATATGTACAAGCGCTGATTCGATGGATTGGCGGTGGAAGCGCTTGATGTCGGGCAGATGATCGCGCGTTGCCCACTGGTAATCCAGCAACTCGTGGCTCAGCTTCCCGATCGGGCTCAGTGCTTCGCAGTGGAATGCCAAGTCAATATGGTTGGGCGCCGTCTTCGCGATATGGACGACCCGCAGGACACGCGCATTCAGCTGCAATTCTTCGCTTAGCTCGCGGACGATAGCGGCCGAGGGTTCCTCTTCCGCATCGAGCCATCCGCCCGGCAGTCCCCAAGGGAATCGAGGATGATAGGCGTGTTCGACCAATAGTACGCGCCCCTCCCCATTGAGGACTACAGCCGCGACGCCGATTGTGTAGCGCGCCTGTACGCGGCTGTACAACTGGTAGGGCAGACGCATCATGAAGGGAAATTTGCGGAGTAAACGAGAGAGTGCGCGGGTCACTGGTTGCTTTTCGCCGATCTGCGAGTCGCATTGAGTTTAGTTTGCTGAAATGGGAACGTCAACGGCAAAGGAATTGCCAAGCAGTTGGGCGATCGCGCGTGGAATGACTGCATGTTTTCGCAAGTGCGCATATGCCCCTTATGCTATACTGATTCGTCAATAAAAGAGCCTCTATCCGAGCTTTTCGATGCCTGCGTATTGGGGCTGAAAGACCTGCTTCTGCGCTGGCGAGGCTACGCTTGGGATATGGTTCCAGCCGCAAAAGTATTAGAGGCGCTAACAATATGGATGGTGTGAGTTGTCAATAACGACGCTTGATATTTTTAACGTCTTTGTTGAGTTTCCGGGAAATCTGGTCTTCTTTCTTTTGGTAATCGCATTGAGCCAGGGCTCGCTTTTCCTTGCATTTGGTCACCGTTCCCGTTTTCCATTTGAGCAGGCGACGCGCCGCTTTGTTTTCGCGACGGCGGGTTTGGTCATTCTATGGCTGATTATGTTGGCCGCCGCTTTCCTGGCTCAGTATTCGGATCTGGAAGCGGACGCCTTCATGCCGCCGATTGAAAGACTGGCTTACGCGCTAACCCTGCTGATTCTGGCTTGGGCTTTTCTCAGCGCTGATTTTCACCGGTGGCAGAATCGGTCGAATTTGTTTGTTTTTGCCGCGACTTTCCTTTTGGCTCTGCTATATCTGAATAGCGCGCGCGGCTGGCTTGTAGCGTATGGCGACGGCTTGGCCTTCAATGCAACCGAGCAGGGGCAGCTTTGGTCGGCTGTGACCGCGGCGCTTGCCGGATTGTGCCTGCTCCTGACCCTCCTGAATCTTAGATACATTGTCGATGCGCCGCTCAAAGTGCTGTTCTTTCTAGTGTTTCTGGTTGGCAATGGCTGGGACCTTTATCAATTTTCCCTAGGCGCGAGCGCCGGCAATTACCTGGGCGCGACCAGGCTGGCTTATCTGGCAGGCTTGATACTGCTGCCGCTCATCATCTACCGCCTAGCAATTGCCTTGCTGGAACACAGTCTAGTGGAAGTGGTGCTGGCGGCTTCACAGCCGAGTTCAGCCATACTGGAAGCGCCGGCAGCGGCTGAAGCTCCCACTGCCGGAGAGGTTGATGCGCTGCTGGCGGCACCGTCGTCCTGGAATTTCAGCGCATCGCCCGTTGCAACGAATCGGCGTCATCTGTTGAATGCTATTGGCCTGATGCTAGAAACGCGCGACGGCGCTCGCGTTCCGGAGCAGATCGTCAGGGCGGCGCTGGAAACGCTGCAGGTGGAAGTCTGCGCGCTTTTGCGGCTGCAGGCGAACAATTATGCCGATGTGGTCGCCGGTTATGATCAAGTTGCGGAACAATCCCTGTCAGGTGTTTCGCTGAATTTAAATGAGCAGACGACTTTGCGCGAAGCGGCGACGCGACGGGAGCAGACGATTCTATTTCCCGAATACCATGAGGAAGAGATCCAAGACCTGTTTCGCCGCTTGAATATCGCCTCGCTCTGCAGTGTCTATGCGCAGCCGCTGACGGTTGAGGGTGAGCTGGTCGCTGTCATGCTCGTTGCGCTGCCGTACCGTCAAGCGGATCTGTCTCCTGATGAGCTGGAATCGCTGCGCGACATCGGATTCGTGGCTGGCTATCTGCTTGCCTGGAGCTATGAAGCCGCTTCTTCCAAATCCTTGTCTGAAGAACAGTTGATTGAGCAAATCGCAGAGAGAAGCGCTGATGTGGCTGTCGATCACGAGGCGTTGATCACCCATCGCCTGGAATTGGAGGCCAGCTTGCAGCGCGTTAAAGAACGCAGCATCAGGACGGCCGGTCAAATTGCCGAGCTCAAACAGCAGCAACAGGAACAGCATATCCGGCTTCTTGAGGCACTGGCCAAGGGCAACAACGGCCATGATGCGGCGCAACGCTTAAACGCCACTTTTGATGAGCAGGCGCAGCTGCGCGAAGCGTCCGCGGCAAGCGCGCGCGCGCTGCTTGATGCCGAAACGGTGCTTCAAGTTTTGAATGCGGACGATGGTGCTACGCTGGCGCAGATCATTCGTGAGTATGCGCACAAGGAGTACAACCTGCTGCTCACCACGCGAGATCGGCTGCGCCGGCAGATTAACGCGCTCCTGGTTATGGGTCGGGCGGTGGCGTCTGAAGGTTACGCCGCTATCTTGCAGGCGCTGGCGGATGAATCCGCCCAACTGGAATTGGAACGTGACCAGCAGCAGCGCAGGCTGGATTCCATCAAAGGCCGGCTGGAGTCGATGGGCATCGACGCGGAGGCTTCGAACCTGACACAGTTACTGATTCAGCTTTACGCGGAACGGAAGACTCTGATCCAAGATCTTGCAGAAGCGAATCAGGATCGTCAGATGCTGCTCGATGATCGTCAGCGGCTGATGGAATCGGGCAGCGGTGACCATGAAGAACTCGAACGCGAGCTCAAGCACTTGAGCGCTGATCATGAGCAACTGTTGAATTCGCGCGAGGAACTGCGCCGGGAACAGCAAGAGCTCCAAGCGCAACTTGAGAAAGCGCAAACTGAGAAGTCGGCGCTTCAAACAAATGTGGAGATGTTGGAAGAAGAAGTTTCCGCCAAGGATGACCGCCAGAAGGAGATAAGCCGACAGGTCGATAGCCTGATTGAAGAGCGGGACAACCTGCTAAAAATACGCGACCAGCTCACAGCCAAAGTCAATGCGATGCTGGTCGATGAAGCGGCGCATGCGGGAGAGACCGATCTCAGTGGCGAGGTCGATGAACTGCGCGCCTCCTTACAGCGCTTGACCGAACAGCGCGAACAGCTTGCGCTGGATTTGAGTGATACGCGGATCGAGCTGTCTGTAGCGCGCGAGACGATTGCCAGGGAGGAATCCGATGCGGACCTCGATACGCAAGAGTATCGACTTAATGCGCCCGAGCTTTTCAGCGGTATGCTGGAAAATCTGCAAAGGCCAATGACTTCGATTTCAGATTATACCGACCTGCTCTTGGCGGAGAGCATCGGCATTCTGGGCGCGGCGCAGCGGCAGGTGCTCACCATGATCGCTACGGATATTGGTCGCTTGGCGGAGATGATCGCCGAGATACAGAAAGTTGCTAGACTCGATGGCTCCAGGTTCTCACTTGAGCACGGCCGTATCGATCTAATTTCAATCATTGAAGACGTAATCGAGGAGGCTTCCGCGAACATGGCGAAAAAGGGTCACATGGTTGAATTGGCGCTGGATGATCAGCTGCCGCCGATCGGTGCTGATGGCGCCAGTTTGAAACATATCCTTGCTCAGCTCGTTGTGAACGCCAGCGCGGTCTCGCCAGCAGGATCGCAGATCACCGTAGCGGCAAACATTGGCCGGCTTCAGTTGGCTGACGGCACCAACTTGACAAAGGCTCTTGAAATCAGGGTGAGCGATAAGGGCGGCGGTATCGCCCTCGAAGATATGCAGCGTGTATTCGCGCGGACTTACCGGGCGAAAAACCGCGAGATCACCGGTTATGGCGATAGCGGCGTTGGCATGGCCGTCGCCAGAGCTTTTGCGCGCGCTCATAACGGTGACCTTTGGATAACGAGTGAAGCGGGCGAAGGGTCCGTATTCCACCTGGCCTTACCCCTGGAATTGGCTGCGTCAATTGAGGATTAGCCTATGCGGCGCAACATAGGCAATGAGCTGATCGTAGCTCTGCTTGCGGCGGTATCGCTTGTGTTTGCCGCCGTTTTTGCTGTGTTGCTTTCCACATCGACTTCTCAGCGACCAACAGAAGCGCCAGTAGAGCCCACGATGCGGCCAGCGACGGCTTCGCTGACCGCCACACAGGTGCAGCCTGCGACGGGTGCGCCGCTCCCTACGGTTGCGACCCGCGCCCCGACTCAAGTCGCTCCGGCCGACACAGAAGTTCCAGACGCCACTTCGACCGCTACCTCAACAGTCTTGGGAACACCTGTTGCCACGACTTCTCCGACAATGAGCTTGACACCTTCAATAGTACCTGCAACTCCGGCAGCGATGAGCACGCAGCCTGCAGACGATATTCCCCATACTGAGATTCCAACTGCCGAAGTGGCGACAGTTTCGACAGCCATTGCGCCGCCTCAGCGGACCGAAGCTGTAGCGACAGGGACGCTCCTCGAAGAAGAAGCGTTGGACATCGCGCCGGCGAACATGACGCTGACTGCCATCCGCGAAACAGTGATCGCGCTAGCGGAGCGAGCCACTTCAACTGCACTGCCGCCGGCAGGCCCGCCGACGATCACGGCAACGGTTACGCCTGAATTGACTGATACGAAACCTGCGCCAACCATGGCTGAAATGGCAAGTGCGACACCTCACCCGACCGAAGCTGTTATAACGGCAACAGGCGTGGACGAGACGACGATGATCGCGCCGGCGAATGTGACGCTGACTGCCATCCGCGAAACGGTGGTCGCGCT
>JAAXID010000055.1 GCA_012270545.1 Anaerolineae bacterium | reverse complement strand
ATTTCGTCGTGGTTCCGTGTACCACCTGTCATTGGGAATATCTCTCCGTCAATGAATTCGTGTCTGATCTCGCTCTCGGATTCCATCGCGAGATATTGTTCCACTGTCATCTGCTGGATTTCTATCGCCATTTTCCGGCCTCCTGGCTCAAATCGCTTCGGGTCCTAAGCTTTCAGCTTCACGCCGCGATAGACTTCAGCCAAGCAGAGGCTACAGCCGAGCGGCTCCAAGGCAATCTCATCAGCCAGGTCAGTGAACTGCCGCAAATGCCAGCCGCTCTCCGTGCGCGAATACCACTGGGCGAATGCGCGCTCCTGATCGAGAATCAGATAGCCTCGAACGCTGGGAATGTCGCCGTAGAATTCGACTTTGCTCACGCGGTCGCGCTCAATGGACGAGGGAGAGGTCACCTCGACGACGAACACGGGATTGAGCAGTGTGGTCGTGCCATCGTCCGTTTCCGCCTCGCCACAGACGGCGCTTAGATACGGATACACGTAGCGCGTGGGACTGATACGAATGCGCATGTTGCTGCTATACAGTCGACAATCTGAGTAAGCCAGTTGTGAAAGAAGCGCACCTGTCATATTCATAACAATTTCGTCATGATTCAGCGTACCACCTGTCATGGGGAAAATATCTCCATCAATGAACTCATGCCTGATCTCGCTCTCCGCTTCCATCGCGAGATACTGTTCAACCGTCATTGAGCAGATTTCTACAGCCATTGTCCTGCCTCGCTAATCCAGCCTTTGTTCGCCAAGTAGTTCCAATTTAGTCACGTAAAATGTAATCAGTAGTGGACGGCAACAACGAGCGAGCCGCCGGAGCGACTTCTGCGCTGGAAAACAATTAAGCCCAGTAAAAGATGATCCGGCCATTCTGCTTGGCGTCGGGGCGGCCCGATTTCACGGTGTCCATGGCGTGCAAACTCAAGGCGCGCATCTGCTCGCGGCTGCACCACATGCGAACGACTTGCGGCTCGCCCTCGCCGCCTTCAAACAGGTTGTAAGCCTCGCGCGCTTCGTCTTCTTCGCTGCCATCCAAGTCGTCGATGTCGTCGATGTCGTCTTCGTCAATTTCGCTCGGGTCTTGCGGCAGGAATTCCTGGGCAACCAGAATGATCTTGTTGTCATTCGGCTCGTATGCCAAGCCCATCTGCGAGATGCGAAACAGTGGCTCAATCGGTTCGCGCAGCGCCATATCCAGCTTGCTGAAGTCGGCTTCTGTCCTGGTGTCCTCTTGTTCGTCGATATCATCCAGCAGTTCGGCGATGGCGGAGGAAAGGGCCTGCGCCTGCTCCTTTTCAATCGTGAAGGAGACGAGGCGGTTGTCTTGGCCTGCCTGCAGGTGGAAGGTGCGCTTGCCCTTGGGCCCAATGGTGCCAATTGTGACAAAGTCAACCGGATTGAGTTCGATTACATTTCCCATTGTTTCCTCCATCTACAAGCATTGTAACCGCAACTTGTAGAATGAGTCTGGCAAATCCCGGCGCCGCCTTTAGCTGGCGGACCTCGCAGCGTCCTCGTCCGGCCGCGCTTTTTTTAGTTCCAGGAGATGAGCGATATCGTTCATGCCGATGATGAAGGGCCGGCTGTGCCCGAGATGCAGCGTGCTGATTGACGCCGGCGAGATCACGATCCGCTGAAAAACATCCAGGTGCATGCCCAAATAATGCGCCAAGGCCATCTTGATCAGGTCGGCATGAAAGACCAAGGCGATCATCTCCTCGGGGTGCTGCCGCACCAGCGCTTCGATGGCGTTGACGATTCGCGCTTGTACGCCGCGCATCGTCTCGCCCTTGGGGAAACGGGCGCGCGAGGGATATTCCTGCACCACCCCCCACATTTTACGCCGCTGCAGCTCGTTGATCGCCTTGCCCTGCCAATCGCCGTATTCAACTTCGGTGATCTCGAGATGCGCTTGCACCGACAACGTCGGGTGATGTTTGGCGATGGCGGCCGCTGTTTCCATTGTGCGTTCAATCGGGCTGGAATAGATGCGCCGCAGCGGCGCCCTTGCCAGGCGGCGGCCCAGCGCTTCCGCCTGCGCCAGGCCCTCATCGTTGAGATGCACGCCCGCCATCCGACCAGCTAATTTGCCCGTCTTCACGAAGTCATTCACGGCATGGCGGATGAGCAGAATCGTCGTCATGAGCGCCTATCTTTTGCGCATTGGATTGCGCCAGATGATAACATAATCTCAATCGGCTCGGCTAGTCATCCCGCGTACCGGTTGATCAAAGCGTGTAGATTAGGAAGTGCCAAGGATTACGGGGAATCAGCAAATGAAATTCGCCATCAACTATTCACCGCAGGCGGAAAAGCTATGGCGGGAGGGCCAAATTCAGGTTGACCTTTTCAAGTGTCCGGACTGGCCCGAGCTGGTGAAGGAAGTCAGCGCAATCCACAAACTCTATGTGCACTGCTCGCTCATCACCTGGCGAGGCGGGCTGGACAATATCGACTGCGATTTGCTTCAGCGCTGGCTGGACCAGACGGAGACGCGTGTCATCAATACGCATTTTGCGCTGGCGCAATCCGACTTAGCGGAAAGCAGCGTCTCGCCGGAAGCGGTCGTTGAACATACCTCGCGCGTCTTATCGCCGCTGTGCGAGCGCTTCGGCGCCGAAAACATCGTCATCGAGAACATTCCGTATCCGGAAAGCGGCTGGATCGACGCCCTGCTGCAGGAGGTGGCTGACCCCGCCGTCATCTCCGAAGTCGTCCGTCGAACCGGCTGCGGCTTGCTGCTGGATATCGCCCATGCCGTCCGCGCTTGCGAGGGTACCGGGCGCAAAGACATCAAGGCTTATCTCAACGCGCTGCCGGTGCAGGCGCTGCGCGAGCTGCACGTCGTTGGCATTTTGCCGGAGCCAGACGAAGACGGCATTCGCCACGATCACTTCGCCCTGACCGATGAGGACTGGGCGCTGACCGAATGGGCGCTGGCGCAGATCCGCACGGAGGCATGGCGAAAGCCGGATACGCTGGCTTTCGAATATGGCGGCCTTGGCAAAAGGTTCGCCTGGCGCAGCGACGCCGCTGTAATCGCAGCGCAGGCGCCGCGCCTCTATCAACTGGCGAAGTCGGTGTGATGCGCCGTCTACAGAAAGACGCAGGGGCGAGCAATCCAGTTCACCCACCCACATAGACCGACAATTCGGAGGGAATTTGTAGGAGGGAGCTATCTAGGCCGCCCGTCATCGATTTGCCAATAACTCACCATAGCATTGTAGAAACATCGGTGATACACTTCTTGCGCAACGTGGTACAAGGAACACATGAGCGTCTTTTCCACATTGGTGCAGTGGGTATGCACCCATAAGTCCCCGAGAGCGCAAAACCTGCGGCGAAGCGTCCACACCGGTAGTGTGGCTGCGTGACGTCCGCTGACCTCTTGAAAATGGCTATGGCAAAACCCGGTTAATCGTTTCTCTAGCAGGAGTAAGTGCAACATGTCCGAAGAACGTTCGCAAGGTACTGTCAAGTGGTTCAACGCCGAAAAGGGATATGGTTTCATTTCCCAGGAAGACGGCGATGATCTGTTTGTACATTACAGTGAGATCCAGGGGACCGGCTACCGCAGCCTTGATGAAGGCGCGCGCGTTGAATTCCTCATCACCGAGGGCCGCAAGGGCAAGCAAGCCAGCGCGGTCGCTTTGCTCGACTAGTTCCAACAAAATGAGTGAATACAGAGCCCGTCTCACAAGAGGCGGGTTTATTCTTTCCCGCTCTTAGCGCCCGCCGGCGATCCTAAGCCCGCCCAGTGGCACGCGCCCGTCCATATAGGGCTCGCCGTCCGCGTCGGTCGCTGGCAGCCGTTCTCTGTCGCTGAGGCGATACAGACCGGTGAAGAGCGAATAGTCACCGGGCGCGAGATCGGCGGACAATGCAATCTCCCAGCTTTCGCTATCGACAAGCCCACTGTACCACAGGCGCGTCGGCAGGCGCGCGCCCAACGGCTGTTGGTCAAAAGCCCGCCATTCCCCAGTCGCATCGCTGCCGATATGCAAGAATTGCGCATAGTCCACGCCATCGGCCGCCTCGGCGCGCCAAGTGAAATCGATGGTCAATGCCTCGCCGGCGCGAGCGGGCAGCGATACCGGCGCCAGCGAGAAGCCGTTGGCGAAAAGAGCGAGCGCCTCGCGTGGATCGCTCTCGGATGGCGCCGGCCCAGGCAAGACGAGCTCGCCCAAGACAACCTGGTAGCTCGAGAGCAGCTGGTGGTCGCTTGAGCCGATTTCTTGCGACGGGAACTCGCCGCCAATGTCTCGCCAAAGCGAGAGCGCAATCGAAAACGCGCGCTTGCGCGGGGCGTCGGCGGGGATGGCAAGCGTCGCCCGCTGGCGGAAAACAGGCGCGTAGCCGGGCGCCATGTAAAAGCCCAAGTAGTCGCTTACATAGCGGTCAAGGCTGGCGACAGACGCGCCGCTGACCCTGTCAATCAAGTGAATGGAATAGCCGGTTTCGTCGAACTCCGCGTCTGTGACCTGCAGGTAGAGGTCGATGGTAAATTGTTGGTCTTGGCGCTTGAACTTGTAGGCATGCAACCGGGCGCCCGACTCGAACTCAATTTCCGCGCCCTGCGCGCGCGCCTGCTTCTCGATAGACACGATTGCCGGGCTCAGCAGCATCAGCAACGCCCAGATCGGCGGCAGCAGATAGAGCAAGCGGCGGATGCGCCGGCGCGGCGCGGCATCATCGCTGAATTGCCCGAGCAAAGCGACCAGCGCTATCCATGCGCCAAGAACCTCCATGAGTTCTTCAACATACGTAATTCGCAGGCAGAATTTGATTTGGATCGCGATGCTCAGGCGGAAACAGTTTTCGATCCCGGTGTCGTCGACCAAGACGGCGGCAAATACGATAATCGCAAGACCGAGCAAGAAGTACAGAAGCCAAAAGCGTGACCGCTTTGGGAACGCCTTGATGCAAAAGAAGGTGGCAATGGCGATGAGGCTCCCAACCAGCAGGTAGGGAACATACCAGCCAGCCCCCCTCCCCCCCCCCCGCGATGTTCTTCTCGACGAAAAACTCGTCC
>JAAXID010000168.1 GCA_012270545.1 Anaerolineae bacterium | reverse complement strand
CCGGCGCCCAGCGAAAAATGATGATCGAGTACGCGATTGACCTTGTGCGATTCCGGAATCACCGCCAGGCCGCCCAGCTCAATCGGACAATCGCCGATCGGCGCCCAGCAAGTGATATTGTCATAGCTGCCCTGGAAGTGCACAAAGTCTTGATGTTTGGGCGTCGTGTGCTCGGTGTATTTGGGGAACCAGATGCGGGCGACCTTCTGCGGATGCGGCATGATTGGCGCGCCCACCATCTTCTCGACGATCTCGAGGTATTCGGGCCAATGCGCCGAGCGATGGAAGTTCTCGATCTTGTAGACCTCGGCGTAACCGGCGCTGTATTCGTTGTCGCCTTCCGTGTAGCGCATGCTGATATCGGCGATGCCATCCATCGGGTCAGTGCCGGCCACCAGCCAGCCAACTTCCTGAATCATGCTCATCATCTCGCGGCGCAATTCCCAGAGCTTGTCGGGCTCCACCAGCCGCTTGAAGAAGAGATAGCCCTCATCGTCAATCCGACGCTGCAACTCATCTGGGTCGTTCATGGCGTCATTCGAAACACGAAATTCTTTTAGTTCTGACATGGTAATCATCGCTCTCTCAAACTCTTAAGCCTCTGCGGACATTCTAACGCATTCTGTAAACTTTGCGAACAACCTTCGTTTCCAAGCCAAAACCCGCCAGCCAGATTTCATGCGGCGACGTATGGCTTCGACTTATGCCAGATCAGCGGGTTGATTGAATCGTCGTCCAGCACATCGCCGATCTCCAGCGACTCGAAGTAGGCCTGCGGCAAGGCACTCTGCTTGCCATTGAAGGTAGAGCCATCGGGCATATAGCCGCAGGTCATCGCCCGCCGCCTGCCCGGCGTCATATTGGCCCCGGCGCCATGCGGCATCAAACCGTTGTGGAAGGAGCAAGATCCCGCTTTCATCGGCGCCGCTACCGACTGCAATTCCGCCCACTGTGGATAGAGTTCAAATAGGTCGCTGATATTCGGGCCGATCCCGGCATGATCGAAAGTGGCCGTCTTGTGTGCGCCCGGCAGGAAATAGAGGCAACCGTTATCGCGCGTGGCGTCGTCCAGCGCCACCCAAATCGTGATGGCGTCGCGCGATGAGTAAGACCAGGAGGCATTGTCCAAATGCCAGCCGGTCGGGTTGGCCCAGGGCTGTTTGATCAGCGCCTGGTCATGCCAAATGCGCATGCCGTCCACGCCCGCCAATTCGCTTATCATTTTACCCAGACGCGGATCCCACATTAGCTCGCGCATGCCAGCGTGATCAATCCACAGATTCTGCCGATGTACGAAGACCTTGTCAAAATAGGCGCTTTCTTCGTCTACGATGCGCTCGGAGGCCAGCATGCCATCGGCGGTAACGCGTCCGTCGCGCTGCGCGACCGCATCGTCGACATTCCGCCGCCAGTTCTCCAGCTCCTCGGGCGTTAAAAAGTCTTCAATGATGATGTAGCCGTTCTCCTGATAAAAGTCGATCTGTTCCTGCGTCAGGTCTGTAATCATTTCCTAAGTCCTTTCTCGCATTCGTACGCCGATGCAACTGGTTCAATTTCCTGCGTCGCCTATATTACCATTAAGTCACGCGTGAAGGTAGTCAGGCTCTCAGCGCCATCTTCCGTGATCAGCATATTGTCCTCGATGCGCACGCCGATTTCACCCATGCGATAGATGCCCGGCTCCACCGTGAAGACCATGCCCGGCTCCAAAACGCGCTTGTTCCCGATCACAATATAAGGCGCTTCGTGCGCCTCCAGGCCCAATCCGTGGCCAGTCCGATGCCGAATCAAATGCTCATAGCCGGCATCAACGAAGACCTGCCGCGCGGCCATATCCACCGATTCGCAAGTGAGGCCCGGGCGCGCCGCTCGCCGGCCCGCTTCGTTCGCTTCCTGCACGATTTTGTAGAATGCGCGCTGCTCGGCGCTGACCTCGCCGACGAAGACTGTGCGCGTGATATCGGCGCAATAGCCATTATAGGTGGCGCCGAAATCGACAATCAGCGGATCGCCATGCTGAATGCGATAATCCAGCGGACCCGAATGTGGCAGCGGGGTGTTGGCGCCGGCGTGCAGGATGGTGCCGAAGGACAGCCCATCGCCGCCCAAGGTCTTGATATGTCCCTCCAGAATAGCCGCCGCCTCGATCTCGCTCATGCCCACCTGGACTTCGTCAAACATCGCCCGCAATGCCCGCTCCGAGATGTCGATTGCCCGCCGCAGCAAGGCCACCTCGCCGGCATCCTTATGCATGCGCAGTTCCGCTAGCGGCTCTGTCGCATCTACCACCGTGGCGGCAGGCGCCGACCGGCGGATGACTTCGCCCTCGAAAAAACGCATATGGATACCTTCAACGCCGATCAACTTCCCATTTGCACCGATCCGCTTCAGCGCGTCGCGGAACGCGCCTTCGTATCCTTCGGCATCGGTGTAAGAGATGAGCTCCGCCGGCGCGGGATGGCGCTCAAAAAGAGGGATCTCCAGCTCAGGTATGACCGCGATCGGCCGCCGATCCGGGACGTAGAATGTCACGATGGGGCGTTCCAACACATAATGCTCCGCGCCTGTCAGATAACGGTGATTGGGGCCAGGGATCAGCGCAAGCGCGTCCAGCCCGGCCGCCCGCATTAGCGCGTACAATTTGTCAATGCGCCCATGTAAAGTCATAAGTTCTCGCTCATTTCGAAGTCATCTCTCGATTGTGTCGCCTTTAGCGGATCGTTCGAAGGTCATTCAAGCCATCGCCCAGCATGGTAATGGCGACAACCACCAAGGTGATCGCCAACGCCGGGAAACCGCCAATCCACCACTCGGTCAGGAAGTAAAGCCGCCCCCAAGCCACCATCGCGCCCCACTCCGGCGTCGGCGCGCTGGCGCCCAGACCGATGAAACTCAGGCTCGCCAGCAGCAGCACCGCCAAACCCAAATCAATGCTGATGCGCACAATGATGGCGTAGATCGCGTTGGGCAAGATGTGGCGCAGGATGATCCGCGGCGCCGAAGCCCCCATCGCCCGCGCCGCTGTGACAAATTCCATCTCGGCCAGCTGCAAAGTGATGCCGCGCAGCAGCCGGGCGTACACGGGCCACCAAACCGCCGCCGCCGCGATGATGGCGCTGCGCAGCCCGGGTCCCAACGCCGCGCTCACCGCCAGCGCCAGAATCAAACTGGGAAAAGCCAGCACCAGATCCACCAGCGTCATGATCACGCGGTCGCTCCAACCACCCCAATAACCGGCGATTGTGCCCAGGATGACGCCGATCACACAGGCGATGCCGATGATCAGCGAAGCGGATACCAGCGAAATTCGCGCGCCATGCACCACCCGGCTGTAGACATCGCGTCCCAATTCATCGGTGCCGAAGAAGTGCTCGGCGCTCGGCGGAATGTATAACTCGCGAATCGATGTCTTGATCGGGTCGTGCGTGGCGAAGATTTCCGGCAGCAGCGCGAATAGCAAGAACGGCAGCAGCAGGGTGATGCCCGCCAGCAGACCGGGATTCTGCGCTCCCAGTCGGCGCCATTTCTTTATCCCGCTCTTTGAGCTTCGCACCGCTTCCCCGCTCGCATGTCTGGGCGCTACATCGCTCTCCGTTTCGCCGCTGTCGCTTTCAAGTCGATCTCCAGCGAATCCGGATCGAGAACGACGCCATAAAGCGCGGCCGCCTCCTCCAACGATACCAAGCCGTCGCGCGCATCCGCTTGAACACTCGCCAGCTCTCGCTCTTTTGGCGGTCCGTAGCCGCCGCCCGCCGCCGTCTCAAAGCCGACTGTCGCCTGCGTGTCGGTAAGCGAAAGCGCGCTGGCATGGAGCAGTTTTTCCGCGCGGCTCAAGACCTCGCCATCACGCAAGATCTGTGCCGGCGCCCCACCGTCGCCACCACGCAGACCAAAGGGCGGCACATTCTGGCCCGCCGCGTGTACAGACACGGTCGCCGTACCATCGAAGCCGGGCAGCAAACCCAGCTCCATGCGCTGGGCGAGGCCGCCCCGCTGTCGACCGGCGCCACCAGAGTCGGGTATGAATTCGCGGCAGCGCGTCAGAATCGGCACCGTGATTTCGAACAATTCGACCGGCACAGCGCCCGCCAGCGCCGGTACCTGCACCGTGGAAATGCCATTCGTCCAGGCATTGGCGCCCATGCCGCCGGCGCTGAATAGATAAGAATGGCTGATGGCTTTGTCTTCCGCGGCCTGGGCGAAGACGCGCGTACTGACCAGGAAACCTGAGCCGGCAATCACTCTGTCCGGCAGCACTTCCGCCAACGCTTGAATAACCGCGCCAAATATATGCGCGCCGATGCGGTGTCGCTGGCTGACCGATGCGGGTCGCTGGGCGTTCAAGATGCAGCCGGGCGGCGCGCTGGCGTGGATCGGTCGGTAGCAGCCATCATTCCCCGGCACATCCGGCAGCAAGGTCGCTTTCAGCGCATACGATATCTGCCCGTGCGTGAAGGTGAAAGTCACGTTGATGGCGCCGCGCGGCTGCTGTGGGGATGTTCCGCTGAAATCGATGAAAATTTCGTCCTCGCGCACTTCCAGCGCACAGACGAGCTGCAATGGCTGGTCGAGTTCATCGACCAGGACCGTCGAGCGATAGAGGCCATCGGGCAATTCCGCGATCGCCGCCCGCATCGCCCGTTCCGAGCGTTTGTGAATCTCCGCTGAAACCGCGCGCAGATCGGGCAGGCCGTATTCGTCCAGCAGCGCCAGGCAGCGTTCGGCGCCCGTCTGGTTGGCGGCGACCTGCGCATGGATATCGCCGATGACCGCCGTCGGCAAACGCACGTTGGCCGCGACAAAATCGAGCACGGTCTGGTTTATTTCGCCTGCGCAATAAAGCCTAACAAGTGGAATCAGAAGCCCTTCTTCGTAGCTGTCGCGCACCTGGTTGGTATCGACCGCGCCGCCCACATCTGCATGGTGGGCGATGCTGGCGGCGAAGCCCAGCAGCGCATCGTCCTTGAAAAACGGCGTGATCACCGTGATATCCGGGTTGTGGCCCGCATTCTCCCAAGGGTCATTCGAGATGAAGACATCGCCCGGGCGGATATTCTCGCGCCCGAAGCGCTCCAGAATAAGGCCCGTCGTATAAGGCATGGTGCGATTGAATATCGGCAGGCTGCGGTGCGCGTGCGCGATGCATTGCGCGTCGGCGTCAATCAGCACGCAGCCATAATCGTTGGAAGCGGTGATGGTGGTGGAAAAAGCCGTCCGCGCTAAGGTCGTCGACATCTGATCGGCGACCGTGATCAGCCGCTGCCAAAGGATTTCCAGCGTCAGCGCGTCCAACCTCTTCTCAGCCACAATCGCGCTTCCTCCCCCCTAGAACAAACCCCAAGCTTGAATCTCATCTTCCGGCGGCGGCTCGCTGCCCCAACGGCGGCTCGGATACCAGCCGAAGCGATGCGCTGTCTCCGCCAGGAATTCGGCGTATTTGAAAGGCGCCAAAGCCGAGTCGATGACCGGGACACCCAATTCCTCTTGCAGCGTCCGATGGAAACCGACCTCGGCGCTGCAGCCAAGCACGATAACTTCGGCATGGTCTTCTTCCACCGCGATCTTGCCCTCGCGCAGCATCGTTTGCAGCGTTCGCTCCGCTTGCGATTGAAACTCCAGCACCCCCATATTCAGCGGCCGCATGGAGGCCAGACGATGCGCCAGGCCATAAGCGCGGATGTTTTCGCGCATTTTGGGAATCGCCTTGTCGGCGCCGACCAAGACCGAGAATGTATTTCCCAGTTGGCTGGCGATGGCGATGGAAGATTCACAGGGCGCGGTGACGACTGCCTTCCCTGACACCTCCCGCGCTTCCCGCAGCGCCAAATCATAAAAGCAGCCGATGATGAAAGCGTCGTATTCCTTCGCGAGACGATAAACCGCTGTGACGATTTCGCCGGCGACCAGCGCTTCATAGGCATGATAACGCAGGTGGCGCGGGGCGGGACCGGCGGGAAGCGAGATGATTTCCAGTTCAGTGTCCGGTCGGCGCGCTTCCTCCAATGCCCTACGCAACGCGCTCACATAAAACCTGTCCTCGACAATTGGATCTATCCACAAGATACGCATCTTAAGCGCCTCCGAACTCCTGCGTTCCTGCCCGACTCAAGCGCACATTGCCATAAGCGTCCACGCTCGCCCGCATCCCGGGCCGCAGGACAATCGTCGATTCGCGCTCCTCCACGATCGCCGGACCGGCAAAAGCCATGCCAGCGCAAAGGCGATAGCGGTCAAATACTGGCGTCATGACAAAATCAGCGAGCTCCGAAAAATAGGCGCGGCGCTCGCCTTTGCAGGCCGGTGTCGGGTCGGCACCCGATTCGGGCAGCCGCGCGGGCTTCAGCGGCGCGCGCAGGCCGGATACGCGCACCCGCCAGGTCAACAATTCGATTGGCGTGTGATTGGGCACGTAGTGATAAAGTTCGCGGTAGCGAGCGTTGAATCGGCTGATAAACTCCTCCAACTCCATGGCCTTGAGGTCAGCGGGCAGCGGCACTTGAATCTCATGCAGTTGCCCCTGAAAGCGTCCGTCGACGCTGCGCTCGATCTCCGTCTCCACGTCGGGTATGCCCGCCGCGCGAAGCATCCGCCGCCCTTGTGATTCCATGTCGCAGAACAAGTCGCCCACTGCGCTCCAATCCGCGGTCGCCAGCATGGTCGGATAAGAGTGGGAATAATCGAAGGCGATGGGCGCGATTAGCAGGCCGATGGCCGAGGCGACGCCAGCGCCGGGCGCGACAATCACTTCGGCGTTGCCCAGGATGCCCGCCACACCCGCCGCATGCGCGGGACCCGCCCCGCCAAAGCAGATCATCGCGTAGTTGCGCGGGTCGCGCCCGCCCTCCAATATGTGGATGCGAGCGGCGGCCGCCATATTCTCGTTCACCAATTGATGGATAGCAGCGGCCGTCTGAACGATCGTCCAATCGAAGCGCTTCCCCAGCGGCGCCAAGGTCTGCTCGGCGGCCGAGCGGTCCAGCTTCATCGCCCCGCCCAGGAAGTAATCAGGGTTCAAGTAACCCAGAACCAGGTCGGCATCGGTCACGGTTGGCTGCCCGCCGCCGAAGCCATAGCAAGCGGGACCCGGATTGGAGCCGGCGCTCTGCGGACCCACCTTTAGCAAGCCCAGGCTGTCCACCCAGGCGATGCTGCCGCCGCCGGCGCCGCTTTCCAGGATATCGACGGTGGGGAATTGCAAAGGATAGCCGCTGCCCTTGGTGAAACGATGGACGCGAGCGACCTCCAAGTTGGAAGCGGCAGCGGGCCGGCCAGCGTGAATCAGCGCCACTTTCGCTGTCGTCCCCCCCATATCGAAGGAGATCAAGTCCTTGTGGCCCGCCAACTCGCCATAATAGGCGGCAGCGAGCGCGCCGGCCGCCGGACCCGATTCCACTAATCGAATCGGCTGCGAACGCGCTGCGGTCGCTAGCGCCGAACTGCCGGATGAGAGCATCAAATAAAAGCGGCCGCCGAAGCCGGCCTCCGCCAGTTTATCGTCGAGCGTCTTCAAATAGCGCGACATCAAGGGCAGCGTGTAGGCGTTGGCAACGGTCGTCGAGGTGCGCTCATACTCGCGAATCTCGGGCGCGATTTCGCTCGACAAGCTCAGCGGAATATCGGACCATGCCGCTCGGACGAGCTCGGCGATTCGCCGCTCGTTGGCTGGATTGCGATACGAGTGCAAGCAGGCGATGGCGATGGCTTCGACGCCTTCTCGTTTGAAGTCCGCCAGCGCGCGCCGGACATCTTCTTCGCATACAGTTTCGAGGATGTTTCCATCGCGGTCGATCCGCTCTTTGATGCCCCGGCGCAAATAACGCGGGCTCAGCGGCGGCGGATACTGCAAGAAGAGATCGTATATCGCATAGCGCTGTTCCGTGCGCATCTCCAGGATGTCGCGGAAGCCGGCTGTCGTCAGCAAGCCAACGAGCGCGCCTTTATGCTCGATGAGCGTGTTAGCGACCAACGTCGTCCCGTGGAAAATATTGTGGATCGCTGCATGGCGCAAACCGCATGCTTTTAGAAAATTTGACATGCCGTCCAGGGCCCCAACTTCGGGCCGCTCGGGCGTCGTTAGCGCCTTGAATATCTCAACTTTGCCGCTTTCCGTATTCAGCAGCGCGAAATCGGTGAAGGTGCCGCCAATATCGAAACCGAGCTCGAAACTCATGCGCCTCCTCAGTCGGCAGAATCAGTTACTTGTGGCTGATGCGGGGATCTAGCTGCGCATAAAGCAGATCGACGATCGTATTGGATACGACGAAAATCACGGCGATCACCAGCGCGGCGCCGATGACCGCATAAAAATCAAAGGAGAGCACCGATTCCACCGCGTAACGCCCCAGTCCGGGCCAGGTGAAGACCACCTCAACCAAGACAGCGCCGCTCAATAGAAAGCCAATCTGAATGCCCAGCATCGTCACCACCGGGATCAGCGCATTGCGAAAGGCGTGGCGCAGGACCACGTGCCGCTCTCGCAAGCCCTTCGCCCGCGCAGTGCGCACAAAAGGCTGCGACAAGGTTTCCAGCATGCCGCTTCTGGTGAAGCGCGCGCCAACCGCCAGGCGGCCGAGCGCCAAGGCGGCCACCGGCAGCGCCAGATGACGCAAGCTCATCCAAAAGATGTCCCATTGACCGGCCAGAAAGCTATCCACCGTGTACATACCCGTTGTATATGGCGGCGGCGCCATCCGCGTATGCAGGCGCCCTTCCAGCGGAAACATATCCAGCGACTTGGCGAATATCAGCTGCAGAAAGAGCGCCAGCACAAATGGCGGAATCCCCATATTGATGACGACAAAAGCGCGGATCAGAAAGTCCAGCGTGTTGCCAGCGTTGACAGCCGCGATGATGCCCAAGCCCACACCGAAGATGAGGATCACGATGCTGGAGAAAATCGCCAACTCAAGCGTGGCGGGAAAGCGCAGCTTCAAGTCATCGCTGACCGCCCGGCGCGTCAACAAGGATTTGCCGAGATCGCCGCGCGCCAAGCCAGAAATATAGGTGATGAACTGCTCGTGAAATGGCCGGTCCAAGCCCAGTTCCTGTCGGATCTTTTCGATCTGCTCCGGGCGGGCATCAGTGCCGGCCGCCACCGCCGCCGGATCAGCCGGCAGCACCTGCGTGACCACGAACAGGATCACCGCCATGCCAAAGAGCTTGAGAACCAGCGTCAGTAGGCGCTCTAAAAGTAACTTGCCCATTACCGTATTGAGGATGCGGAACGCAGCTGGCAACTCTCCGCGTATCGCATCAGACTTCGCTCAGAAATGATTCAAGCAAAACTTTGCGGAAAATCTCGCCACGTCTAACCCCTCCCCCTGCCCCTCCCCAATGCATTGGAGAGGGGAGTTTCCCTCGTTGCGGGCAAGTTGACCCCCTATGCATTAGAGGGGGAGTTTTCCTCGTTGCGGGCAAGTCTCCCCCAATGCATTGGGGAGATTTAGAGGGGGTTGGATTTGCATCACGAACTTGGAACTGCCAAGATGCGCAGCTAGTTTTCGAGCCAGATATCATGCACGTGCAGATCGCCCGGGAAGCCGTAGGGATCGTACTGATAGCCCCTGACTGACGAATGCGTCAGATCAATGTATTGCGAAAGCATCACCGGTATGACCACCGCATCATCAATGAGGATTTGCTGCGCTTCGCAGAGCAATTCGTCAATCCGCGGATCGCCCGGCGCCAGCGTCGGCGCCTCTTCCAGCAGCGCGTCAAACTCGGGATTGTTGTACCAAGCCCAGTTGCCCGTGCCCGTATCGATCAAGGATGAGTGGTTGAGGCGGAAGAGCATCTCGCCCGAATATGGTATCGGGATATTGAGCCAGTGGCTGCTCATGTCGTATGCGGTATCGAAGTTGCGCTGGGCGTCAATGAACGTGCCCCAGGGAATGTCGTCGAGCATCACCTCGATGCCCAATTCAGCGAGCGCTTCCTGGAACAAGACAGCGGCGAAGCGGCGCGGCTCGTTGGCATGACGATAAGCCTGACGGACGGAGAAGCCATCGGCATAAGCCGATTCCGCCAGCAATGCGCGCGCCTCGTCCATATCCTGAACCGGCTCAAAGACAGCGCAATGTCCGACCGTGCCGCTCAAAGCCGGCGAACTCAGTGGCAGGGCGACGCCTTGCATCACCTCAATCATCGCCTCGTAGGGATAAGCGTGCATCA
>JAAXID010000146.1 GCA_012270545.1 Anaerolineae bacterium | reverse complement strand
TGTCTACGCGGCGCGGCCCCTTCCCGGAGGTCTATGTCTACGTGACCCAGCGAGCTAGGGAAGGGGAGCTAAACTTGGCGGATTCCGTAGTAATCTGCTGCCTTTCGCAAGAATTGCCCCTCTTTTTTGTATTGTTTCGGCATTGTTCCAGTTATCTATGCCGAAGATTTGCAGTAGCGAACAAGTCTTATAGCCTGGACAATCGCGACGGAAATGGGACAAGCGTATGACCGCATACGATGACCTGACGGCGCATATCGCCGAGTATCACGATCTGCTCTGCGTTCTCAACACGCTGAAATGGGATATGCGCACGATGATGCCCGCCGGTGGCGCTGGGGAGCGCGGCAAACAGCTGGCGACCCTGAGCAAACTCGCCAAATCGATCTTCGTCAGCGATGAAACCGCGCGCCTCTTGGACGCCGCCGAAGCCGAAATCGCCGGCGCCGACGCCGATTCATACCACGTTCGCGCCCTGCGGCAGACTCGCGACGCCTACGAAATCCAGCGGCGCATACCGGCCGATCTGGTCGGGCGGATAGCGGCGCTTGGCGCCCAGTCGGAAGCGGTCTGGGCGAAGGCGAAAGACGAGAACGACTTCGCCAGTTTCAAACCCTACCTGAAGCAGATGCTGGCGCTCAACATCGAGCTGGCGGAAGCGATCGGCTACGCTGATCACCCCTTCGACGCGCTGATCCGGCAATTCGAACCGGGCATGACCGCGGCACGCCTCGGGCAAATCTTCGCCGAACTGAAAGCCGGCATCTTGCCGCTCGTTGAGCGCATTGTCGCGGTTGACGCGCCGCTGCCCCTCAACCTTTGGGAAGCGGAATACGATCTGGCCGCGCAGAAAAGACTGTGCCAGGAAATGGCGACCTTGATCGGATTCGACTTTGAACGTGGACGGTTGGACACTGCGCCCCATCCCTTTGAGATTTCTTTCACGCGCGATGACGTGCGCATCACCACGCGATACGATGCCAATTACCTGCCGATGTCGCTTTTCGCGACGCTGCACGAAGCGGGCCACGGTCTCTACGAACAGAACATCGCGCCCGAACTGACCCGAACGGCGCTCACAGCCGATTTCCTCGGGCAGTACGCCGTCGGCGGCGCCAGCTTTGGCGCGCATGAATTCTCCTCGCGTCTGTGGGAGAATCAGATCGGGCGCAGCCGCGAATTCTGGCGTCTGCATTTCAGCCGCTTGCGGGATTACTTTTCTGAGCAGATGGCGGCAGCGGACGCGGAACTCTTCTACCGCGCGGTCAATCGCGTGCGTCCCAGCTTGATCCGCGTTGAAGCCGATGAGGTCACCTACAACCTGCACATCATGCTGCGCACCGAGATCGAGATGGGGCTGCTGGAAGGCGCGATCGCGGTCGACGATCTGCCGGAAATCTGGAACGCCAAAATGCAGGAATATCTCGGGCTGACCCCGCCGGACGACCGCCGCGGCGTCTTGCAGGATGTGCATTGGTCATTTGGCGGCTTCGGCAGCTTCCCCACCTACACCATCGGCAATATCATAGCGGCGCAAGCCCTGGCGGCTGCCCACGCGCAAATGCCCGATCTGGCGGCGAAGCTGGCGGAGGGCGATTATCAGACGCTGCTAACCTGGCTGCGCGAGAATATCTATCGCCATGGAAGAGCTTACAGCACTGATGAGCTGCTGACGCGCGTCACGAGCGAGGGCCTGAATACGGCGCCGCTGCTGGATTATCTCGAACGGAAGTACTCCGATCTGTACGGACTAAACTAAGAATGAAGACGATGGCAAAAGACAAACCATACCTAGACCCCAATAGGTCTATCGACGAGCGCGTTGCTGACCTGATCGGGCGAATGACACTCGAAGAGAAAGCCGGTCTGATGTTCCACATGATGGTGATGGTCTCGCCCGATGGCGAGTTCAACCCGGATGTGGGCGCCTTCGGCTTAGCGAGCATCCGCGAGATGACTGACAAGCACATGTCGCATTTTAACCTGGTCGGTGCTGCCGATGCGAAATCGATGGCCGCCTGGGTCAATCAGCTGCAAAAGCTGGCGGCGGCGAAACGACTGGGCATCCCGGTCACCCTGTCGAGCGATCCCCGGCACAGCTTCACCGAGAATCCTGGTGTACACATGGCGACCGCCGCCTTCTCGCAGTGGCCCGAATCGCCGGGCTTGGCGGCCATCGGCGACGAGACGCTGGTGCAGGAATTCGCCGATATCGCCCGCCAGGAATATCTCGCCGTTGGCTTGCGATCGGCTTTACACCCGATGGCCGACTTGGCGACCGAACCGCGTTGGGCGCGCGTCAACGGCACATTCGGGGAGGACAACCAACTGGCGGCGAAGCTGACAGCCGCTTATATCCGCGGCTTTCAAGGAGCGGAACTGGGCGCCGAGAGCATTGCCTGCATGACGAAGCATTTTCCCGGCGGCGGTCCGCAATTAGACGGTGAAGATCCGCACTTCGCCTATGGCCGCGAACAAGTTTACCCGGGCGATCATTTTGATTATCACCTGCTGCCCTTCGAAGCCGCTTTCGAGGCCGGCACTGCCATGATTATGCCTTATTACGGTATGCCGATGGATACAGAGCATGAGGAGGTAGGCTTCGCTTTTAACAAGGGCATCATCAGCGGAGTGCTGCGCGAGAAGTACAGCTTTGATGGGGTTGTCTGTACTGATTGGGGACCCTTGACCGATGTCGAGATCATGGGCTCGATCTTCCCGGCGCGCGCCTGGGGCGTCGAGCATCTAAGCGTCCCGGAGCGCATGATGAAGGCGATCGACGCCGGCATCGACCAATTCGGTGGTGAAGCCTGCCCCGAGGTGCTGGTCGAGCTGTTGCGCCGCGGACGCGTCAGTGAAGAGCGAATTGACTGCAGTGTGTGGCGACTGCTGCGCGACAAGTTCCGCCTCGGCCTGTTCGAGAACCGCTACGTCGATGAAGCGGCCGCCGCGAACATCGTCGGCAATCCGGCCTTCCGCGCCGCCGGCGACTTGGCGCAGCGCAAGTCCATCGTCCTGCTGAAGAACGAGGGCCGCTTGCCCCTGCGCGGCCGACCAAAACTGTATATTGAGAATATGAAGCCGGAAGTCGCGGCGAAATACGGCGAAGTGGTCGCTGAGCCGAGCGCGGCCGATGTCGCCATTCTGCGCTTGCAGACGCCCTTCGAGCCGCGTAACGACATCTTCCTTGAAAGCTTCTTCCACGCCGGCGACCTCGACTTCAAAGAGCCGGAGAAGAGCCGCATCCTGGCTATTACGCAACAAGTGCCGACTATCGTTGATATCTATCTCGATCGGCCGGCGGTCATACCGGAGATCGTCGACGCTTGCGCTGGTTTGGTAGCCAACTTCGGCGCGAGTGATGCCGCCGCCCTCGATATTATATTCGGGCGCTTCGAGCCAAGCGCGACATTGCCTTTCGAACTGCCCGCATCAATGGACGCCGTCCGCGCGCAAAAGCCTGACGTACCGCATGATTCGGAAGATCCGTTGTTCCCGTATGGATTTGGGCTGCGCTATTAGGTGAGTTACGGGCAACTTGATAAGTGGCCCCTACATCATAAGGTAATCAAGTGTAGAGGCGGCCCATTGGGGCGCCTGCTAAAGATCGCTGTTAGTCGAAATGAAACGGGAGTAGAGTCTATGAAAATCACCGATGTCAAAGTTTACCTAGCCAAGGAATGGCGCAGTTTCTGTTTCGTCGTCGTGGAGACCGATGAAGGCATCAGCGGTCTGGGCGAAGCCGGCATCACCGGGCGCGAGCTGGCGGTACAAGGCGCCATCGAGCATTTCAAACCACTGCTCATCGGGCAGGACCCCTTCCGCACTGAGCATATTTGGCAGGTGCTGTTTCGCGGTGGTTTCTTCCCGGCGCAGCGCATCTTGACCGCCGCTATCGCCGCCATCGATATCGCCCTCTGGGATATCAAAGGCAAGGCGCTGGACGTACCCGTCTACGAATTGCTGGGCGGGCGCGCCCGCGACCGCGTGCTTACCTACAATCACAATGTCGGAGACACGGTCGAAGAATTGGTCGAATGCTGCCAGCGCTCGCTGGACGAAGGCTGGCAGGTGCTGCGCTGGGGGCTGGAGCATCAAGATGGCGGCATCCTCGAGCCGGGTGACGCCGTCCGCCGCGCCATCAAGGAGATCGAAGCACTGCGGCTGGCGCTGGGCGATGAGGTCAAGCTGGCTATCGATGTGCATACCCGCCTCAATCCGCCCGATGCAATCTGGCTCTGCCAGGAATTCGAGCAGCATCGCCCTTACTTCGTTGAAGACCCGCTGCGGGTGGAGAACCCGCAGTCCTATCGCAACCTGCGCGAACGCAGCACCGTCCCGCTGGCCGCCGGCGAACAATACAACTCCAAATGGGAATTCCGCCAGGTTATCGAAGAAGAGTTGATTGACTACGCCCGCGTCGACCTCTGCATCTGCGGCGGACTGACGGAAGCCAAGAAGATCGCCGCCGCCTGCGAAACGCACTACATCGATCTCGCCGTTCACAATCCCATCGGGCCGGTCGCCACCTCTGCCTTCCTTCATCTGAGCTTGTCAGTGCCCAATTTCGCCGTGCAAGAGCTGCCGCGCCGCCCCAATACCAGCATGCCCGAACTCATTCTCAATCAGCCGGAGTGGGAAGACGGTTATCTGCTGCCGCCGAGCGCGCCGGGCTTGGGCATTGAATTCAATCCCGAAGCGCTCAGCAAATACCCATTTGAAATGGGCGAGTTGCGTCATTTGCGCCGGCCTGACGGCTCGGTCACAAACTGGTAGAATACGCGCAAAAGCAAAAAGGAATGAGACGATGAGCGAAGTAAAGCTGGTATGGGAGACTCGCGCGGTTCTCGGCGAGGGACCCGTCTGGGTAGAAGCAGAGAACGCGGTTTACTGGGTTGATATCATGAGCAACAAGGTCCACCGCTATGCCTTGGCCGACGGCGCCAAAACGACCTGGACCTTCGATTTTGCCGTGACCAGCCTGAGCCCGCGAAAAGACGGCGGCTTCATCGGCACGATCGAGGACGGCTTCGCTTACATCGACTTTGATGTACTCTCCGCTCAGCCGATCGTCCTGCCGGAAGCGGACCGACCCGGCAACCGCTTCAACGACGGCAAGGTCGATAACAGCGGGCGCTTTTGGGCGGGCACCATGGATGTCGAGCAAGCGGGAGAGACCGGCTCGCTCTATCGCCTCGATCCCGACCTGAGCGCGCGGCAGGTCGATACGGATTACATCATCTGCAATGGTCCCGCTTTCAACGTCGACAATACGATCATCTACCACACCGACAGCATCAAGCGGACAATCTACGCGCTTGATATTGGCGCGGATGGTTCGCTAAGCAACAAGCGTGTATTCACCCAGTTCACGAAGGATGACGAGGGTGTCCCCGATGGCATGACCGTCGACAGCGAAGACTGCATTTGGGTGGCGCATTTTGGGGGCGCGCGCATTACGCGGTATTCGCCGGCCGGCGAGATTCTGGAAGTAGCCCCGCTGCCCGCGCCCAATATCACCAGCTGCACCTTCGCCGGCGCCGAGCTGGACACGCTCTATATCACCTCGGCCAGCACCTTTATGTCGGACGAGGAATTGGCGGAATATCCGCTGGCGGGGGGGCTATTCAGCTATCAGCCGGGGGTGAAAGGGACGCCGACGCCGCTCTTCGCCGGTTGAGAAGGTGCTCAACACCGTAAGCAGCCATGATGGCGAGCAGAGGCGTGAACATAGTACGGGCGCGTGTGTCGATCCAGGAAGATATGACTAGCAAGGTTCCGGTCATAAAGTAAACGCAAGGAATGAGCAAGAACGTCGCCTCCACAAACTGTCGCAAGCGAATCAGGTGGAAAACGCCGCAGCCCGCCAACAATAGAAGCGCCGCATTCCAAATGGTTCCAATCCAAAGAGGCATACCGTCTAGCCATAGCAGTGTTCGATATAGACCAACAGGAATCGTAAGAACGTAGTACAGGGGATACGCACGGAAAACATCAAGTGCCACATCTGTCATTGTGGATTGAAGTTGCGCCGACGGGTCTAGAAAGTGATTCCACTGTTGATCTTCTGTGATGTCGGTAGCATCATTACCTAGTCTCGCTTCGACTCTTCTCGCCAATGTCTCATACACTGACTCGATCCCCCCCCCCCGCGCATGATACATAATTGATGCCGCGCGCACGTAAAGCAGGTTCCAAGTTCCAACTGTCGAGTAGCTGCTGTTGTCATAGAAATGAGCATTATGAAGTCTCCATAGGCCTGTGCCCAGCATGCCCGAGAAAATCAGTGTAAGCGCTGCCAACACGCGCAACTTGCGTCTGGCAAAAACAGTCCATAGCGCCATCGGAATCCAGAACAAATACGCTGCGGGGCGTGTGAGCGCGGATAGAGCGATACAGCATCCACCCAGAAAACCCCAAATCAAAACATGGCGAAGTCCGCCTGCGTTTTTCAGCAACAGCATACATATATAAGCGAGCACCAAGAAAAAGTTTGCAAGCGGCTCTGCAATCATTTGGGCCGAATATCGCACGCTTGTCGGATCAATCGCCACAATGAAGGCGGCAATCAATGCAGACTCTGGTACAAAATCCAATTGGCGCGCTAAGAACCAGGCCAGTGGAATGATAGCCGTGCCTAGCAGAATATTGACGGAAGTAACCACAATCGACTGCATGCCTAGGCTCGCGACCAACAGAGAAAACAAAGGCGGCCGCACCATAAAAAAACTGTCTTCAAATGCCAGGTCACCCAGCAAGATCTTTTCCGCGCCCAATTGATAGCTTGCACACTCGACGCAGTATTGATTATGAATTGCTACTGAATAAACAATTCGGAGTAGCATGCCAATTGCGACAATTGCCGCTAACTTATGTCGTTCCATAAGGTACTCTCTAGTCGATCGCACAACGTTCCACGATTGTGTGCCTATGCGCGGTAGGATAAGTGAGCTCCATCGACAAGTTGGCGGCTATCTTATTTGGCACCGTGAGGTGAAAGGGACGCCGACGCCGCTCTTCGCCGGTTGAGCATGTGCTCAACACCGTAAGCAGCCATGATGGCGAGCAAAGGCGTGAACATCACGCGGGCACGCGTGTCGATACCGCTCGTTTGTACGAGAAGCGTCCCCAGCAAAAAGTAGAGGCAGGGCAGGCAGAGGAAGGCGCCGGTCGACCAGTCGCGTTGAAGCCGCAGGTTGTTCAGCCCGATGCTTGCCGCCAGCAGTAACGCGACATTCCAGATGAGCCCTGGCCAAACGAGGACTCCCGAGACCCGCAAAAGCATCCGATACAGACCGACTGATATCGTAAGCGCATAATGAAGTGGGTAATCGCGGAAGATGCCGATAGCGACTTCGGTCATCGCATTTTGCAGTTGCGGACTGCCCGTGTAGTGTTCATGCCGTTTGCTGGCGGAGATGTTCGCGGTATTGTTGCCCAACCTTGCTTCCACCCGCCGCGCCAGTTCGGCATAGACCGCATCAATCTCTTGACCTGTCGCCTGATAAAGAACCGATGCCGCGCGGTAATAGAGCAAATTATATGTGCCAATTGTGGTGAAGCTACTGTTGCTAAAGTGAATGGCATTGTGTTGCGTCCACAACCCAACGCCAAGCATAGCCGGTAAAACAAAAGCGCCCGTGGCCAGAATCTGCCCCCCCCCTACTGTACGACGGACAAAACCCGCCCACAACGCCATGGGAAGCCAAAGCAGATAGGCGGCCGGGCGGGTAAAAGCCGATAGCATAACAAATATGCCGGATAGAAAACCCCAGGAAAGAATTGCAGAGCGTTTTTCCGCCTGCCTAACTTTTATCAAGGTAACGAAAGACAGAGCAAGCAATAGATTCGCCAGCGGTTCAGCAAGCAAGACTCCAGAATATATGACGCTTGTGGGGTCAAGGGCGACGATCATCGCAGACAACAGCGCCAGTTTTTCCGACAGGTCAAATTGATTTGCGAGCAGATACGTGACTGGGATAACACATGTGGCCAGCAGAATATTGACCGTGATGATCAGCAATGGCTGCAAGCCTAATGCCGCCCCCAGGAGGGGGAAGAGCGGCGGACGCAGAAGATAACCGCTATTTTGGAAAGCGAGATCCCCGCGCAAAATGTCTTCCGCCAATATGTGATACAGGTCATAATCGCCGCGGTGATAAGGGAGCAGGGACGGTTCATAGATCGCCACCGCGTAGCCTATCCGCAGAATCAAGCCGAGCAAGATTATCAGCAAGAGCTTGCGCTGTGGCACAATTTCGCCTCGGATTACTCGATCAGCCCGCTGGCATTATAGCGCAGAGGCCATGAAATTACTGAATTCTGTGGGGAGTGGTGAATTGTGAATAGGGCAACCGATAATCCCGTCTCAGGAAAATCTAGATGTAGGGGCGACATATCATGTCGCCCGTATCCCACACATCTGAAATCGCGGACGCGGGCGACCAGGTTGGTCGCCCTACAAACTTAGGGCGAGTGAGAGTTGTATCAATGACATCACCACTCCCATTCAGTGAACTGATTGGCAGCCTGTTCAGCTATCAGCCAAGGGTGAAGGGGACGCCAACGCCGCTCTTCGCCGGTTGAGCATGTGCATGATGCCACAGGCCGCCATCACCGCCAGCAGAGGCGTGATCATCACACGGGCGCGGGTGTCCATGCAGGTTGTGCATACCAGAAGCGTGCCCGATAAGAAATAGGCGCAGGGCAGCAGCAGAAACAGCGCGTCAATCCAGCGCCGCCGCCGCAGAAACCAGTAGAACCCTAAAGCGGCCGCAATCAGCAGCGCAATATTCCAGATGGCACCCGGAATAGATAAAGCGCCCCAGACTTCGATCAGCGATTGGTAAGCGCCCGCCAATGTCGCGAGCGCGAAGGCGGCTGGGTGGTTGAGGATCACCTCCATTGCGATGTCACGCATCGCGGCAGCGCCCCGCGCTGTGTTTGCGCGATGCTTCTCCCGCCAATCGTCCGCAATCGACGCGCCCTCAACCCCAAGTCGTGCTTCGACCTGGCGCGCCAGGCTCAGTTTCACCGCGTCCATATCCTGCCTGCCCTGCGCTATATGCAGCGTGATTGCCGCGCGATAATAAAGCAGGTTGAAACTGCCAATGCTAGTGAAACCGCTGTTCTCGAAGGCGAGCCAATTGTGGCGCTGCCAAAGACCGATGCCAAGCAGGGCGGGCAGCGCCAAGGCCAGTGCCGCCAATCCGCGCAGGCCTTGGCGGTAACGCGCGCCGACGATCCAGGCGCCCAAGGGAATCCAGAGCAAATAGGCCGCCGGTCGCGTCAAAGCGGACAGCGCAATCAGACCGCCGGCCGCCAAGCCCCATGCTATTGTCGCTGACCGCGTATCCACCCGCCTTAGCGCCAGCAGCGCCACGAATGCCGCTGCCAGCAGCAGATTCGCCAGCGGTTCGGCCAGCAGGATGCCCGAGTACTTGATGCTGGTTGGATCGAGCGCGACGAGCAGCGCCGCCAGCAGCGCGAACGCATGCGGCAGATGAAGTCCGCGCGCGAGCCTATAGGTCAAGGGAATGATCATGAGCGCAAGCAGCTGGTTCAGCATGATCAGCAGCGGTCGGTTCACATTGAGGGCGGCGACGATCAAGGGATAAATCGGCGGCCGGACGAGAAATATGCTATGGCTGAAAGCCGTGTCGCCCGCCAATATTTGTTTGGCGGCGATGTGATAATCCCAATAGTCGCCCGGGTAATCCAGATTGAGGGCGGGACCATACACGGCGCTTGTATAAGCGATGCGCAGAGCCAGGCCGAGCAGTATGATCGCCGGAAGTGCCAATCGCGCCACGTATCCCCCTCGGCCGGATGCTTAAGAACTTCAGCATTTTAGCACGGATGCCCGGAGGAAGTTGTCATTTATATTTTGGACGGGACTATCTTCAGCTACAAGGTCGCGGCGCCCGCCAGTTGCGACATGCGCCGACTGGGCGCCAGCGGAGCATCGGCAAAAGCTGGGAAAAATCAATAAGCCGGCGCCTTGTTTGGAGGCGGGCGCCCGGTCCATTCTAATCGCCCTATGTCTGTCACCGGTATTCTATGAGGAACCAGCTGACAATTACCCTTTGAGCGGGGTAGGCGACTCACAGTGATCGAAGGGAATTATCAGCTCCTGCCCTTCAGACAATCGGTGGTCGTTCAACAGGTTATTGAAGCTGGAAATCTCACGCACTGTCATATTGTAGAGAATGGCGATGCGGAACAGATTCTCACCTTCGCCGACGATATGAATGCAATCATCGGGCGACCATGTTGGCGTCGGCGCAACGTCGGTCGCCGTCGGTGTCGCAGCTGGCGGCCCGATGGTTGTGCTCGTCGGTGTTGGGGTCGGTGTGTCAGTCGCTGGCGACGCTGGTGGCGCTTGTGTTGGCGGTCTCGGCGTTGGGGTCGGTGGCGCTTTCGGATATTCATAAGCGCCGATGTCACAGTTGCCGTATTGCGGGCGGGCTGTGTCGGGTTGATCGTCAAACAAACAATAGTGCGGGTCGGCAGCGTCAATTGCCAGGCTTCCCCACTGCAGCGGGTGATGCGGCGGGTTTCCGACGAGTCCACTAATCCCGGGATCTCTGCCCGGCATTCCAGCAGGCTCACCATGGTTCGCATGCTGAGCCTGCAGCTGGCCGCTTTCGCCATCGGACGACGCCGCTTGACTCTCCGCAGGTTGGGGCGCGCAAGATCCATCTTGGATGAAGTTGCCGGTGAACTCGATAATGATATTGGGATTGGGACCGCTGTGACAATCGCCGCCGCTTGTACTGCCGGTGATCAACGTATTGCGAATCTTGAAAGTGCCCGTCCAGCCGATTATGGCAATGCCGCCGCCTTGTTCAGCCGCTGAATTGTAGGCCCAGGTTGTGTGGGTGAGGGTCACGTTGGAGCTAAATGAACTCAGCCCGCCGCCTTCTCTGGCGCTGTTGCTGCTGAACGTGCTGTTCGTGATGTCAAGGGTGGTTTCGCTGCTTTCGATGGCGCCGCCTTCATCGGCTGTGTTTTCAACAAAGGTGCTTTTGTTGACGCTCGCGATTCCGCCCGCGGTTTTCAAAGCGCCGCCGTCTTCAGTCGACTGGTTTTTCTTGAAAGTGGCGCCCACAATATTGAGCGTGTGCAAGTCGGTGGAACTGACAAAGTAGATGCCGCCGCCGTGGCTCTTGACGGTCGAATTTCCGCTGATCTCGGTGTCGGCAATTTCAACATCGCTGTCGATGGCGTAGAGGCCGCCGCCGATGTCACTGGCATTGCTATTCTTTATCGCGCTGTCGCTGACACTCAATGAACCGCTGTTGAGATATATCCCGCCGCCCACAGTCGAAGAAAAGCCTTTGGTAATGGTCAAATCACTAATGCTTAGCTGGCCGCCACTTACAGTAAAGACCTGATATTTGTCATCGCCGGAGATGGTGTGGCCGCCGCCCTCGATTTGAATTCGGCTCGTAATGGCCGGCAATGACGCCGCCAGGGTGGTATTCGCCGTCAATAGGATGATGTCGTCGCCCGTTGCCGGCGGCGTAGCACTGTCATCAGGGTCAGCGCCATCCTCGCAATCGTCATTGCCATCGGGGTCGCCGCTCTCTTCTACCTGGGCGTTGCCATTGGCCGAGCGGATCGCGTTAGCCAGGCTGCAGTTGTCGTCCACTGTGATGTCACAGAGGAGCGGGAACGTCGTCACAGCTGTCGGAAGAAGCGACTGGCCAGCCTGCGGAACCACCTCCATACTGACGGTTTGGCCGCAATACTCAGAGCTGATGACCCAGGTCGCTTCCGTCGCCTCCGCTCCGGTTGTTGTTTGAGCGGATTGAACATCGTAACTCGGGGTCCATTGAGCGGAATCAATCGTTTGATCGCTGCCGCTCAGCGCGCAGCGCAGTATGCGCTGGCTGTTTTCGATCGTGTTTTCACAGCTTACGGTTACGGTGTCCGTTGGCGCCAGCGGCACGCATTCCAGACTAATTATCGCTGAAGCCGACGGAAGAACTAACTTGTCGGACAGCGCATCCACCTCGACACTTGTGAAGTGGCCGCAATATTCTTCGGCGACAACCCATGCCACTACTGGCCCGTCTGTTGTTTGAGCGTATTGAACCTCGTACCAGGGGGTCCATTTAGCGGACGTGATAGCTAGATCGCCGGCGCTCGCCGTGCAGCGCAGGATGTTGTGTACGGTACCGGCCAACATCTCACAGCTTATCGATACTTTGACAGGCGTTGGCGACGGCGGCGGTGTAGTAGGAAAGTCGACACTGACAAACTCCGACAGTTCGCTCCGTTCATCCCCGCGAATGCTTTTGACCCGATAGACATACTGTTCACCGAGCGCGGTGGCGCTGGTATCGGTGTAGCTGGTTTCGATGCTGCCGGTGTCATCCACCAGCGTCGTTAGCTCGGTTTCGCCCTGCAAGGGACGGCGGCGCAAGATTTCATAACCGTCTACATGTCCATCCGGCGCCGTCCAACTTAAAGCGATACCGGCGGGACTAATGGACGCCGATAAGTTGGTCGGGGCTGATAGCGGACGCGGATCCTGCGCCATGACCGGACTCTGCGGCACAGCGAATAGGAAGGAAGCGCAAAGCGCAGTGATGGCAAAAGCGAAAAAACAGCCGATTCGACAAAGATAACGTAACACCGTAAAACTCCCATTGTTAACGGGTATAAGCGCCCCATCTCACATGGCATTGGGGCACTATGCAAAGTCATAGTAGCATGGTTGCATAAGCGCCGCTTGAATAACGCCAGGCAATGTAAGGACATGAAGTAACGGCGCAAATAGAGCCGCTGCTGCCGTATGCGCAGTTTCCCTTGCAGACGCTTGCTGGTCGCCGCCAAATCCCGGGTCACCAGCGCTTTGGACAGGTTTCCCCGCCCGGGAAAGCGAAGGACGCGCGGCAAAAACTCTGACAACCGAAGCGCTGCTGAATATCGGGGACGAGCAATCCAACGGACGTGTGATCTCCACCTTTCGCCGTGTCGATGCAGCGTATGCACGGTTTAGAACATTTGTCTAGGTTGTCAAGATTTTGATTGTCACGGGAGTGGTGAATTGTGGATATGGCAACCAAAAATCCTGGCTTAAGATAAACCTAGATGTAGGGGCGACTCTTGAGTCGCCCACATTCATAGTCGATTGGTTCGGACGATCCAAGGATCGCCCCTACAAGGCTTGATTGCTATTACAATTTGAACACCGAAATTCTACCCCATCCCCCAGCCCCTTGCCCAGCGAGCTAGGGAAGGGGAGCTAAATGCACGCGAATACACAGTTTAGGTCAGAGAAACTCCACGATGACAGGGCTTGACAAAGTGATTGGCACAGATTGGACGCCAGACAGCTAATACCAATCAAGCCTTACATACTTGGGGTGGCAGGCACTGCGCTGAAAGGCCGTCGTTATCGAGCAATGGATAGATGTCAGCTTCTACTTGGCCGGTTAAATCACCAGCTCAAATCCACAGTCTCACCCGTCGCCAGCGACTCGTTCACCGCCATCGCCAGCGCCAGCGCCTTGAGACCGGCGTCGGCATCGCTTTCGGGCTGCTCGCCGCTGCGAACACTATTGACGAATTCTTCAATCGCGTAGCGGACGATGAGCGTCCGTAGCGGTGGATTGGGCCAGTGTTCGCGCGTCGGTTCGCCCTCGTCTTCGGCCCTGCCCCAGGTGAGTGTGTCATACATGTGGTCTATGCCAGTCACCAAAGCTTGTCCCTTTTCAGTATAAACATCCAGCCAGGTGGGCGTACGCAGGCAATTGGCGCCCAGGGAGCCCCCAGTAACGGAAGCGACCGCACCGCTGGCAAAGCGAATATTCGCGACAGCGCCGTCGGCAAGTGTGGGCTCCGCGCCGTGATAGCTGGCGCCAAAAGCGTGCAGGGACACCGGCTCCCCCAGCAGATAACAGATCGTATCGAAGACATGGCAAGTGTTTTCATTGATGGCGCCATTGCCGTTAGCCGGATCCCACATCCAGTGTTCGGGCATTTTTGCCGGCATCTCGCCCATGACGATCTCCGCGTTGACAACGAAGGGTCGTCCGAGTGGTCCGTCATCGAGCAGTTCTTTTAGCGCGATAATCGGCGGGAAATAACGCAGCGGAAATTCGACCATGTGCAGGAGGTTCGACTGCTTGATGATGTCGGCAATGGCCTGTCCATGCGCCATATTGGTGCCCCAGGGCTTTTCGAGCAGAACCGGCAGCCCGCGCGCAGCGGCCGCTTCAACCAAGGGGACTCGCCATTTTGGCGATACGCACAGATCGACCGCGTCGATATCGGCACTCTTGATCATGTCGATGCCGTCAGTATAGGCTTCTGCGCCCAGGCCATCAGCCCATTCCCCCAAAGTGATATTGGGGCCGGGCAATTTACCCGGCACATTATCGGCAACGGCGACGATGGAGACGCCGTCAAGCTCAGCAATTGCGCCGGCGTGCCACAGCCCAAGGCGCATCCCCACGATTCCCAACCGAATTTCAGCGTCGCTTGCCATTTAGGAGTTCCTTTTTCCGCATTTGTAAATTGAATTGCTTTTGCTTGTGAGCGTTTGAATTGTCGCGCGAGGGGAAGCTGGGCTAGCGCGCTTCCTTAAACAATCGCCACACCGGCTTCAGCCGCGCATTCTCTTATGTAGGCCATGGCTGCGGGCAGCCTTTCGAGCGGCGTGTGTTCGACAACCATGTAAGTGTCGGGGCCTAAATGTGTATCGACCAGACGGATGATATCGGCGTAATTCAGGCAGCCTTCCCCGGCTGGGCATTCATCTATATGGAGATGCAAGGCATCATGCATCACCACATCCTTGGCGTGGCAGGTCTCAATCAGCGCGCCCAAGCTTTCTATGCCCTCGCGAATGTAGGCTGAACTGCTCCAATAGTCTTGATAGCGGATCATGTTGGCCGCGTCCAGATTGATTTTGACCGCTGGCGAACCGATCTCCTCGATCAATTTCCGGCAGGCCTTCCAATCGCAGAGCACGGTCGCGAAATGAATCTCGAGCGTCACCAGCAGGCCGGCCCTTTCCGCTTCGCGCGCAAGTGGTTTTAGCGATGCGGCCGCTTCGGCGATGGCTTCGTCGCTGAAGTTGTCGGGGTGACCACAGAAGCTGTGATTAGGGTTCTTGGTGCCGCCGCCCATGATGATGCACGGGGCGCTCAATTCGGTCGCGGCCGCAAGCGCATCGCGCGCGATCCGCTCGGTTTGCGGGTTTGGTCGCAAGGGGTTGTGAGCCCATCCGCCGACTTGCACGACTTCCAGACCGCTTTCTGCCAGCTGTCGGCGCCAGTCAGCAACGGGCTGCTTGCGTACTTCGCTGACGTCCAGCAACAGGCCGGAGACGCCATACGTCTTGGCCTGCTCAATCAATGCCTTCGGACCAAGCCCTTGCCCGCCGAGTCCAAGTCCTAATCTCATAGAATCAGCCTTTCAACGCGCCGCCTGTCAATCCAGTCGCGATGTATTTCTGTACAAAGAAAGTGAAGATAATGATCGGAAGCAGAATCAAACCGGCGGCCGCAAACAGCCGGCCGAAGAGAATGGCGTAGTCGGTAACGTAGGTCAAAATCTCCACCGTCACGGTTTTGATCTGGTTGTTGCCCAATATGATAGCGAAAAAGAATTCATTCCAGGTGCCGATGAAGTTGAAGACGGCGGTCGCGGCCAAACCGGGCGCGGCCAGGGGCAGGGTGACGCGGAAGAAGGCGCCCAAGCGCGAGCTGCCGTCGACCATCGCCGCTTCTTCCAGATCGGCGGGTATATCCAGCAGGTAGCCGCGCATCATCCAAATCGAGAAAGGGAGGCCGAAGGACAAGTATGCGAGGGCGAGCCCATGATAAGTGCCGAGCAGGCCCAGCTGCCGCCAGATGAGGAAGATCGGCAAAATGAGCATGATCGGCGGCACCATGCGCGTGAAGAGCATACCGACGAGCACAAGCTCTTTTCCGCGAAAACGCAATCGTACCAGGGCATAAGCCGCCAACATGCCCGCGGTGATGTTAATTAGCGTCGTGCTGCCGCTGATAAACACGCTGTTGAAGATATACTCGCGGAACCTGCTCAGCGGCGGTTTGACGCCTTCCATCGATAGCTCCGCTTCCGTTCCGTATTTCATGCCCAGCACCACTTCATAATTGTGCAGGGTCGGCGTAAATATCCACTTCGGCGGAATTTTGAATACATCCGGCGGCTCCTTGACCGAGCTGATGTAGATCCAGAAAACTGGTGAAAGCGCGAAAATTACCCAGCCGCCGACAATGATCGACGCAACGACGACCCCAATCCGCCGCCGTTCTCGGCGCCCGACAGCGGGGGCGACTTGACCGCGCCGCATGGCGTTCACCCCCCACGACATTGCTTTACCCAGATAGTCAGCCAGAAGATCGATTAGACCGACCGCGATACGCAGGGGCAGGTTAATGATAAAGACGATGCGCTTCCTCAGCAGCCGCACTGGCGACCGCCCCAGAAGCGAGTCCGTTCCTGTTGAAGCGACCAGCTCCTGGTCGCCGCGCTCCAATTGCGTGAAGAGGAAGACGACGATCGCCAGCGTGATGAAGAACAGGAGATAAGCAATAGCGGCGCTGATTCCGATTTGGCCCGCCTCAAACATGCGGGCATAGATGTGATAGGTCAGCGTTTCAGTCGCGCGCGCGGGACCGCCTTTTGTGAGTGTAAACACCACATCAAACTCGCGCAGGAGTTGATAGGAACGGAAGATCACCACGACCATGATCACGGGCCGCAGCATGGGGATGGTCAGATAGCGCAAGGTTTGCCAAGACGAGGCGCCGTCGATCTGCGCCGATTCAAAGGGCTCGCGCGGCAGCGCCGCCAGGCCAGCGGAAAGGACTAGCATCACAAAGGGCACGCCACCCCAGGCGCTGATAGCGATCAAGGCCGGCAAAGCCAAATCTGGATTGTAGATCCAATCGATAGGCTGGAAGCCCAGCAGACGAACGAAGTAATTGACGATCCCGAAGTCATAGTTGAGCATCGTCCGCCAGATCACCCCGACGACCACCGGGGTCAGCATCAGCGGGATCACGATGAGGGTGCGCAGTATGCCGCGTACGACACCGATATAGTCGATCAAGAGCGCCAGCGCAAAGCCGACGACAAACTGAAGTACCATGGCGCCGGCGGCGTAGGTGAGGGTGATGCGGACACTGTGCCAGACCCGATGATCATTGAGCACCCGTATGAAATTCCGCAGCCCGACAAAGTCAACATTTGGGCGCATCAGGTGGGCGTTGGTAAAGCTAAGGACAAAACTATAGACCAACGGATAGACGAAGACAAAAGCCATGATCAAGAGCGGAAGGCCCAGGCAGAAATACAAGGGCAGCAGATCCTTCTTGACCAAGCGAAATCTTGATCGCTTATTCTGCTTGTGATCGATCACGCTATGGATAGCCGACATCCTGAGTGCCCTAAGGGCATGCTTGTGAGCACACCGTATCTACGTTATGCAAGGGCGACCTGACAGGTCGCGCAGACACTGACCGTCGACACAGCCCGTCGGCCGCCCTCGCACTCATGTACTTGGATGGGCTGGGCGAAGATTACATGATGCCTTCGTCTTGCAAGAATTGCACGGCATCCGCCTGCGCCGCATCCATTGCCGCCTGCGCTGATTCTTCGGCGCCTGTCAAGAACGCTTGCAGATTGGGCACCAGCATGTTGTTGGCTATGTAACCGAGCTGCGCCAACGTTGGCAGTATTGCCGCAGCGCCGAAGTTGGCAGTATTGCCGCAGCGCCGAAGTTGGCGATCATCGAGTCGTATTGCCGATGCGCGGCCAGAATCTCCAGATCGGTCAGCAGAGACGCGCGTCCGGAGTGCCCCCCGCCGTAACGTACGTAGTCGTAGGCGATTTCCTTAGATGTATACCAAGCCGAATACGAGAGAGCCGCTTCCTGGTTTTTGCTGAATTTCGACACGAAATTCGACCAGACGCCGGTCCAGACCCGTGGCGCATTATGCCCGACATTTGAATCCCAGGGATGCACGGTGAAGTCCAGGGTATCGGCTGTGGTCGGCGACGCGCCCGGATCGGTGAGCTCAACAGCCGCCGTATCCCATTGCAGGCAGATCACTGTTTGTTCTTGTCGCAGAGTCTCGATGCCCTCGGGATAGTTGTAACCCAGCGCGCCAGGCGAGATTAGTCCTTCGTCCATCCAGGCTTTGATCAACTCTAGCGCCGCCACCGCTTCCGCCGAGTTGTATTGCGGAAGGCTATCGGCGTCATAGAGCGGCGTACCCATTGAGGCGGCGAAATTGTACAGAACAATCGGCGCGTTCGCCAACAGAAGGACCAGGGGCCAGGTTTGATCCATACCATCATTGGCCAAAGCCATCTTCAGCTTGCGGCAGGCAGCTTCCAATTGATCGAAGCTCCAGCCGGCGAGTGGATCAGGCGCTTCAACATCGTACTTCTCGAACATATCGGCACGATAGAACATCATCTGTCCGGAGACGTGCTGCGGCAGCGCCAACAGTTCATCATTCCAGGTGACCAAGCCAATCGAGCGCTCGGGGAAATCGCCGATATCGTAGACCTCGGGATTGACCAGCTCAGGATTGTCGAAGAGATTGCGCATGGGCACCCACCAGCCAGCGCCGGCGCCGGTCCAGAATGTGCCCAGATGAATGGCAAGCACATCCCAGGCATCGGATTCCGCCCGCATATTGGTCAAGCTGGTTTCGTTCCATACATCGCGACCGATAATATCGAAGCGCACCTGGACTTTGCCTTGGGTGTATTCGGTAAAGCGTTCGGCATTGCGAACGTGGGCATTGATATCGGGACCGGCCATGCTGGCGACGACGAGTTCTGTTTCGTCGAGACCGCCACTGCTGGCTTTTGGCAGCAACTCCGGCGGCGGCTCACGCAGGATCCGATCGCCCTGGGCGAAAGCCGATGCCCCCGGCAAGTAACCGGATAGCATCGCCGAACCGAGGCCTGCACCACTCAGTCGTAGAAAATCCCGGCGGCTCAAGCCCATTCTCAAGTTTCTCTTTTGCTCTGGAGTCATTTTCAAAATCCTCCTAATAACTATGTACTTCTGAAAACATCTAATGATTTTGGGACGTGAAGCCGGCCCGCTCAACATCGCCGCGCGCCTCACCGGGACTATAGCACGCTGGATTCGGCCTGTCAAACGATTATCGATAATCAGGTTGCGCGACCTTCTCGGCGCGAAGATCAGTTGATCCACCACTTCATTCTCTGTCAACAGCTGGCGGAGCGATACCGAGCGACTGCTCGCAAAACGCAATATCGCCAGAGCCATACGCCGGGAGTGTCTAAATGGCTGGACTTTGCTTTTCTAACCCCATCCCCGGCCC
>JAAXID010000230.1 GCA_012270545.1 Anaerolineae bacterium | reverse complement strand
TCAAGAATTCCCTAGCTTGCAACCGGTGACGCCAGCAGGCAGACAAGAGCATAACAAACCTTGGATAAATCGGCAAAGAATAGTCTCCAAGGCTCCTAACGAGGCGCCAGCAACGCCTCAATGCAGAAAGGTCCCGCCGCCACCATCGCCCTCGCTACCACCAGCCGAACGCGCTCCGATTGCGCGTTTCTACTTGCCGGCGCAGCCGCGCCATCAGATCGACGCCCATCTGCCGGAACAGGTCAATCATATCGATTGGCACCCAGTTCTCAATCAAGTAGTCGCCCTCGCGCTTCCACCAATCGAAATCGCGCAACGTCAGCAGCCCCCCAGTGGCGGGGACGCCGGCGTAAGTGCCGTTATGGTGCGAGTAAGCCGTATCCCAGATGCCGCCCGCGCAATACTTTCCCTCGCCGATGCGTCCCATCCGCCGCCCGCTGCCGGCGCGCGAGATATGGCGATCGCCGAAGCCCTCCAGCCAGGGCCGCTGATGGAAATCTTCATATTCTTCTTTGCTGAAACAGGAGCCGATGCCGCTGGGACCGAACCATTTCATATCGGGATGCCAGTATTTGTCCTGCTCCATTGAGCGCAAGTCGCCGCCATCTCGACTCCGCAGGTAGCGGCGCATACCAAGCCCCATCGCCTGAACCAACTGTTGGCTCTTGCGCGATTCCATTCCGTCCTGTTCCGTCAGCAGCAGGCCGTCTTTGGCCAGCGGGCCGGGTATCTTGCCCCCTTCCGCTCCGGGCGCCGGCGGCAGCACTTGAAAGCCCGCCCCCCGCATCACCGCCACAATATCGAGCTGAAGGTAGGCTTCGGCGATCTTCCGCTCACGCATGACGTAGAAAACGCCGAACCAGATATTGGTCTTCCGGCCGCTGGCCGGAATGCCCAGCCAGTCCTTGGCAAATGTGCCGGTCAAATAACCGCAGCCGCTCACCCACTCCTCGCCAGCTTCGGTGGCATAAAGCGCCGAGCCTTCATCGATGCCGCCCATGAATACGTATGGCTCGTGTTTGAGATCGGGGAATGAATGAAACAATGGCGTCCAGAAACCCGCTATCGAGTCCTCCGCGCCAACTAACTGATCGATTGGCGCCGAGACATTCCAGTCGACATCCTCGCGCACCGCCGCTCGCACCGTTTCTGGCACGTTGCCGACGCCGACATAATTCAGCTTCTGCCAGAAGTCCCAGACCGCTTCTTTGTTATCTTGATTGATTCGGCTCACAGCGCTCATCCCCTCACTTGCCGCTTTCAGGGAGCTGCTCGGCGACAGCTTGCATCCCCGCTTGCAGCGCCGCGCTGATCTTGTCCACATCATAGACGCTGCCCGCCCAAACGCCACCGCTCGCCGCCTGCAATGCCGCCCACAGTCGCGTATCGGCCGGCAAATCCGGATGCGGCCTCAAGTCCGGGTGCGGCGCCCGCGCGTCGAGCAAGGCCTGCGCTTCGGCGGCCGCGAGCTCATCAGTCGCGGTGCCGACGAATTCTACGCTGCCACTCAGGCTCTCTCGGTCGATTGTGATTTCGATCAGGTCGCCATCGTGTAGCTTGCCAATGGGGCCTCCCGCCAGCGCTTCCGGTCCCACGTGGCCAATACAAGCGCCCGTCGAAACGCCGGAAAAACGCGCGTCGGTGATGAGCGGCACCTGCGCGCCCCAAGGGATGAACTTCAAAGCCGAGGTCAGTTGATAGGTCTCTTCCATGCCCGTGCCCATAGGTCCAACTCCGGTCAGCACCAGCACATCGCCGGCCTTAATCGCTTCGCCTTCCAAGCCCTTGAGCGCCCGTATCGCCGCGCGCTCGGATGTGAATACCCGCGCCGGTCCGCGATGCCGATAGACGTTGTCGGCGCCAATCACGGCGGGATCGATGGCGGTCGCTTTGATGACGGAACCTTGCGGGGCGATATTGCCCCTGGGGAAAACCACCGTGCTCGTCAGCCCGCGCGCCCGCGCTCGCTCCGGCGACATGATGACATCGTCGGGGTCGATGCCGTCGTTCTCCCGCAGACGCTGCCGCGCGAATCGCCGCCGGTCGCTGCTCTCCCACCAATCGAGCACGGTATCCAGCTTGTCGCCGCTGACCGTCAGCGCATCGGTATTGAGCAGCCCCACCCGCCGCAGATGACACATCACCTCCGGCACGCCGCCCGCCATAAACACCTGCACCGTCGGATGATTTCGCGGTCCATTAGGCAGGGCGTCGACGAGACGCGCCGTGCTGCGATTGACGCGGATCCAGTCGTCGACCGTCGGTGGCTTCAGCCCGGCGGCATGGGCGATGGCGGGGATATGCAGCAGCAAATTGGTCGAGCCGCCAAAAGCCGAATGCACCAGCATGGCGTTCTCCAGCGCAGCCGACGTCAAAATGTCAGAAAGCGTCCTGCCGGCCGACTTCATGTTGAGCAGCGCCAGCGCCGACCGCCGCGCATTGTCCAGCCAGACCGCTTCGCCGGAGGGTACGAGCGCGCAATGCGGCAGCGTCAAGCCGAAGGCCTCGGCCACCACCTGCGAGGTCGCCGCCGTACCCAGAAACTGACAGCCGCCTCCCGATGAACCGCAAGCCTTGCAGCCCATCTCGGCGGCGTAATCCAGCGTGATCATGCCATGCGCGAAGCGGGCGCCAATCGTCTGCACCGTACCCGCGTCTTCGGCGCCCTCGGCCGGCAGGGTCACGCCACCGGGCACGATGACGCCGGGCAGATCGCCGCAGCCAGCCAAGGCGATCATCGCCGCCGGCAGCCCCTTGTCGCAGGTCGCGACGCCCATCACGCCATCCCGCGTCGGCAAGGAGCGGATCATGCGCCGCATCACCAGCGCCGCGTCGTTGCGATAGGCCAGGCTGTCCATCATGCCGGTCGTGCCTTGCGAACGCCCGTCACAGGGGTCGGAACAATAGATAGCGAAGGGAATCGCATCATTCTTGCGGATCGTCTGCGCCGCTTCCTTAACCAGCAGGCTGATCTCCCAATGGCCGGTATGATAGCCCAGCGCCAGCGGACTGCCATCTTCGGCGCGCAAGCCACCCTTGGTGCTCACGATCACATACTGCTCGCGGTTGACCTCTTCCGGGTGCCAGCCCATCGCCACGTTCTGCGTCATCGCGAAGAGGTTGCCGCTCGCCTCATTAAGCAGCATATCTTCATCGAATGGCAGCTTGCCTTCCCGGCCCTGCCCGCGTGTTCGCGTCGACCGCAACAGCTCCGCCCCGCCATAAATGTCTTCTTGCATGTTTCGGTCTCCTACAATTGGAAACGCGCGATTGCTATAATCTGCGTTCATACTGCGGGAGAGATTATGACACATAAGCGATTTGCTAATCAAACGGTCATCGTCACCGGCGCCGGCGAAGGCATCGGCTTTGAAGTCGCGCGCCAATTTTGCGCCGCGGGCGCGTCAGTGCTTTTGAACGACATCCTGCCCGAGCGCGCCAGAGCCGCTGCCGAGGCGATCGCCGCCGAGACGGGCGCAGCCTGCATCCCCGGCCCGGGCGATGTAGCCAATGTCGATACGCTGCGCGAATTGGTTGAGCAAGCCGTGAAGACATTTGGACAGCTGAGCGTCTGCGTCTGCAACGCCGGCTTGA
>JAAXID010000076.1 GCA_012270545.1 Anaerolineae bacterium | reverse complement strand
CTTTGTGCTCTTTGTGTCTTTGTGGTGAAAGATAATTTGAAGCGATTGCCCTGTATTGCGACTTCGTTATCGTTTACGCATCGGGCGCGCTGTGCTAGAATCGTTTGGTCGTTTTCGCATTTGGCACGGCGGGCAAAGTGTCAGAATCCTTTTGGCTTGTAATCAACTTGCTTAGAAAACTGCCTTCTTGGGCAATCGCGCTCACGCTGTCGGTCTTCCTCGCCCTCGCCGTGATCGCTGCGAATCTGATTCACGCGTCGCTATCGAGTCGCGACATTGTGCTTGAGGACAGCCCGGGGACGCTTCTATATGTGTCGGCCTATTCCGGTTTCACCGACGAGTGGGATTTATACGAAGGCCAACAGAGCGCGAAGATCGTCGATGAGCAGCTTGAGCTCAGGGTAACTTCTCCGCAGACGGCTACCTGGTCCAGCGCCCGCCCTCGCTTTCGCGATTTCGACATGCGCGTCGCCACAACCGCCCAAGACGGACCAATCGATAACGCGATGGGGGTCGTCTTTCACGTGCAAGATAACGAAGACGACGCCTGCGATATGCCCGCGGTAATTCTGTGCGCAATCGATCAGCACATTCCCCTCGCCGGCGCCGCTCTCCGTCAAATCATTGATATGACCGAAACCGAGAGCCACTTCGCCTTTTTGATCAGCAGCGACGGTTATTATTCCTTATGGAAATCAGAGGCTGGAAAGACGCGGCTTCTGAGCGCCTGGATCGCCTCACGGCACATCAAACAAGGGCTGGACGCCACCAACACAATCCGCGTTGTCGCTCGTGATTCCAGTTATCGCTTCTTCATTAACGGCGCCCAGGTGGCTCTTTGCTTGCCGGACGATGCCAGCGCGACCAGCACCTTTGTCGCCGGCGATTGCGTTGACGGCACAATGCAAGAGGTCTATCACGATGACTCGTTTGACAGCGGAAAACTCGGCCTGATCGCCCAGTCCACCGCTACGGGTGGCGGAGGCGTCGTCGTTCGTTTCGACAACTTGCTCGTATTCAGCCCGGCCGAGCCAAACGACGAGGATGCCAAATTATGAAGGTGCATCTGCGCATGGTCGGCTGCCGCTTGAACCAGAGCGAGATCGATACGATGGCGCGGCAGTTCAGGGGGCTCGGGCACGAAATCGTCGACTCGCCCGCCGAAGCCGACCACTTCGTCATCAATACCTGCGCTGTTACCAATGAAGCCACAAAGACCAGCCGCAAACTGATCCGGGACTTTCAGCGCGCGAATCCCGGGGGCGAAACAACGGTGACCGGCTGCTACGCGCAGATTGCGCCGCGCGAAATCGGCCAACTGCCCGGCGTTCGGACTGTGGTCGATAATAGCAGCAAATCGCAGCTCGTCTCGCAGATCACCGGCGAATGGATTGATATTTTCGACAGTGAACCCCATGAACGCGATGCCTCCCTCGGTCGGACGCGCGCCTTCGTCAAAGTGCAAGATGGCTGCGACAAAGCCTGCACCTTCTGCGTCACCACGATCGCGCGCGGCGCCGGTCGCAGTCGTCCAATCAGCGAGGTCCTGCGCGAGGTCAACTATCTGCAGCGAGCCGATTATCAGGAAGCCGTTCTGACTGGTGTTCATCTGGGCAGCTACGGCCAGGACCTCGGAGATCGCGCTGGTCTGACAGATCTCGTCAGGGCGCTGCTGAACGATACAGACATGCCACGCATCCGCCTGTCGTCGCTGGAACCATGGGATTTGGCGCCGGGTTTCTTCTCGCTCTGGGAAGATCGCCGGCTGTGCCGTCATCTGCATCTGCCATTGCAGAGTGGCTGCGACGCCACGCTGCGGCGTATGCGGCGAAACACGAGCCAGCACGAGTTCCGCGCGCTGGTGGAAGCCGCCCGCGCCGCCATCCCGGCAGTGCGCATTACCACCGATGTCATCGTTGGATTCCCGGGCGAGACCGAAGAAGAGTTCGACCAATCCGAGCGATTCATTCGCGACATGGACTTCGGCGGACTGCATGTTTTTCGCTACAGCAGCCGGCCGGGCACGCCAGCCAGCCGCATGAAAAAGCAAATCAGGGAGGGCGTCAAGAAGGCGCGCGCAGCCCGGCTCTTGAGGCTATCGGAGGAAATGGAGCGGCGTTTTGCCGAAACGCTAAACGGAAGCGAGAACGACGTGCTCTGGGAGCAAGTCATTGGCGCATCGCCGGACGGCTACATCATCAGCGGCTATAGCGACAATTACGTGCGCGTGCGCACAGTGCATCCGCGCGACCTGACCAACGTCATCGCGAAAACGCAACTCGGCGCATATACTGACGGCGCCATTCATGGTACAGTGAAGCAGATTGCGCCGCCGTAGCCCATCGTTAATACGCTTATGGTCGCGCGGTTGTAACTGTCGCTAAGCGCGAGCGATAGCGGCGAAAACAAGGTCAAAGGCCTAGGAATCGCGAAAGCTTAGCCCATGCAGAATCTGAAGCGGGAACTGCAAACAGCGCTGAAGAATGCCATGAAGGCAAAAGACAGTGATCGCCGGAATGCGATTCGCTTGCTGCAGAGCGCCATAAAACAAGCCGAAATCGACGGGCGCGCCGAATTGGACGATGAGGCGATCATGGATATCTTGCGAAAAGAGGCGAAGAAACGCCGCGAGACGATCAATGAGCTTGAAGGCGTGGGGCGCAGCGATGATGCCGCCGCCGAGTGCTTTGAACTGGCGGTGACGGAAGAGTTTCTGCCGCGACAGATGACCAGCGACGAACTGAAGCCGATTGTACAGAGCGCGATATCCGAGGTCGGCGCCACCTCCATGAAAGAGATGGGCAAAGTGATGCGAGCGGTCATGCCCAAAGTACGAGGACTGGCCGATGGCAAAGCGGTCAACGCTATGGTGAGAGAGTTGCTGAGTTAGAGCGGTGATCCTCCGATTCTCAAACATGCTCGATGAGCGCTTTAGTATTGATCCCCGCCGGACGCAATCGTTCGTTCTCTTTGCGTCGACCATCGTCGCCGCGGTAAGTTTCGCGCTTTGCTGCACCTTGATTGTGGCTTTCGATGATATATTCCTCGGCTTCAACAACATCGCCAATTTGACACTTGGCTCGGTGCCGACGGAAGACATCATCGCGCGTGAAGAACGTTCCTTCGTCAGCGAGATACTCACCGAGCAAGAACGAAACAATGTCTTGAGCCATGTGCCGCCGGTCTTTTACCCGCCAGACCCCAACGTCGCACGTCAACAGCGCGAATTAACCGAAACGATTCTTGAGTATATTGACAATGTGCGTGGCGACTCTTATGCGACGCTCGAAGGCCAAATCGCTGATATCAAGGCGATAACCTCGTTGCAACTCAATGAGAACGAAGACGCCATAGTCGCCATCTTGCAATTGCCGGATGATAGTTGGCTGCAAGTGCGCAGCGAGATCATCTCGGTCCTGGAGCGGGTAATGCGGGAGGAGATCCGCGCCGCCGACCTCAAGAAAGCGCGGGAGCAATTGCCGACGCAAGTCAGCCTGCGTCTCACACCGCAAGAGAGTCAGATCGTCACCGTGATCACCGCCGATGTCATCCGGGCAAATACGTTTGAAAACCCGGAACAAACGGCTATTGATCAGGCGGAAGCGCTGAACAACGTCGAAGCACAGCAGCGGCAGTTCATTGCCGGACAGACGGTGGCGCCGGCTAACCAGCCGATTGACAGCCTGTCATTAGAGGCGCTACAAGAGCTTGGCTTGCTCGCGCAGACAGGCAACCGCGGTGCCAGAATACTGCGAGCGCTGCTGGCCAGCGTCTTGGTGGCGGCGCTGCTTGGCATATACGTAAGCCGCTTTGAAGCGCATCTTGTCTCTAAGAGCCGCAAAGACTTGCTCTTGGTCGCCGTCCTGTTTCTTGTCGCGCTGGCGGCCATGCGCATGTTCGGCATCGCTAACATTTACTTGATGCCTGCGGCCGCTCTTGGCATTGTGTATGTCGCCATCGCTACGCCGAATCTTGCTATCCTAGGAGCTATCGGCTTCGCATTTTTGGGCGGTCTGCTCAGCCGCGGACCTTCTCTTGAAATCGCCAGCTTAATTGCCGCGGGCAATATCGGCGCCATATTGACGCTTCGCAATGCGGGCCGCTTGAACAATTATTTTTTTGCCGGGCTCTTCGTCGGCCTGGCGAACGCCGCCGTGGTAGCGATATTCGCGCTGCAAGTTGGCTTTGATGGACGTGATGCCACCAGCATGGCGCAAGCCTTCTTCAGTGGTGTATTGATCGTTCCGACTACATCCTTTGCAGTGATGTATGCGCTCACCGTACTCTTGAACCTGGCGACGCCATTTAAGTTGATGGACTTGAGCCAGCCTAGCAAACCGCTATTGCAGCGTCTGCTGCGTGAGGCGCCCGGCACCTATCAGCATTCGCTGCAGGTGGCCAATCTGGCGGAGCAAGCGGCTGAAGCGATCGGTGCCGATACGCAGATGACGCATGTCGCCGCGCTCTATCATGACATCGGGAAAATGAGCAATCCGTTTTTCTTCACCGAGAATCAACAGCAGATCCACAATCCACACGATGCGCTGGATGATCCCTATCGTAGCGCCGATATCATCATCAATCATGTGATTGAAGGTGATCAAATCGCCAAGAAATACAACTTGCCCAATCGCATTCGAGAGTTCATCCGCGAACATCACGGCACGACGCAGGTCTTCGTCTTCTATAAGCGGGCGCTGGCTGATTCCGGCGACGAAGATGGCGTCGATCTCGCCGATTTCTCTTATCCTGGACCGATACCACAGAGCCGTGAAACGGCGATCCTGATGATGGCGGACAGCTGCGAGTCAGCCATCAGGGCGGTCCAACCACAGAGCAATCAGGATATTGCCGACCTCGTGCGCGGGATCATTGAAGACAAGCGCAACAATGGTCAGCTAGACGCCTCCGCGCTGACGCTCAATGACTTGCGCAAAATCGAGGCGACCTTCATCGATATATTCCGCGGACTGTTTCATCCGCGCATCGATTACGCCAAGGCGATTCAATCGCCCAGCGCGCCAAAGGCCGAACCAGCCAATGGCAATGGTATTCGGACCAAACGTATCGAACCTGACCCCGACAAATCCACTGCCCCGCAGGCGATCACGCATGGTGGCGAGGTGACAGACCGAACAGGCGTTCAGGAAGGCCGCAGGACGCCGGTCGCCGCGACTTCCGATTCGAACGAGTCCGCGCCCGTAGAAGAGGCGGGGCGGCATGAGGCGGACGAGAGCGCTTCAATCATTATGGAGGACGACGAGCCCCTGTTTGAGGTCCCTCCCCTGCCGAAACGCAACGGTCACAAAACGCCCCTGCGCGCGGGAAAAGACAAGAGTCCTGAGGAAATGGACGCGTCCTCTTGAGCGACGGCATCATCCTGCAAAACCCCAGCCACTACCCAATAGATTCTGAACGCCTTATACGGGCTTCCCGAGCCGTACTGGGCTGCCATCCCGAATACAAGGATGGTGACCTCAGCATTGTGCTTACCGATTCCAGGATGCTCAACGTGATGAACCTGCGGTACGCGCAAGTCGATGCGCCAACGGACGTGCTCTCGTTCCCAGCGGACGACGCGCCGCGGGAATGTTGCGAGGCCAGGCGCTATCTTGGCGACATCGTCATCGCCCATGACTACGCCTCGGCTCAAGCTCGAGCGACGGCGGCCGCCATATCTGACGTACTTTGCCTGCTGGTTATCCACGGCACGCTGCATCTCTTGGGCTACGATCACGATACGAATGTGGCCAGAAAGAAAATGTGGGCGGCGCAGGACCTTGCCTTGCAGGGTATGAATATTGACCCGAGTTTGGTCGAGTCATACGGAAAAAGCGAAAATGACTAGGCGTATTCGGCGCCAGACTCTCAATTCGGCGCAGATTGATCCGGAGCGCTACAGCCCAACCACGAGCCCCGATCGCGTCAGTAGCTTTATGTATGCCCTAGACGGCTGCGCATATATGCTGCGCCATCAGAAAAATACGCGTATCCTGCTGGCGGCCACCGTCATCGTCATTCCCCTTGCCTTTTGGCTCGGCATCGCCGCAGACCGTTGGGCGATTCTGCTCCTTACGATCGGAAGCGTATGGGTTGCGGAATTCATCAACGCAGCCATTGAGGCGACCGTCAACTTGTCGACGCCAGAAATTCACCCCATGGCAAAGGTGGCGAAGGATGTCGCTGCGGCCGCAGTTTTGATCACGGTATTCGTCGCCGTCTTAATCGGCTTCCTAATACTTGGATCGCCTCTAGTGGAATGGCTGCAAGCGAGCGCCATTTCAAGCTAAATCGACAGTTCTGAGACAGTTAGTCTCAAAAATAACTTGTGATAAGATAGAGATGCGTCATAGGACCATTTATCGTTCGGATGTTTGAATGTCCATGTCCCGCGATTCTGTCCCAGAGAATTCGGCTCCCGGGCGAGGACTGCGTTTACTTCTATCGAGAATTTCAGCGCTGCTTTCAAGTTTCCGAACAATCCCTAAACAGCCAATTAGTTCTGGCAAAAGCGGGCATGTCGGCCGCCGACGAGCGCTTCGGCTGTCAGCTTTTCTCGCGCCGCGCAACCGGTTGAGAATTGGCGCCACGGCCGGGGTTGTGTTTGTTGCCGGCGCAGTGATTGGATTGCTCGCTTTGCGCAGCCCGGTTGCTTTGCCGCTCAACAACGCCATCTGGCTGGATCGAGCCTGGACATTCGGCGATCTCGAGAGCGAGCGATTGCGCGAATTCACGGGCCGATTGATAGAAAACCAGATCGGAACCGCGTATGCCTACGTGAGCTCGCTTGGCATAGACAATCGCTGGTCGGGCGGTCCTCAGGGCAAGGGCAGCTTTATGGATTCGCGCCATGTTGTCGCCAACTTTGTGAGGGAATTCAAAAGCCAGAACGAAAACTTCAGGGTTCTCGGCTGGATCGAGATTTGGACACACCTGGACAATGTCGATGGCTATCGCCTCGACGATACCAATCTTCACAGCAATATCGCCGACTTCAGCCGACTATTGGTCACGCAGCTCGGCTTTGACGGCATACTGCTCGATGTCAAACCCCTATTCAGTGACAACAATGATCTCATTCGCTTGATTCAGCGCGTGCGGTCGGTAGTGGGTCAGGAAGTCCCAATTGCCGTCGCCGTCACTGCCGATTTGACGCCGCCAGATCTGCGCCTGCAGAACGTCGAATCAATTGCGCCGGGCACCATGTGGTCGCCGAGCTTCAAAAACCGGGTGATGGTTTCCGCCGACGAAGTCATCCTGCTGATGTATCAAAGCTACCGGCAGGAACCGCTCGATTATGTCAATTGGGTGGCTTACCATGTCGAAACCTATATCAATGAATTGGAGAGTGCGACAAAGGTCCTGGTCAGCATCCCCAATTACGGTGGCGCTAGTTCGGCGCACAATCCGGCGGTAGAAACGATGGAAAAAGCCTTGGACGGCGTCTATGAAGGTCTGCGCCGGCTCGATGAGGATAAGCGCCAACTGTTGACCGGTATCGCCATTTTCTCGAATGAACAGCTCAGCCAATCGGATTGGAACACCTTCCGCGACATGTGGCTGCAGCGGTAGCCGCCGCTGAATATGCCCGTCATTATCAAACGCTTGACCAAACAAGGGCTCGTCGACGTTGAGTTCGACGCGGACAGTCTGCAAGAGGCGGCGAAGTACGAACCGCGCGCCGGCGTTTATACAGTCAGTAATACCTACGAGCGCACAAAGACCTTGTTGTTCGATGCGCATTTGGACCGTCTTGAAGATTCGGCGCAGCGCGAAGGGTTTGCCCTCGACTACGAACGAAAGCAGCTGAAGGCCGCGCTTCGTGAGATGATAATTGAATCGAACCACGGCGATGTCCGCTTTCGCATCTCTGTCCCGGCGCAATCGCCTGAAGAAATGATCTTGTCAATCGAGCCGTTCCAAGCACCGAGCCCCCAGCTGATCGAAGCGGGCGCGCGCTGCATCACGTCCACCATGGCGCGTCACAACCCTGCGTCGAAATCCAGCGAATGGATGCATCGGCGTCAAGCGCTTGAAGCGGCCCAGCCCGCTGACATCTACGAGACATTTCTGCTGGATCCGCGGGGCAACCTGCTGGAGGGCGCCTCCAGCAACGTCTATGCCATTCTCGACGGCGAACTCCTAACGGCGGCCGCTGGCGTCTTGGCGGGCATCTCGCGGATGATTGTCCTCGAGGTCTGCGAGAACATCGTTCCGCTGCGATCCACAGCGCCGAATATCGCCGACATCGATTGTTTCAGTGAGGCATTCCTGTCGAGCAGCAGCCGAGGCCTCATCCCGGTGGTCGAACTTGACGGGGCGCCGATCGGCGATGGACGTGTAGGCGCGACGACATTGGCGCTGCGGAAAGCCTATCAGCGCTGGGTCTCCGCGCATTTGGAAGAATTATGATGCGGATGCTGGATAAAGCCTGGAAAGCGTTCAAGCTCGTTGGCGTCGCGCGAGAATTGGTGATTGAAACGCGCCGCTTCAGCTGGGACGTGGCCGCGGGCACGACCTTCTTCCTGCAGGCGGAATACGCCGATATCCGACTGGTGGCGCATGAGCGACATGAAATTCTAGCTAAGGTTGAGCTGCAGGCGGGCTTCGGCTGGCAACTGGTCACTGATCAAGACGAAGCGGGCGTCTACATCATCGCCCGGCGCAAACCCCTTATTGGAAGCATTGGCCGCGGCCGGTTCGACATCACTTTGCCCGCGGATGTGCATGTTTCGCTCAAGCTGGAACATTGCCAGGTTTGCCTCGATGACCTCAATTCCGCGCTTGATTTGCCGCCATTCTTATTAAAACTGTGATAGACCCTGGCTCACTGCTTGAAATCTCGTCATTGCTGTGGTAGCTTACAGTCATGCGCAAATCAATCAATTGTGGTCCGATCTTGAATTGCTGTTGTTGTCGAACCGACCTTTAGGCGGGTATGATTGGTTGCCATGAATTCGGCGTTTCGCCACCAACAAGTCAACCCGCGGCGGTTGGCTTTTTTGATTGTGCTATTGCCGAGCAGAAAGATAACTGTTTAGCAGAGGAGGAGTAAAGCTAATGAGTGATATCAGCAGCCGTGGGTATGCCAATCCCGACAAGCTAGTCTCGACAGCCTGGGTGGCCGAACATTTGAACGACAACAATGTTCGCGTCATCGAATCCAACGAAGATCCTCTCCTTTATCCCAGCGGTCACGTTCCGGGCGCGGTCGAAGTCGACTGGGTGAAAGATCTCAACGATCCGCTGCGCCGCGACTATCTCGACAAATCGGGATTCGAAGCGCTTGCCAGCCGTATCGGCATCCAGCCCGAGACGACGGTCGTCTTCTATGGCGACAAGAGCAACTGGTGGGCGACCTACGCGCTTTGGGTGTTCGAGCTTTTCGGCCACAGCAATTCCAGGATCATGGATGGCGGGCGCTTGAAGTGGGTGGAAGAGGAGCGTGAGCTCACGCGCGAGAAGCCGAGCATCAGCCCAACGAGCTATAGCGCGCCCGAACGCGATGACAGTCAGATTCGCGCGTTTCGCGACGGCGTGCTGGCGCATATCGGCGCTGAGGGCCAATTGGTTGACGTGCGCAGCCCGGCCGAATTCAGCGGTGAAAAGCTGCACATGGAAGGCTATCCGCAGGAAGGCGCGGTCCGTGGCGGTCACATACCCGGCGCCGGCAATGTGCCCTGGTCGCGCGCAGCCAATGAAGACGGCACCTTCAAGAACGCCGCCGATCTCCGCGCCATTTATCTCGATGAAATCGGCCTGGACCCATCCGAGCCAACGATCGCTTACTGCCGCATCGGCGAGCGCAGCAGCCATACCTGGTTCGTTTTGACCAACCTGCTCGGTTTCGGCGATGTGCGCAACTATGACGGCTCATGGACCGAATGGGGCAATAGCGTCGGCTTGCCCATCGAGAAGTAAGAACTGACATCCTGGCGGGGAGGGACGCTGCGCTTCCCTGCTCTTCCCGCCAGCCACGAGATGCACATGACAAGCTATCCGCCCAAGCTCCAGGAATACCTTGACGACTTCGGTTTCATTTCAGCGCGCGAGGATCGGGTCGACTACCTGATCGATATCGCCGACGAATTCAAGCCGGTGCCGGCCGCCATCGCCATCAAGCCCTATGATGAAGCGCATCGTGTCATCGGCTGCGAGTCGGAAGCTTTCGTCTGGGCGCTCGACCGTCCCGATGGCACGCTGGATTTCTACTTCGATGTGCTGAATCCGCAAGGGCTTTCCGCGATGGCGATGAGCGCAATTTTGGACCAGTCCTGCTCCGGGGCGCCGCTCGATCAAGTGGCGGCCATCAACGGCGAGGTTGTATTCACCTTCTTCGGCAAAGATATTTCGATGGGCAAGGGACGCGGACTGACCGAGCTCATCAACGCGGTCGTTTACCAGGCTAGGCAGCGTCTCCATTCTGATTGATCGATTCCATGCCCAAAAAAGAGTCGCTGGGCGCGCCCTGCGTGTAAACCGATTCGGTGCCTAACATGCCACGATAGGCGCGCGAAGGTTCTGAATCCGGGATTACGGCAGCGCCGACCTTTTCATAATACCCGACCGGGCCAGCCCCGCCGATAATCGCGTACATATAGCCCGCGTCGCGCATGGCATGCAGCGTCGCCAGCAAAAGCGCCGTGCCGATGCCCTGCCCGCGTTCGGCCGCGTCCACGCCAGTGGGACCGAAGAAGTTCTTGAATGTCGTATCGTAGCAAGCGAAACCCAGCAACTGGTCGCCTCGGTGCGCCAGCATGACCGTGGTCGGGTGAACAGAGAAGCCCACATCCGCTTCGCTAACCCAGTATTCGCTGAAGTGTTCGCGAATCCAGTCGAGCACCAGGAATTTTTCCGGTGTCATGCACCGTCGTATATTGACGCCCATGGCGTGCTGGGTCGCGATCGCAGGTTCGAGCGCCGGCAGATCGTATAACTTGACTAACATATCTGGCATGGCTCAGCCCCTCCTGTCAAGCATCGCTGACAATTACCGAACCCTCTCTCGGCACTAGGTCAACGGTGACTTACAATTGCATTTTACTCAGTTTCCTCATTTCTGCTTAGTTTTCTCGCCACACTCTCAGCGGAGTGGTGATGTCATTGATACAACTCTTGCTCGCTCTGAGATTGTAGGGGCGATCCTCGGATCGCCCGAAGGCCAGCTCCCCCCCAATCGGGCGACTCACAGAGTAAGCCTCTACATCTAGGTTTATCTGAGACAGGATTTTTGCTTGCTACATCCACAATTCACCACTCCCCTTTCAGCTTGGCATGGCAGCGAGACGCATGAGCCAGTATGATTGGCGCTATTGGCCACTGAGCAAGCGAGCAATGTCATGAGCCTGCGACCCGAGACCAGAGCTGTTCACAGCGCAGCGACAGATCCCGCCAGCGGCGCTATCGTCCCGCCGATCGTGCTCAGCACGACATTCGAATATGAGACGACCGGGCTCGAGCATGACGCCGATCAGTTGATCTATACCCGCTGGCAGAATCCCAACCGCGCCGCGCTGGAGCGCACCATGGCCGAGCTCGAAGGCGGTGCCGTCGCCCATGCCATATCAAGCGGTTCGGCGGCGATGCTCACTATCTTCCAGGCGCTGCGGCCCGGTGATCACATCGTCTCGAGCAACGATATGTATTTCGGCATTCGCGTTCAGCTGAATGAATTCTTCGCCCCTTGGGGCTTGGAAACAACCTATGTCGATATGAGCGATTTGGACGCCGTGCGCGCGGCGATGCGACCGGAGACCAAACTCGTCATTCTCGAGTCGCCGACGAACCCGATGATTCGGCTGGCCGATATCGCTGCCATCGCGGATATCACGCAGGCAAGTAATGCAAGGCTCCTGGTCGACAACACGGTTGCCACGCCGGTTGCCCAGAATCCGATTCAACTTGGCGCCGATATCGTGGTTATTTCCCTGACCAAGTACATCGCCGGTCACCACGACGTACTCGGCGGGGTCATCATCTTCGCGCAGGAAGACCAACTCGCGGAGCGGGTCATGCGGCTGGTGCGGATTGGCGGCGGCGTGCTGTCACCGATGAATTGCTGGCTGGCTACGCGTGGACTGCAGAGCCTGTCGTATCGTGTGCGCGCGCACAGCGAGAACGCGCTTGAAGTCGCCTGCTTCCTGGCGGAACATCCCAAGATAGAGCGCGTACTATATCCACACCATCCGAGTCATCCGCAATATGAATTGGCGCTGCGGCAGATGGAAGTAGGCAGCGGACTGATGTCCATCTTGGTCGAAGGCGGGCGCGAGGCAGCTATTGAGCTGGTCAATCGACTGCAGCTTTTCACCAGCGCGACCAGCTTCGGCGGCACACACAGCTTGATCGAGCATCGCGAATCGATCGAAGAAGGCTCGTCCACGCCGGCCAATCTGCTGCGCGTATCAATTGGCCTTGAACATCCGGCCGATCTGATCGCTGATCTGCAGCAGGCGCTCGCGTGATCTATCACATCACGAGTCGTAGCGCTTGGGAGGAAGCGCGGACGCAGGGACAATACAGCGCGCCATCGCTGGAGAGCGAGGGCTTCATCCATTGCTCGACGCCTAAGCAAGTTCTAGGCGTCGCAAATGACTTCTATCGCGGTCAATCTGACCTGCTCTTGCTTTGCATAAACGAACGCAGACTCTGCGCTGAGCTGCGCTGGGAAGCGCCCGCGCATCCGAAACCGCTTGTGGTCGACAGGGTTAGCGGCGCCTCGCTCTTTCCACATCTTTATGGACCCTTGAATCTTGATGCGGTAGTCGCAGCTCACGATCTCAGCGAGGGAGCCTCCGGCTTTGTTCTGCCGCGCGCACTGCCTTGACTGCCAAAGCCGCCGCTAACCGACGCCCGTCGCCTCGGCGCTGAATTCCCAGAGACGCTTTTGCCCCTCGCGGTCGTAAGACATCGGGCTGGAATCTTCCTGTTGCTTATCCTTCCAATACTTGCCGCTAATGCCGGCGACATCAGCCGACGAGGCGAGATAAACGAGGGTCTCGGCGCCCTTCTGCGGCGAGCGACCAACGAGCGCTTGCAACACTTTGATAAAGGCGCTCATCAAGCGATTCGTATTGTGCCCGAAACCAGTTCTAACAAATCCCGGGTGCAAGACGTTTGCGGTCACGCCGCTGCCATCAAGCCGGCGCGCCAGCTCGTAAGTAAACAGCACATTGGCGAGCTTGCTGGCGCCATAACTGCCTAAGCTGCTGAAGCCGCTTCTGTCGCGCAGAGCCTCCAAACGCAAGCCAGCGCGAGGAGCGCCATTGCGGTGCGCGCTCGATGAAACATTAATGACGCGCGCCTCGCCCTGCTCTTGCGCAGTCCGCTTCAATATGTCCAGCAGCAGATTGGTGAGCAGGTAGTAGCTGAAGTGGTTGAGGGCAAATGTCATCTCGTAGCCATCGACCGATGCGCGATACTCAGTAAAGGCAGCGCCGGCATTGTTCAGCAAGACATCCAGCCGGTCGTTCTTGGCGCGGAATTCGTCAGCGATTCGCCGGATCTCGTCCATTGACGAAAGGTCAGCGACAAGCATATCGATCGTCGAGCTGCCGCTAAGCGCCTTTAGGTCAGCCCTGACCTGGCGCGTTTTGTTCTCGTCGCGGCCGACGATAAGGACATCAGCGCCCATTTTCGCCAGCTCAAGCGCCGCCTGTTTGCCAATGCCATTGGTCGCGCCGGTGATGAGAACGCGTTTGCCGTTCAATATGCAATCTCCTAAATCAATTATGCGCTTGGCGCTGATGAGCCGGGGCGCTCTACTCGTCGTCGTCTCCATAGGAGTGCCCGCCAAAGATCGCCCGAATCTCGGCCGCGGACCCCGCAGCCTGTAAGGCGTTCATCCGCGCGGCCTCTTCTTTCTGCAAGGCGCGCACGTTGGTCAGCACCGCTTCCAACTGATCGGCTGGGAATTTACAGGCGCCGTTTTCGTCCATGTGAATCAGCTCGCCGGGCGCGACATCCATGCCGCCGACCGCCACCGGCACATTAACTGCGTGAACGGCCATGGCGCCGTGGCCAGCCGTCACGCCGCTCAACATATATTGGAAGTCCAACTCGCGGATCTCGTCCAGGTCACGCGACGGCCCGTTTGACAATAAGCCGACGCAGCCCAGCGCCTTCATTGCCGAAACCATATTGCCGCCGGCCAAGCCGACCTTGCTCGCGATTTCTTCCGGGAATTTTTGCTCGATCACCAGCACCGTCGGCTGCGGCGACGCTTCCATCGCTTCGAGCACGTCCATAAAACTGAGGCGCGAATAATTGGGATCGGGCAGGCCATAGACGCAGGTCACGGCATAACCGACGCGACGTCCCAATTCGGGGTACATGCAGCGGATTGACGTGTCCGTGTACCAGTTCTCGCTCCAGGGGTTGTAGAGCCCGAGGCAAAGCGGCGATTCTGGATAGGTCGCGACCACATTCGTTATCGATGGCGTATCGAAATTCTTCAGTTCTTCCAGCATCTGTCTGTGATTCATGCCGTCCCCGCCTCATCATTCGGTCATAGCCCGACATTGTACATTGTGTCTCCACCTTGCGAACAGTATCCGCTTTCGCGCAGCCCTAATCCGGGGCGGAATGGCGCGAGCGTTTCGCCTTCAGCGTGAGGCGAAACACTGGAATGATCGGCAGCAGCAGAAGCGCCGATAATGAGATTGCCACCCGCACGGACGAAAGCAAGCCGATCGTGCCGACCACCGGCCCGCCAGCGATTTGTCCTAAAGCGTCCGCCTGCCCTTGAATCGAGAGGACCGTGGCGCGAACGTCCGACTCCGTATGCTGATTGATCCAGGCTTCCATCAAGGGATTGCGAATCGCTCGCGCCGCTTGCGTCAGCCACAAGCCCAGCAGCACCAGAGCAAATCTCTCGGCAAGGATGAAGAGAAGCACGCTGAAGATGAGGGCGGCGTATACACCGATCAAGGTCACCGCGACCCGCCGGCCATCCGTCATATCGAGACGCCGCCGCAAAACCTCGGTCGCCGCCAATGTAAGGGGCATGGATACAGCGCTAATAATGCCGAACCATACGATTTCATCCATCTGTCCAAGCTGCGGTAAACTGAAGTTGCCCAGAAGATGCGCCGTCCAGAGTCGATCGAATCCCTCGCTGAAGGCGCCATGAATCAGGGTGGCGAGCATGATCAGGAGCAAGATTTGACGGCGACGTATCAAAGAAGCGCCGGCCTGAAAAGTCACGAAGAGCGACTTCCACGATTCGCGCTCTGCTGCGGGACGGCCTCGAAAACCCGCTTCCGGCATGACGACGATCAAAACCGCTGACAACAGCAGAAGCAGCAGTCCACCGACGACGATTGTCAACTGCAGGCTGACGCTCGCCAGCGCCACGCTGACGAATATCGCCGAGAAACTGGCCACTTGCGCCACTTGCGTCGCTCGTAAGAAGGCCGCTCCCGCCTGCGCCTGGCCGATTTCGTCGACGATCCAGGCCGATGTCGCTCCGCTAAGAAAGGTATAGCCCGCGCCCATAATGACCTGCGACAGGAGCAGCGCTTCGAAAAACGGCAGGCTCCCTTCAACTATGAAGCCGCACCCCAAGAGAAAAAATCCCAGAATGACGGATAGCCGCCGACTATAGACATCGGCGACCGCGCCGGTCGGGATCTCCATAAGAAAGGCAGTCAACTCAAGCGTGGTGCCGACCAATACCAGCTGCAAGGGGTTCAAGCCGACCTGCTTGACTTGATACACCAGGTTTATCGTGAACACCGTGGTCAAAGCGAAAGCCTGTACCGCAGTGAAGAAAAGGAAAAGCTTGTAGGCCTCAGCCTTGGGGATGGTTACTCTGGGCGCCATGCTTGTTTCGCAGTCACAGGGTCGGCGAGGCGCGACGCAGGACGCCGGTTTCGAGAAAGGTTTTGAGTTCGCTGCAGCGTTCGGCAATGAGCGCTGGCGCTAGATCACGCAGGGTTGGATTCTGCTGGTTTGCCAACAGCCAGCGTATTGAGGCAAATTGCCTTGCGGCGATGAACGGTTCTATCAGTGCGCGCTCGCGCTCCGCGGTCGGTCTGATCGATGTGTAGCCGCGCCACATCGCATCCTCGAGCACGTGATAATCACTAGCCCGCTCGCCTTTCAACTGCCAGAGAAGCGGCGCCAGATCGTACAGGTAGAAGCCCCAGCCGCAGTATTCGAAGTCCAAAGCGGCGATGGAATCCGCCCGAAAAACGATGTTCTTCGCCAGCAAGTCAGCATGGATCAAGCCGATGGCCTCGGGTGTGGACGTGAGTTTTGACAGCGGCTCGCGCAACTGACACGCCACATTGTCCAGGATGCCACGCTGTTCCGCGCTCACAAGCGCGCGCTCTGTCGGTGAAGCGTAAGGCGAATCCTCAGCGAAAAGTCCTTCCCAATCCAAATGCGGGCGGTCGAAATCACCAGGCAGATTGAACTGCGCGTCGGTGTGCAGCACCCCAAGGTATGCGCCGACGCGATAAACGTCGTCGGCACTCATATCACGTGCCGCCTTGACCTCGCCCTCCACGAATTCAAAAAGCGCGGCATACGCTACTGACGGCGGCGGGAGCAAATCGTGATGCAGCTCAAGAAACGGCTGCTCGCGCCCATCGACCAGCATCCCAACCGGGAACGGCGCCGCCAGATTCGTATCTCGCCGGATCAAAGACAGCCATCGCAACTCCGATCGCAGCCGGGTGGCTTCAACACGCCCCGGTGGATGCAAGCGCAGCACATATTCGGCAGCGGCCGTCGTCACTCTGAAAACGAC
>JAAXID010000261.1 GCA_012270545.1 Anaerolineae bacterium | reverse complement strand
CGATGATGGCGACGGTCTCGCCGCGCAGCACCAGCAAATCGGGCGCGCTCAGCAGCGGCGCCGCCGCATCGTAGCCGATTCGCAGATCGCGCGTGACGATCACCTGATCGCCGCTGCGCAGATGCTCGTTCATCTCCAGGTACATTTTCTTGCGCCGGCGCGGACCGCTTTCCAGAATGGCGCCGCGCTTTTTCAGCGTCTCCAGCTTCTTCTTGCGTCCCTTCGCCTGGGCGGTGCCGCGGCTGCCCATGTGGCGGCGGATGAACTCCTCTTCTTTGCGGATGAACCGCTGCTGCCAGTAGTAGTCGTGGCGCAGCGTTTCCCGCTGGGCGGCGCGCTGTCTGCTGTAGGCGCTGTAATTGCCGCGATAGCTTCGCAGCTTTCCATACTCGATTTCCCAGACAATCGCCGCGAAATTATCGATGAAGTAACGATCGTGGCTGACGGCGAGCACAGCGCCGGGGAAAGTCGCCAGGTATTTCTCCAGCCACTCGACCGCATGGATATCCAGGTGGTTGGTCGGCTCGTCCAGAATCAGGAGATCGGGCTCTTCCAGCAGCAGGCGGCACAGGGCGGCGCGCGTCTTCTCCCCGCCGGATAACTGCGGGAGCGGCGCATCGTAGTCCCCCGGCGAGAAGCCCAAGCCACTGAGCACCACCTTGATGCGCGTTTCGTACTCGTAACCGCCGAGCCCTTCGAACTCAGCCTGCAGCTCACCGTAGGCTTCCAGGTCCTTATCGGCATCATCCGCCTCCGCCATCCGCTGCTCAAGTTTGGCAAGCCTCTTCTCCATATCGCGCAATTCGGCGAAGGCTTTCAACTGCTCGTCCCAAAGGCTGTGCTCGCCCGCCAATTCCGGACGCTGCGGCAGGAAAGACAGGCGCGCCCCGCGAGCAAGGTTCAAGCTCCCGCTCGTCGGCGCATCGAGGCCGGCAAGAAGATTGAGCAAGGTCGTCTTGCCAGCGCCATTGGGGCCGACGAGGGCGATGCGCGCGCCTGCCGGAATGGCGACGCCGATATCGCTGAATATCTCATCAGATCCGTAGAACTTACTCAGATTGCTGGCGCTGAGGATGGACATGACTCACGTGACTTGTTGCGATCGACAAACCGCCGCATTATAGCACGGCCGCGCCGCGGGATTAACATCGGCTTGCGCGGATGACTGCGACTGAGTATAAGTGTTCAACAAGCGGCAAACAGTTTCTAAGGCTCCATAAACTTGAACAGCCACCGCAGCATTTGGCGCAAGACAGGCTCTGTCCTGAGGACGCTCTTCCTCGGCTTCTTCCCCTTGATTCTGATGCTCGCCTTGGTTCTGCAGACAGCGCATCGGGAATCTTCAGCGCCGCCCTCGTCTATACTCGAACGCGCGCCGACAAGGCTGCCGCAATCTTACAGTGAAGTCCCATTCAATTTCGGGCGCGGCTACATCGGCGATGGCTGGCGGCTTTACTTCACCGAGCCGGATGCCAGCGCCGAGCGCGAAAGCTACGAAGGCGGCATCGAAACTGCGTTGGTCGAAGCGATCAATGAGACGCGGGACAGCCTCGATATCGCAGCTTTCGAATTGAACAGCGGGCCGATTTATCAGGCGATCCTCGAGGCGCATGAGCGGGGCGTGGCGGTGCGAATCGTGACCGATGATGAGCACGGCTTGCACGACGAGGCGAATGATGCGCTGCGCAAGCTGAGGGCGGCGGGCCTCCCTCTCGTCGATGACGAGCGAAGCGGACTGATGCACAACAAGTTCATCATCTTGGATGGGCGGACAGTCTGGACCGGTTCCTGGAATTTCACCGTCAACGGAACCTACCGCAATAACAACAATGCCTTTGTCATGGTCAGCGGAGAGGCAGCGGCGGCCTATCAGGCGGAATTCGACGAGATGTATGAGCGCGGTGAATTCGGGACGCGTTCAACGGATGACGGCATCCACAGCTTCCCGCAAGGGGAGGGCGCAGTCAGCGTCATATTCGCCGCCGAGGGCGATGAAGTCGGCGCGCTGAGAGCGGAGATTGAGGCTGCGGCGCGCTCGATTCATATCATGACCTTCGTCTTTTCCTTGGAGGAATTGGCCGAGGCGATTCTGCTTCAGGCGGCGCGAGACGATGTTGTCGTGCAAGGCATCTTCGAGAAGCGCAACAGCACCGCCACATGGAGCCAATTGCCAGCGCTGCACTGCGCCGGCGCCGACATGCGGCAGGATGGCAACCCCTTCACACTGCATCACAAGGTCATCATCATCGACGAGCGCACGGTGATCAGCGGCTCTTTCAACTTCTCCCGGAGCGGGGCGCGAAGCAACGACGAAAACATCGTGATCATCCGCGACCCAACGATCGCCGGGCTATATCTCGCTGAATGGCGACGAATTTGGGACAGCGCCACGGAACTGGCGCCCGCTGAAGTGGACTGCGACTAGCTTGTATCGGCGCGGCATTTGCGCAGATGCAGCGGCGACTTCTTCGGCTGGCGCTCGATTTCAGCGTGTGCTTCCAAATCCAGCTGCACCGCCTTGCAATACCAGCGTACGGAACCGGGCTTGGGGAACAGCGCCTCCGGCACATCCGCCTCGCTCAACCAGGCGCGCACTTTGTCTTCGAGGTCACTGAAAGACATCCAGGTCTCGTCGGACAGTGACGTCAGCATAGCTTCACGGATGACATTGTACTTCTCCGCCTTAAGATTTTCACGATGATTCGGATGATTGACGTTGCGCGCGCGGATGCTAGTCATGTGGATTTCTCTCTAGGCATTGTGTCTTTTGAATTCGGGCGGAACCTCCTCGTTGGCAATTGTACTTGCCGCCAGCGGCCAGCCATAGCACTAAGCCGGCGAGACAGCGTCGTAAAGTCGCCAAGCGTCTTCCCCGCGGCAGAGCGCCGTGCCCGCTGTCATCACCGCCGCGCTGCCGGCCGCCACGCCCAGACGCGCCGCGTCGCTGAGCGGGAAACCTCGCGCCAGCCCCATGACGATGCCGCCGACCATGCTGTCACCAGCGCCGACCTTGCTTTGGATCGGCACAATCGGCGCATGCAGAAAGACGCAATCCGCGCCCGTGATCAGCGCAGCGCCGGCCGCCCCAAGCGAGACGACCAGCACTTCGGCCAACCCTTCGGCGATCAAGCGTTGACCGGCCGCGCGGATCTGCGATTCACCGGGCAGAGCTTCGCCGGCGAACAACTCGAGTTCGCGCAGGTTGGGCTTCAGCAGGTAGATGCCTTTGCCAATTGCCCGGTTCAGCGCGTCGCCCGCCGTATCGAGGATGACGCGGATGCCGTACTCGCGGGCGTAGCGCGTGATCTCGCCATATATCTCTACGGGGACGCCCGGTGGCAAGCTGCCGCTGGCGACGATAAAAGCCGGATTCAAGTTGAAAAGCGCCTCCAGGCAAGCGATCCACTCGGCGGCGCTCAAAGCCGGTCCTGGCATGGTGAAGCGGTATTGCAGGCCGGTGCTCTCTTCGTAAACGACCACATTCTCGCGCGTGATGCCGGCGATGTTGACCGGCTGACTGTCGATGCCTTCGGATGTCAAGAGCTGCGTTAGCATGGCGCCGTTGTGTCCGCCGGCGGCGTAGACCGCGCTTGACTGGCCGCCGAGGAAACGAAGCGCCCGCGACACATTGATGCCGCCGCCACCGGGATGGAAGCCGGGCTCGGCGCAGCGCAGCTTGATCTCCGGCGCGACCGAGTGAATGCGCGTGGCGACATCCAGCGCTGGGTTCAGCGTCAGGGTAACGACTTTGTCCATGCGACGCGCTCGCTCACAATGAAATCGTCGGGCTAGTTTAACCGGCTGGCGGCGCGCAGACCAGCGTTGCGATTAAGCGCCTTTCGCGAAATCTTAAAGTCCATTGACAAGTGTCGGGTTACGTCAAGCCTGGATTGCCCTATAATGCCTAGGTGAATAAATCCACTGCAAAGGGAGCGGGAATCAGCGAATGCGCCTGTACTTGATCCGTCACGCCGAATCGGAAAACAATATTTTGACTGAAGAAACAGTTCACCGCCGCAAAGTCGACCCCGATCTGACGCCGCTAGGCTATCAGCAGCGGGACTTGCTGGCGCGTCACATCGCCACAGCGACGGATGCCGTCGGCGAAAGCTACCCGATTACGCATCTCTACACCAGCGCCATGTACCGCGCGCTCTTGACCACGGCGCCCCTGAGCGAGGCATTGAGCCTGAAACCGCTGGTCTGGCCCGACCTGCATGAAAAAGGCGGTATGTTCCTGCAGCAAAACGGCCAGATCAGCGGCTTCAACGGCATGTCTCGTTCGGCGATCTTGGACAAATTCCCCGGTTATCAGCTGCCGCAGGACCTAAGCGACCACGGCTGGTATGAGGCGGCAATGGGACGCGAACCAGAGACGCACAGCTTTTACCGCGCCATCAAAGTTGCCCGAGAACTGCGCGGACGAAGCGCTTCCGATGACGTGATCGCGCTCGTCTCGCACGCGGGATTTCTCGATGTTTTGCTGAAGGCGATCTTCGAGCAATTGCCGGCCCGTCCCTACACAATGCGCTATTTTCATGAGAACACCGCCATCACGCGAATCAACTATCAGGGAACGTGCCCAACCCTGCATTATCTGAACCGCGTCGATCATCTGCCAGCGAAACTGCGATCTTTCTAGCGCAGGAAGCAAAACTTACGATGGAGACTGTCACATGACTGAGTTGCTAGGACAGGTTGCGGTCGTGACCGGCGGTGGCGGCGGCATCGGGGGGGCGATCTGCCGGCGCCTGGCTTCAGCCGGCGCGCAAATCGTCATCACTTACAACAGCGATCAAGGCAAGGCGCGGGCGGCGGCCAATACACTGGCGGGCGGCAATCATCTGATTTTGCGCGTTCCTGTCGACGATGCAGAATCGCAGACTGATCTGGCGCGCGCCATCGCTGAAAAATACGGACGGCTTGACATCCTGGTGAACAACGCCGGCGTTACCAAAGCCGTGCCGCACGCCGCTTTGGAAGACCTTGATGACGAAACAATTGATAGGATCTTCCGCGTCAACTGGCGTGGCGCTTTCGCTTCGATCCGCGCGCTGAAGCCACTGCTGATGGAGGGCGATGGCGGCGTAGTCATCAATATCTCGTCGATCGCCGGGCGCACCGGGGTCGGCAGCAATGTCGCCTACTGCGCGAGCAAGGCGGCCCTGGATAGCATGACGCGGTCGCTGGCGCGGGCGCTGGCGCCGCAGATTCGCGTGCTGTCGGTGTCGCCCGGCTGGGTGAACGGAGAATACGCGCGGCGGATGCCACGGGCGCTTATCGCCGAGCAGGAGGACAAAACGCCGCTCGGTCGCATCGCCGAAGCCGAAGATGTCGCCCAAGCGGTGTTTGCGGCGGTGGCTCATTTGCGTTTCAGCACGGGGGACATTATCCCGGTCGACGGCGGGCGTCCGCTGGGGTAGCGTCATCCCATCCACGTTTTAATTACCCTTCGTCTATCGAAGGACTTCAACTAGAATTACATTGATGGCAGTTGTCGGACGCGCGGAAAAAGTCGCGCGTATAGGAGAATTCTGATGCGATATCTCGTTCTATGTTGCCTTATATTCATCGGCTCGCTGACAGTGCTGGCGCAAGGCGCCAAGAGCCATAATGAAAATGACACGAAATCGGCTGAGCTCAGCGGCGTCAGCCTGCCGGAAAATCTCAGCTATCACGAGCATGTGCGCCCGATAATCGAATCGAATTGTACGACCTGTCATGTTGAAGGGCAGATCGCCGGCGATATCCCCTTAACCGATCCAAAGGAGACTGTATTCGCCGCGGCCGACATCGCCTTTGCCGTTATCAATCGTATAATGCCGCCTTGGATGCCCTCGCCGCAATCGCGCCCTTTTAAACACGAACGCGGTCTTTCAATAGAAGAGATCGCCCTCATCGCCGCCTGGGCGGAACAAGGCGCGCCACTCGGCGACGAGGAATCGTACGCACCAGCTACGGATGACGAATACGCCATCCCGCAGATACGCGCGGATTTGACCTTGCTGCCCGAAGAGCCCTACGTCCCGGATGGGAATCTCTTGGACGATTATCGCTGTTTCCCCCTGCTGCTTGACATTGACGAGCCGCAGTTCATCACCGGCTACGAGGTCTTGCCCGATGTGGCGGAAATGGCGCACCACGCTATCGTATTCCTGCTGGATGAGGAAGCGGATGACGGGATTCTGCGACGCAACTACGAGGACGGCCGGCCTGGCTGGACCTGCTATGGCGGCCTTGACAGCTTACCCAATGTCAGAACCATTGGCACCTGGACGCCGGGGAAGTTGCCAGTACAGCATCCGCCCGGCACCGGACACCGCATCAGCCCAGGCGAGTCGGTGGTGATACAGATGCACTACAACCTGGCGATAACGCGCCAGCCAGACCAAAGCGGCATCGCTCTGCAATTAGAATCCGCTGACAGTGATATCGCCGAATTAGTGACGCTGCCCCTGGTCGCTCCGGTGGAAATCCCCTGCCCCAGCGATATCGAGGTACCACAATGCGAGCGTGAATTCTCTATTCAACGCACGGCCGAACTGTATGGGGAAAGGTTCAAAGGCTTATCTGACCGACGTTTGCGCCTGTGCAGGCAGACGCTAGCGGATTATGCGGGCAACACCGGCGAGCACGCCGTCGGCACTTGCGAACTCACACTACCCAGCGCGACGCCAAACTTGACCGCTTTTGACGTGCATGGGCACATGCACGAATTGGGGACGAGCTTCCGTTTTGAACTGAACCCGGAGGGGGATGATCCCATCCTGCTGCTGGATATCCCCAGATGGGATTTCGACTGGCAGGACAGCTACCAGTTTGCCGAGCCGGTTGAGATCGCCGCTGGCGATGTGCTGCGCATAACCTGCACTTGGGACAACAGGCTGTCGGCTGACCCGCGCTATGTAACTTGGGGCGAGGGCACGACCGACGAAATGTGCCTGGGCACGCTGACGCTGCTGAAGCCTGAGCGCGGCTAATCCCCGAACAGATTCATCATATAGTCAGTCGAGATGCCCTGCGCTTCCAAGCGCGTTTTGAGCTTGCGGCGCGCGTCATGGATGAGCTTGTAGAGCGCGTTGCGGTTGCTGCCCATGCGCTCGGCCAGTACATCCATCGGAATGCCCTTGAGGGCGACCGCGACCAAAGCCTGATACTGCCGCTCGGTGAGCGCCTCTTTCAGCGCCAGTTCAATCTTTTCCAGCACGTCATCGCGCTCCGCCACCTTCTCGGGCGTCGGCGAGGCCGACGACCCCAGCCTAGTCGATATCGGCAGCAGGTCGCCGTCGGCACTTAACTCATCGAGGCTGAAGTCCTTGTAACGCGAGCGCCGCAAATCGCTGATGGCCAAGCGGATGGCGATCTTGGTCGCCCAGGTGGTGAAGCGGCTCTCGCCGCGGAAGTTCGCCAGATTGTCCATGACGCGAAGGGTGGCGTCCTGCGCTAGATCCTCCGCCATCTGCGCCAACTCATGCGCCGCCAATCCACGCAAGTCGCTGCGGTCCTGGCTCAGGTAGAAGTAGATGCTGCGCCGCAAGCGCAGACGCAACTCGGCCAAGGCTTCGCTCTGCGCCGAATCAGCGTTGCTCTGCAGCGCTGCGATCCATTCCGCGTTACTGCGGTCCGTCATTTTGGCGGTCGTCATGCTTAGCCCATACTGATTTGCACTTCAACTTTAATGATAAAGGAATAAGGGGGAATATACACCTATGAAGCCTTAAACGTCGGATCAGTTTCGCCACCGCTGCCAAGGTTCGGACGGGCGCAATCGCCGCTGCAATCAGCCAATTTATCACCAATGTGGTGGTCGATGGGTCTTTTATACTGAGGCGGAAAGCCAGAGCGCGCCGACCGCCGCTATCCAAGGACGGAGTTTCGTATATGAATAACCGATCAGAGCCCCCCCAGCATGTAACCGAGGGGGGCAAAGATGGCAAGAAAAACAACGACGGCGGCAAATCGCCCTTTAGCAATCCCAACGCCCAGCGCATGTGGATCGTGCTTGGCATTATCGTCCTGGCGCTGTCCCTGCTCATATTCAACGGGCGGGCAGCATTTCAGGCGGGGGGCGGTCTGCCGATCAACGAGCTGGCGGCTGATATCAGCCGCGGGCGGGTGGACCG
>JAAXID010000022.1 GCA_012270545.1 Anaerolineae bacterium | reverse complement strand
TGCTGCTCGCCATCGAGTGGTATGTCTATCACCGGCGGCTGCAAGTGCCGACGCTGCTGCGGCCCGCGCCCCGACGCTTCAGATTTCCATGGGGACGGCTTCAAAGTTCTTGAGCTTGATCACCGACTCCAGTGATTTCCCCGCGTCGGTGTAACAGATATTCTGCAAGTAAACATTTTCGATTTCAGTCAGGGTGGCGAAGTGTTCATCATGGTCGCGCGCGCTCAAGATGCCAGCGACGATGGCGGGCTTGACGATCGTCTGGTTGATGCCCGGCAAGACCGCAAGTTGCTCCCGTATCGCATATTCCGGGTCGATATGTATCGATTCCGGCAAGCGGTCAAATTCGATAGGCTCGCTTTCGCTCTGTGGATATTCGATATCAGCGAGCCAGGTCGTCTCGAGTTCGCCTCCGCCCAGGCGAGCCACCGTGCCGCGAAAATCTTCGGCATAGGGGATTTTGCCGGGCAGCAGAAACTGCGTCGGCGGTGCCGAGCGGATGACCAGGGTGCCATAAACGTGGCAGCGCCGACCGAGGAAACGCGCGATATTCGTCTGAATCTCCGGCAGCGCGCGGATCGCTGTGCGCGCCGGCAAAGCCTGATCGAGACGCACACCGCCCTCGCCAACGTAGAGCGTGAATTCCTTGCGATAAACGGCGGCGGTTAGCATCTCGGTGCTTGGCTCGGAGGCCGAGTCCGGCTGGCGCAGGACACGGAGGCAGGCGCGCACCGCATCGTGGACGCGGTAGGTCTGAAAGCCGGGCATGTGCCGTGGATTCAGGCGCGATAACCCGTGCCACAAGGTGGAGTCGCTGCTGATCGGCTGGGCGCGAATGGCGCGGTTTTCCGGCTCGTCCTGCTTCACCAGCCAAACCTGCTGAAAACGGGAGACGCTTCTGTCGTAGTCGGTGATGAGCAGGATGCCATCGACGTTTACAATCTCATCGACATAGCGTTCCGGATTATCCAGAATATCGGCAATACTGGCTTGCATTTCCGCGCCTGCGCTGACCCTGCATAAATTCATTATAACAGTGTTTGTGCCGGCGCTATTAGCTCAAGCGAAGTATTTGCGCAGCCTGCGGGCGAGCGGCGCCCTGTTGCATTTTTGCAAGTCGAAGCGCTCGCAGCTGTGAAAAGCCATGAACTCTTCGATGGCGCGAATCAAGCCGCGGTTCAGCGCGCCGTTCAGCTTGACGCCGCGCTCCAGGTGCAGGTTGTTGAAAATGAGGCGCTTCTTCTTGCGGTCGACTTTGGGGTCGATGCGGCCGATCAGTTCGCAGCCGTGCAGGATCGGCATCACGTAGTAGCCGTAGACGCGCTTGGCTTTTGGCGTATAGACCTCGATGCGATAAAAGAAATCCCAAAGCATCTCATCGCGGTCGCGATCCCAAAACAGGTTGTCAAAGGGCGACAAGAAGAGCGTCATCCCTGGCTCGCGCTCGCCCGTCTGTATCGCGTCCAGCAGCGCCAGATCATCGCGATGGATGAAGGCGGCCTCCTTCCAGCCTTCGACCTCGACCGGCAGCGCGCCGCCCGCATTGACCATATCGTTCAGGATGGCGGCGGCATCGCGCTTGGATTGGCGATAATAATCGGCGACATGATTGCTCGTGCCGATACCGATGTGGCGCAGGCCTCGCTCAATGGTCCAGCGGCGGAAGTCTTCGATCGATTTGTCGAGCGTGAACTGGCTGGGGTCAAGGACGCGCTCTGGCAGGTCATAATAACGCTGGAACTTGACCCGATGGCTGACCATCAGATCGCCACGGTCGAAGAGGTATTCCAGCGCCACCTTGGTCGGCTTCCAGTTCCACCAGCCGCCCTCGCCGCGGCGCTCGCTTTCGAACTCCTTCGACGACATTGCTCCGCGCTGGCGAATCGTCTCCAGCACGTTCTCGATGATGGGGTCCATGTCGATGTCCAGGCGATCGATTTGCCAGTTGCTCTCTTTGAGCTGCTTCTGCTCGATGTAAGCGTGATACCAGGGGTAGTGAGCAGTCGGCAGTTGGCACATGGCGTGCGCCCAGGTCTCGAAGAGGAAGCCATTGTCGAGCAGGGCGTCCAGCTCGGCGGTGTCATACAAACCGGCGCGGGCGAGCATGACCAGGTAGTGGCTGCGCGCGACCACGCTGATCGAATCCAACTGCAGCAAGCCGATGCGCTCGATGATGCGCTTGAGGTCGGCTTGATCGCTGGCGGCGGGGCGCTGGCGCAGGCCCTGCTTGTAGACGCTGAGTCGCTTGACGTCTTCGCGGGTGACGCGGATGGGAGTGCTCATGGCGGGGAGTTTAGCATGGACTGTAGTAAAATGCTGACGGGACAGCCAGAGAAAGTGTGGCTATCGATGTTCAAGCAACCCTTGGGAGGCTGGTTTGAGTTCAGCGAGCGAAATACTCAGGCGACGAAGTAATGCAGAGTATGCGATTCAATTGTTGCTCGAACAGCTGGACATCGTTAATGTAATTCACTATGCATGTGAGAGTTTCAATAATCCCAAGGCCGAAAACTCGCCTCGTATAACTGTAATTGCAATAAAGAATATGGGAAGCGGCCAAACGGACATATTCTCAATTGATATGGAGGCAGAACGTGCAAACATTCCTGCCTCAGAAATCAGAGAAAACCTCGATGATCTAGAATGTAAAATGTTATGTAAATTTTATGATCGCGTCCACATGAACAAGAATTACAAATGGCTGCATTGGAATATGAGAGACGCGACTTTTGGATTCAACGCAATCGCTAACCGCTATAAGGTTTTGGGTAAGGATCCAATATCAATACCAGACGGTCAGTTGTGTGACTTGTCACAAATTCTCGTCGAAATTTATGGTGAGAATTATGTTGGACACTCGCGAATGAAAACATTGTTGGAATTTAATGGACGTATGAACAGTGATTTTCTGACAGGTGAAGAAGAAGCGGCCGCCTTTGAAAACGGAGAATACAATCGGATAAGGAAGTCGACACAGCGCAAGACTCACGAATTTGAAATCATTGCTAAGAAGGCACGAGAAAAATCACTCAAAACCGAAAACAGTTTGTATAGTCAATATGGGTGGTGGCTACAAACGCAGATTCGCATCGAAACTGTATATGCACACTGGACGTTCAAGTTGGCAGTTATGGTTTCCGTTCTGTATTCGATTTGGAATATAGCTGTATTCATATTCAGTGCTTTGAATAACACTTGAAGCTGATTTTGATAAAGTTGTCGAACCACCCCTCTACTCCAACACCAACTGATGTGCCGGGCTGAAAAACTGCCGATACGTCAGCCAGGCCGCGATCA
>JAAXID010000012.1 GCA_012270545.1 Anaerolineae bacterium | reverse complement strand
GCCGAAAGATGCCCCCACCGGCATTGTTGAGCAGCACAATCGTCACCGGCGCATCACAGCGCTTGATCGCCAGCAGGCCGTTCATATCGTGGTAGAACGTCATATCGCCCAACACCGCCACGAGCGGCGAACCCCTCCGCGCCGCGCCTAGGCCTAAAGCCGTCGACACGTTGCCATCTATCCCCGACGCGCCACGGTTGGCATAGGCGAATACGGGCTTCCCATCCGGCTGCCCAAACTGATCGAGATGGCGCACCGGCAAGCTGTTGCCAGCGAAGAGCGATCCGCCTGCCGGAATCAGGTCGACGACATCGTGAAGGACCGCGCCGTCGAAATAGTCGCCGCCATCGATCTCTTGAACGATGACCTGCCGAGCGACCCGGTCGGCGCGCGACAATTGCTCGCGCCAGTCGCTCGCGGGCGGGGTCGCTGGTTCAAACCCGTCCCACTCGCAATCTTCAAGTTCCGTCGGAATGACGGTAAGGTGATGCGTAACGCTGTGGCTGTCGTCCGCCCACTCGCCCGCTCGGCTGCAATAAATGTGGTAGCGAAGCTGAGCGTATACGAGGAAGTCTTGCATATACTTCGAGAGTGGCGGCGCGCCAAACCGGATCAAGACTTCAACTTGGGAAAAGTCCAGCTCAACTGAAGTCATGACAGTTTCATAGGCGCCGATCGTGTTCGCAGCGCGCAAGTTTGAAGTGAACTCCGCCAGGATGGGAAACCCGCTGACGGCCGACAGATTGGCCGCCCAGCGCAGCATCCGTTCCCGTTCCCCTTCGCTGCGGCAGCTGCCATGCCCGAAGTAGATGATGCCTCTGCGCCGCAAGACATCTTCACGCAAGAGCGACCCCAATCCTGAAGAGCGCGTCCTGCCCGCCCCAACAAAGCGAGTCGGAGCCCGCCTGCCGACTTTGATCGCCTCGACGTCTTCATCGCCCGGTTCAAATGGCTTGCGATATGGCAAGTTGATGTGGACGACTCCACGTTTTGACGCCGCCATATCATACACGCGCGCCGCCAGCGTACGCAGATTTCGCAGCGCGACGGCTGGCGCATCCTTCTCAGGAAGTGGCGCATCATAGAACCAGTCGGCGTAATTGCCATACAGCTTGATTTGGTCGATGGTCTGGTTCGCTCCACTGCCGCGCAATTCATGAGGCCGATCGGCCGTCAGCACGATCAAGGGCACGCGCGCCTGATGCGCCTCCACAATTGCTGGGAAGAAATTCGCCGCCGCCGACCCTGACGTGCAGACTATCGCGGCTGGTTCATCCGCCCCCAGCGCCAAACCCAGAGCGAAGAAAGCTGCGCTGCGTTCGTCAAGATGCGAGTGCAAGTCGATCTCATCGCGACGCCGGGCAAGCGCCAGCACAAGCGGGGTATGCCGCGAGCCCGGCGCCAGGCAAACACGCTTCAAACCCGCGCCGATCAAGGCGTCAACGAATGTATTAGCGTAGAGCGTGCTAGAATTCGCTTTCATTTTTGCCACAGAGACACAGAGGTAATTCCAAGAAAGTAATGAGAATAACTGCCGCAAGAAAGATACTGCCAAAATAATCGAAAGCGTGTAGGGGCGAGCTGGCGGCTCGCCCACTCTTGCCATAGATTTTCAATCACGTTTCGCATGATTAACTTGGTTCTACTTCTGTGTCTCTGTGGCAAACTTTTTTTGTTTCACCCATCCAGTTCATCTCGCCTTATGCGCATCAAGCATCGGGCGGAACTTGAGTTCAGTCTCCTCCCACTCGCGTTGCGGAACACTGTCGGCGACGATGCCGGCGCCGGCGTATACCCAGGCGCGCGCTTCCTGCGCAACGGCGGAACGAATCGCCACCGCGAACTGACCATCGAGATTCGAATCAATCCAGCCGACCGGCGCCCCATACCAACCGCGCGGAATCGGCTCCAACTCGCGGATCAGGCGCAGCGCGTCGCGCCGTGGATCGCCCCCCAGAGCGGGAGTCGGATGCAGCGCCTCAACCAGTGGCAAAATGCCGGTCCGCCGCTTCAAGGTCCCGTGGATCGGTGTGTTGATGTGCTGTATATTGCTCAATTTCAGCAAGCCCGGTGGATCGATCTCCAGCGATTTCGTCAGCGGTCTGAGGCGATGGCAGATCTTTTCGACAACGATCTCGTGCTCGAGGCGCTCTTTGGCGCTAGCGAGCAGCGCATCACCCAGGCGCCGATCGGCCTCGTGGGTATCGCCACGAGCGGCGCTGCCGGCCAAGGCCATCGTGTCGAGCTCCCGTCCACGCGTCGATGCAAGCAGTTCCGGCGAAGCGCCGTAAAAAGCGTAGCGCGGACGCGGCTCAAAGAGGAATCGATGGCAGTCGGGATAATGCGCCGCCAGGTGGCGCAGTATCGGCAGCAGATGAACCGGCCTGTTGAAGCGCAATTCGGCTGCCCGCGCCAATACGACTTTCCGCAGCGCGCCAGCACGAATGCGCCCAGTCGCGTCGGTGATCATCTCCTGCCAGACCGGATAGCTCATCGGATAATCGATGCCGATCAGCGCACTTTGCCGTTCCTCAACCTTCACCCAATCCGCCGCCTTCAGCTGCGCGATCTTTTGTTTCAATGCTGCCAGCACATCAGGTATCAGCGGAGCGGGCGATTCCTCAGGCGGAATCTGCGTATTAATCGTCAGCCACATTGTGTCGCCGTCCTTCACCAGCTGATAATGAGGCAGCGCAAAGAAGGCGGGGCTGTATATCGACCAGGTATTATCCGGCGTGAAATCGCTGCGGAAGGCGAATCCCCCCATCAAACGCGGACCGGTCAGCGGATTGCCCTCAGCTTCGACCTGCGCGCCTTCAAACAGCTCCCGCGCGTAATTGACGATCTTGTCGAAGCGCTCCGCTCCCCATGCCATCAGCTCGACAGCAGTACCCGCGCCAGCGAAGGCGACATCGCCGTTCCGGTTTTCCCAATAGAAACGCGCCTGGCCTTCGGCCGCCGCCAGGAATCCCTCGAAATCGACGCCGTCGCAGGGAGCGCTGCAACTCAGCAAGCGGCCATAGCGCTCATTGATCGACGAATAAGGATTTGCGCTGGAATCCAAATCTCAATCCTGATAGCCGACGCTCTTCAGCAGCAGCGGCAGCAGCGCTTCCATTATCTCATCGCGGCTCGGTTCGCCGGTGTAGACCCACTGAATCACGACGCTGTAGATGGCGCCCATCCAGGCGTGCGAAACAATATGCGTATTCACTGGCGCGATCGACCCATCCGCGACCGCTTCATCCAGATAGGTCTGGATCAACAGCGCAAAACGATCAGTGACTTCCATACGCTTGCGCTCGAAGATCGTACCTAAACCGACGGCTTGTACTAATAGCAGCTTTGCGGGCCGCCGGTATTTGGCGAAGGTCTCCAGCACCGCCTCCAACGCGACCCGGACGCGGCCGATGCCCGGCGATTCATGTTCGATCGCTTCGCGCGCGCGGCGTTCGATGACATCCGCGAATTGATCAACCAGCGCAATGAAGAGCTTTTCTTTGTTGGGAAAGTGAAAATAGATCGAACCCTTGCTGATGCTCGCCTCGGCGACGATCTCATCCAGCTTGGTATCGTGAAAGCCCTTGGCGCTGAATATGTTCATCGCCGCGTCGAGGATGCGGTCGCGGGTGGAGCGGGAATCGGCCATGACAACTCACAGTACTGACTGGTCAGTACTTTTATTGTAGCATGGATTAGGCAAGTACTGCAGACTCAGGGTCGTGAGCAAACGCTCATCTCAGCCAGGCGCGGCAATGCGGTCGCCGCTTCTTAACCTGTCAGGACGGCTCGATAACAATTCGGACACGGCAAAATCCGAATGGCGCCCCTAGTCCGAATGCATTCCGTGGATATAACCGCCGACCAGCGCGCCGATACCGACGATTACGGCAGCATTGAAATCAAAGAAGTGCTTGATAATGGTGATGATGATATTGTCGTCTTCCATTGGCGAGACGGCGCCCGTCCCCTGCACGACAGCGATTACCAGCCCCACAATTACGGTAAAGACAATCATGCCGGTAATTTTTACCGGCACCGCAGGTCCCTCTTGATTCTTCTCGACCGCCTGCGAAATCTTCACACCGACCTTCATGCCAGAGCCAAATACCGCCGCCATGACGAGACCGAAGAGCAAGTCGTTTCGCGAGACCAGACCAATGGCGATGCATACCGCCATGCCCAGCGCTGTAGCGATGCCGTGCTTGTTCTTGCGCAAATCCTGGTTCGGGTCTTTTGCCTCTTCGCTCATAAGATGTCTCCCAAAAACCTTGCGTTCAATCCAGATTGTCTAAATCCGATTATAGAGGTTTCCACAATCTGAGCCGAACACTGCGGTAGAATCGCATTAGCAATTGATTGTGGCGATGGGGACAATCCATCGATCCGAAGATGTTCCTGGGAGTTTGCTAATGGATCAATTCATGGCGATGGCGATAGAAGAAGCCTACGCCACCAAAGCAGAGGGCGGCAGCCCTTATGGCGCGGTGCTCGTTCGCAATGGCGAAGTCATCGGGCGCGGACG
>JAAXID010000040.1 GCA_012270545.1 Anaerolineae bacterium | reverse complement strand
TGGTGGGCGAAGCTCAGCGAGATCGCCGAGTACTGCCACATCAGCGAAGTCGCGCCCACCTTGCCCCGCGCCACCAGCGAAATCCCGGCCGCGAAATGGATCGACTGAATATGGCAAATTGCTTCAATGGCAGAACTGCGCTCGTTACCGGCGCCGGTCAGAATCCGCCTCTCAGCGATTAACCAGCATGAACCTCCAGGCAGTCGAGTTACAGGCTCATCAACGTCTAGATGCGCTGCGCGCTGACATCATTCGGCTCACGCAGGAGATGGTCGCCTTTAAGAGCATTAATCCGCGCTTCATGTCCGACCCCGAAACAAGTGAAGAAACGGATATTCAGGATTACCTGGAATCCAGGCTGCGCGGGCTGGGGCTGCCGCTGACGCGCTGGGAAAAAGAAATGCGGAGGCCTAATCTGGTAGCCATGTTGCCGGGGAGCGGCGGTGGGAGGAGTCTGGCTTTCAACGGCCATATCGATGTCGTGCCCATCGGTGATGTCGATGGCTGGGATTACGACCCTTGGGGCAGCGATATCGTCGCTGGCAAACTCTATGGACGCGGCGCCGTTGACATGAAAGCCGGGGTAGCCGCTTTCATCGCCGCGACTGAAGCCATAATCGCGGGCGATATCGCGTTGAAGGGCGACTTGCAGCTGCACATCGTTGTCGATGAAGAAGCGGGTGGATACGCCGGTACTCGTGATGTGATTGCGCGGGGTTATCGCGCAGATGCCGTCATCGTCGCCGAACCGACCTCAGGCCGGATCGATGCTGCGGAAGGCGGGCTTAGCTGGGTGCGGGTCACCATCCGCGGCCGGGCGGCGCATGCGGGTTGGCGTTTCGCGCAGATCTATCCCCAAGCCGAAGCGGAAGCCCAGAACGCTGATGGCGTCAACGCCATCGAAAAGGGCGTTAAATTTCTGCAAGCCCTGCGCGAATTCGAGCGCGATTGGGCGCATTCCCGCCATCATCCGCTGATGCCGCCCGGCATCACCACCATTAATCCCGGCGTGATTATGGGTGGCGTGGGCTTGGCCGCCGATGGCAAACCACGGGTCACTTCCAATCCGGCCATGATCCCCGATGTCTGTGTAATTGACTTCGATTTCAAGTATCTGCCTACCGAGACCTTTGAAGAAGTACGGGAGCAATTCGAGGCTTTTGTGTCCGCATTTGCCCTGACCGATCCCTGGCTGCGCGACCATCCGCCGAAGCTGCAATGGCATCTGGCGAATATCGATTTTCCGCCTTTCTCCACGCCGTCGGATCATCCGCTGATCGATGCCGTCCGCGGCGCGCATCAATCCTTGGGCATTGGGACCGTCTTGACCGGCAAACGCGCCGTGACCGATGCCGCCTTCTACGCCGGCGCCGGTATGACCCCGATCATTCTGGGACCGGCCGGGGAAGGATTGCATGGCGATAACGAATATGTCGACCTGAATTCTTTGATCGAAACAGCCAAAGTATTCGCTGGCGTCATCCTGCGCTGGTGCGGGATCGCAGAATAAGTGACCTTAACAGATTATCTCGAATCGCAACTGAAAGCATACCTGGCGGCCTTACAGCGCCTGGTCGCCATTGATTCCGGCACCTACGATAAAGAGGGCGGCAATCTCATAAACGATTGGCTGGCTGCCCGGTTAGTTCGCGCAGGTTTCACGATTCAGCGCTTCCCACAGAAAGAAACTGCTGATCACTTGCTGGCTCAATTGCGTGGCGGCGGCCGGGCAAAGCTCCTGCTTCTCGGTCACTGCGATACCGTCTACCCGCGCGGCACAGCGGCGCAACGCCCCTTGCGGTTGGTCGGCGATCGGCTTATGGGAGCGGGCACCTGCGACATGAAAGCGGGCTTGCTCAACGGCATCTATGCCATCGAGGCGCTGCAAGCCCGAGGATTCAATGATTTCGCGTTACTGAACTTACTTTGTGTGGCCGACGAAGAGGTCGATGAACGCACATCCATCCCGCTTATCCTTAGGGCGATTCGTGGATGCGACGCCGTGCTGACGCTGGAAGCGGCACGCGAGAACGGTGATATCGTGACCGCGCGCAAAGGCAATGTCGTGATTTGTGCGCGCGCCCAGGGACGCAGCGCCCACGCCGGTGTCGAACCGGAAAAAGGACGCAACGCAATCAGCGGTCTCATGCGCCGACTGTTAGAGGTTGAATCTCTGGCTAAGCCCAAGGCCGGTATCACGATCAACATAGGTACAATATCGGGCGGCAGCCTGCCCAACGTGGTGCCGGATCATGCGAGAGCCAGCATCGATATCCGCGCTTTTGAACAAGATGAACTCGATCGCACGGTTGCGGAAATCGAAGCGGTATTCGCGCGACCGGGCGAAGATGATATAACTTTCAGGCTAAATCACCGCCTCGCCTCGCCGCCGATGCCGTGCACGGACGCGGTGGCAAGCTTGGAGAAACTCGCGGTAAAGGCGGCGCAAAGCCTCGGTTTTGAGCTGCGCGGGGTCAGCACTGGTGGCGCCGCGGATAGCGCCTTCGCCGCCCAAGCCGGCGTGCCTGCGCTCGATGGCTTGGGTCCCATCGGCGGCTTGGATCATGGACCCGATGAATACATCCTGAAGAGCAGCATCGTCCCGCGCATCGCGCTGCTCGCAGAATTGATTCGCTTGATTTGTGGAGTCAAAAATGGATAAGCAAGAGTTGTTGCAGCGCCTGAACGATGACAAGATCGAAAACCTCTGGGTCACCTATCACGATTACAACGGACGCGCCTGTGCCAAAACGGTGCCGAAGAGCAAGTTCAAAAGCGCCGTGGAAGATGGCGTGGTATTTGCCCGCGCCAATCTCAATTTCGGCGTAGACGATCACAATGCTGCCGATGGCATCTGGCAGGCGCAGACGGGCGACTTTCTGGCTGTGCCGGATCCTGCTGTTTATTGGAAACTGCCCTATTATGAAAACACAGCCATCGTCTTCTGCAATATGATGACCGAAGATCGTCAGCCCTTTGATGGTTGCCCACGTCAAATTCTGGCGAGGACGGTTTCGAACTTTGCGGAGCGGGGCATCACTATCAGCGCCGCGCTGGAAGCGGAATTCAGCCTCTTTAACAAGACTGACGACAGCGACTATGCGCCCTGCCCAGCGGGTGGTATGTTCACCGTGGCCGGCTTGAATCAGTATGCCGATCTGCTGCATGAAATTGTCGCTACGCTGGATTCAATGGGCTTGCAGGTCGAGCAATTGGGCAAGGAATACGGTCCCTCGCAATTTGAATTCACCGTGCGTTATGACAGCCCGTTGCAAGCGGCGGACAACTACCTCATCAGCAAAGAGGTCACGCGGGCACTAGCTCTTCAGCGCGGCTTGATCGCTTCCTATATGCCCAAACCTTTCACCGATCTGGCCGGCAACGGTTTACATGTGCATATGGCGCTGTGGGATCGCGATTCTGGCGACAATCTGATGACGGGCCGCGGCCTGGAAAACCCGTTGAGTGAAATCGGCAGGCATTTCATGGGCGGCTTGATGGCGCATGCGCCGGGCATCTGTGGCCTGGGCGCGCCCACCGTCAACTCTTACAAGCGCCTGCAACCTGCTTCCTGGGCCCCGGCTCACATTGCCTGGGGCGTCGGCAATCGTGGCGTCCTTCTGCGCGTCCCCGATGTCAACCAGCGCTGCCGCGTCGAATATCGCGCCGGGGATAATGCATGCAATCCTTATTTCTTCTTAACTGCCTTGCTCGCCGCTGGTTTGGATGGCGTGCAACAACGCATGGATCCGGGCGAGCCATTCAATGACGTCGATGTCGGGCATTTTAGTGAGCAGCAACGCCTGCAGCATGGCATTGATTATCTGCCGCGCACCTTGCCCGTCGCCCTGGATGCTCTGGAAAACGACAAAGTTTTGATGTCGGCGCTGTCGCCGGTTATCGCTCAGGAATTCCTCAAGGTCAAGCGCCTGGAATTGGATACGTATAATCTGACTGTGCATCCCTGGGAGCGGCAGATGTACCTGGAGGCCATCTGATGCTTGATTTCAGCGACCTGAGTGTGGTCGATGTACATTGCCATCCTTACATCCGCAAGGAAAAGCTCAGCGCCGACGACTGGGTTGCTGAGGTTTCCTTTGGCGGCGGCTCAGCCGAATATCTGCAAGAGGGCGGCATCGAGGTGGATGACGCTGTGTTGGCGATGTTGCAACGGCTCAAGCGCGATACGCTTTATTTCCGCTATATGCTGCGGCGCTTGGCGGAATACTTTCAGGTGGAAGCGACGGTGGAAGCGGTGGTTGAAGCACGCAACCGCGCCATTGCCGACGAAGGGTACGCTGTCTACGCTCAGCGGCTGCATCAAGCCAGCGGGATCGAAACGCTAATCGTGGACGATGGACATCCGCTGCCGCAGGTCGATCTCGGGAGCTTCCGCGCCGAGGTTGGCGTCGAAGTGGCGCCAGTCTTTCGCATCGAAGTGCTGATTCAGCAACTCCTAGACGAAGTCAGCAGCTGGCCCGAGTTTCAGCGCGCTTATGATGACGGCATCGCCGCCGCATTGAGCGATGGGGGTTACAAGGGGCTTAAGTCAATCATCGCTTACCGCACGGGACTTGATATTGACCCCCGCAGCCGCTCATCAGCTCAAGGCATGATCGCTCTAGAGAAAATCCGCCGCGCCCGTGGACGAGGAGGCGACGCCATCAAGAACCTGCGCGATCATTTATTCTGCCGCGCCATTGAGCGCTGCATCGAATTTGACGTGCCCTTTCAGGTACATACGGGCATGGGTGATTGGGAAGTGCATCTTGCGGCTTGTCGCCCGGCCCTGCTGATGGAACTTCTGCGCTACCCGGCTTATCGCGCCTGCAAGTTTCTGTTGGTGCACACGGGTTATCCCTATCACGCCGAAGCTGGCTACATTGCCAATGTGCTGCCCAATATCTGGTGCGATCTTTCGGAAGGATTGCCCTTCGCCGGCAATGCGGGCGCGCGCATCATCGCCGAAGTGCTGGAAATGGCGCCACCCTCTCGCGTCTGCTACGGTTCCGATACCTACGGCTCGCCCGAGCCATTCTATACGAGCGCATTGCTGGGCAAACAGGCGCTGGCACAGGCGCTGCAGGCTCTCATCAATGATGGTTTCATGTCTGCGGCGCAGGCGCAGGAATCAGCAAAGATGATTCTCTCCGATAATGCGCGTGAGCTTTATGGCATTTGACTGAGACTAACTCAACGCAAGGGATCCACAACAAACTGCTCAAACGCTTACAGGGCGCGCGGCAAATCCCGCCGCCCGAAGCCCAGGCGGCAGCAACTGTCGGCGCACATCATGAGCTTCGCCGGCAGCACCATGACGCCCAATTGAAGTAACACGGCATCCTCAGGTCTATCTCCATACCTATGCCTGCTGCTACGCTTTCGCCGAGCGCAACAATCTTGATTGCCTGGATCTCCGCTACGAGAATATTCTGTCCTTCCTGAACAAAAGCGATGTCGCCCACGTTACGCGTCAGTCCTGGAAACGCATCGCCGGAGGCGGTGATATCAAAGAGATCGCGACTCTCATGGATGCTGATGCGGTTGCTGTCGCCGGTGAGTTCATAGCCATTCACCAGGACCTGTACATGATCGCCTGCTGGTTTCGGCATCATTCCCTCCTGGAGTTGCTGATAGCGGTTGACGTAACCGTGCAGGACGATATTTGCCACTCCCGCGCTTTCATAGAAATAACAAGTTCGCTAATTTACATCGGGCCGCTTGCTTTAATCCTCATCATTTGCCAATTGATGGGCGATTGGTGAAAATAGAACTGGATTCGGACTTGATGGATTAGAGGCAAGCCTATGTACACCATTGGATTAGATTTTGGCACGCTTTCCGGTCGGGCAGTTTTGGTAGACGCGCGCGACGGAAACGAAGTGGCGGAATCCGTCTTTGATTATCCGCACGCTGTGATGGATGCGGAATTGCCGAGTGGCCTGCAGCTGCCGCCCGATTGGGCGCTGCAGCACCCGCAAGATTATCTCGATGTCTTCGCCCATACAGTGCCGGCCGTCTTGCGGCGGAGCGGCATCGATCCCTCCGCGGTCAAAGGCATCGCCATTGACTTCACCGCCAGCTCGCCAATGCCGACGAAAAGCGATGGCACACCGCTATGTTTTCTGCCCGAGCTAAAAGATGAGCCGCACGCTTATATCAAACTCTGGAAGCATCACGCGGCGCAGCGTCAAGCGGACCAGATCAACGAAACGGCGCGTCAACTGGGCGAGACCTGGCTGCCGCGTTACGGGGGCAAAATCTCATCCGAATGGTTCTTTAGCAAATTGCTGCAGATCTTGCAGGAGCGGCCCGATATCTACGCGAAAATCGACCGTTTCATCGAGGCCGCCGATTGGGTGATCTGGCAGCTGACCGGCGTCGAGACTCGCAATACCTGCACGGCGGGTTACAAGGCGATGGTGCAAGATGGGGACTTTCCCAGCACAGCGTATTTCAAAGCGTTGGACCCGGCCTTCGAAAATGTTGTGGACGAAAAAGTGGGCCGCAAATTCGCCGAACTCGGCTCCAAAGCGGGTGAGCTGAGGCCTCAAATGGCGGAGATGATGGGGCTGCCGGCCGGGGTTGCCGTCGCGGTTGCCAATGTCGATGCGCATGTTACTGCCCCGGCCGTCAAGGCGACCGACCCGGGCATTATGGTGCTGGTCATGGGCACGTCATGCTGTCACATCTTGTCGGGAACGGAGCTGGGCGAGGTTGACGGGATGTGCGGCGTCGTCATGGGCGGCATCATCCCGGGGCTATATGGGTACGAGGCGGGGCAAAGCGCGGTCGGCGATATCTTCGCCTGGTTCGTCGATCACGCTGTGCCGCCGGCGTATCACATCGCCGCGGGTGCAGCTGGGCTCAACTTGCACGAGTACCTGGAGCGGGAAGCGGCCAAACAAAAGGTGGGCGAGCACGGCTTGATCGCTCTCGACTGGTGGAATGGCAATCGCAGCACACTGGTCGATGTCGATTTGACAGGTATGATGCTGGGAATGAATCTGGCGACGCGGGCGCCCGATGTCTACCGCGCGCTGATTGAAGCAACAGCTTTCGGCACGCGCGAGATCATCGAAGCCTTCGAAGCGCGAGGCGTCGAAGTTCGGGAGCTGGTGGCCGCCGGTGGCCTGCCGGAGAAGAATGCGCTGCTGCGTCAGATTTACGCCGATGTCACTGGCCGAACCTTCAAGCTGTCGGGATCGGCACAGGCGCCGGCGCTGGGTTCGGCGATGCACGCTGCCGTCGCCGCCGGCATCTATCCGAACATTCAGGCGGCGGCGGAGAAGATGGGCAAGTTGAAGGACGAAGTGGTAAGGCCGATAGCGACGAATCAGAAGATATACGATCGGCTCTACCGTGAATACAAGACGCTCTACGCTTATTTCGGACGCGGCGCCAATGATGTTATGAAGCGACTGAAAGCGATCAGACATGAGGCGCTTGTTGATTAAGCGCAGTCCTTGGCGATCTCTATAGGTGAAAACTTACAAATAGCGCCTGGCCACCATTGGTTCTCGCTCTGGCTGTCACTGCGCAGTGTCGCAAAATGCGCGTTGAGGCCGGCTCCCTGTGTGAAAATCGACCTCTGATGTCGTAAGGTCGACCCCGCGAGGCCGATTCTTTGTACGCTGATTACAAACGAGGTGAAAATAACGGCTTCCGATCCTGCTTTAGAAGCGCGTACAGGCACTTTTTTTCCGCTATATAACCGTCTGCCAATCTGTGTTTTGTAATAAATAACTAAAATGTTTGCTGGGAATTGGGAGATTATTGCGCTTATCTCTGCTGCCTTCCTCACTTACACTCAACGACATGAACGAGTTGACAGTTAGGTCGTCAGTGCGGAGGGGAAAATGGATAAACGCAAGGCCGGATCTGGCAGCAAGCGCAAGATGATTTATCGCTTGGTCTCGATATTCCTAGGGCTGGTAATCCTTTATAGCTTCGGTTTTGGCACAATCGCACAAGACGATCCGCCGGCGGCGGACGCGGACGCTGAAGAAACAATGGCGGCGGAACTGACGATTGCCGCTGTGCAGGAAAATGTTGAGGCGGTACAGACGAACCTCGATCACGTTTGGATTCTGCTGGCGGGCTTCCTGGTCTTCTTCATGCAGGCCGGCTTCGCCATGCTGGAAGGCGGGATGATCCGTGAGACGGGAGTGGTCAACTCGCTTGCCGAAAACTTCATGGATGCCTGTGTCACCGGTCTCGTGTTCTTCATCGTTGGCTATGGCATCGCCTTTGGCGCTTACGATGCGGAAGCTGGGGTCGGCAGTTCGATTCTGGGAGAGATACAGCTATTTCTAGGCGGCGCAACCGGCGCGGGAGAAGGCGACGGTTCGCTGTTTGTGAACTTCTTCTTCCAGTTCGCCTTTGCCGGCGCGGCGGCCACCATCGCCACGGGCGCCATGGCCGAACGAACGAACTTTGTCGGCAAGTTGATCTACAGCGCGATCTTGGGCGCGGTCATCTATCCGGTGGTTGTTTTCTGGACTTGGGGCGGCGGCTGGGTCACCGAGGCTGGTTTCATGGACTTTGCTGGCTCGACCGTTGTTCACATGACCGGCGGCATCGTCGCGCTGATGGGCGCCTATATGTTGGGACCCCGCGCCGGTCGCGTATTTGGTCGCCCGCCCGCTGCCTCCAATCTGGCGATTGCGTCCCTGGGTACTTTCATACTCTGGGTTGGCTGGTACGGCTTTAATGTCGGCTCCACCCTGGGCGCGGGCGACGTGAATCAGCTGGGGCTGGTCGCCGTTAACACTACGCTTGCGGCGGCCGCTGGCGCGCTGGGCGCGATGTTCCACACTTACTTCGTCACCAAGACCTGGAATGTCAGTTTCATTCTGAACGGCTCGCTGGCCGGTCTGGTTGGTATCACGGCCGGCTGCGCCTTCGTTACGCCGATCAACGCCATCGTCATTGGGGTTCTGTCCGGCATCGTGCTGGTGATTTCAATCGGCGTCATTGAGTCGATGAAGATCGATGATGCGGTCGGCGCCTTCTCGGTGCACGGCGCATGTGGCGCATTCGGCACCTTGATGATCGGCATCGTTGGTTCGCAGGCATTATTGGGCGCGCCTAGCCTCTTTGACGGTGGTTCACTGGACCTGCTTGGGGCTCAAGTCGTTGGCGTGGTTGGCGTTGCCGTGTGGGTCGGCGTTACCAGCTACATCATGTTCGCTGTATTGAAGGCCCTCGACGTCTTGCATGTCGATCCCGAGGCGGACAGAATCGGCATTGACGCCTACGAGCATCACGCATCGGTATGGCCGAATGTGCTGCCCCTGCGCGAATCGGATGACGAATAACGCAGCTTGAAGTAAAGCAACCACAGCGGGCGATCCACGGGGGTCGCCCCTTTTCTTTTTCCCGAGCGCTTAAGCGGGACTGATTGCGACTATTACAGATGGTCGCTGTCCAGCATGATGGTCACCGGTCCGTCATTGTGGATGGCCACCTGCATCAGCGCGCCGAAGACGCCATGCGCCACTTGCTGCACACCCGCCTGCGCCAAGCATTCCGCGAAGCGCCGAACGAGCGGCTCGGCGATATCGGGCTGCGCGGCCTGAATGTAACTGGGCCGGCGTCCTTTGCGCGCATCGGCATAGAGCGTGAATTGCGAGACGACCAAGACGCCGCCAGCCACGTCCATAAGCGACCGATTCATCTTGCCGTCGCTGTCGGAGAAGACGCGCAGGTTTGCTGTCTTGTTCGCCAGCTTCTCCGCTTCCGCCTCGCTGTCAGAATGCGTAACGCCGACCAAGGCGACAAAGCCGCTGTTGATTTCTCCGGTAACTTCGCCGTCAACTTGAACCGAACCGGCAGTTACGCGCTGCAAAAGAACTCGCATGAAGGACCTCTCTTCAGTAAATCGCTCAGGCGCGTTGATTCAGGACTTGCATGACGCGCAGCAGGAAACGTTGACAGCAGGTATCCACGTGATACTGGATATCCAGCTCTTCGATTGCATTGTCATAGACGCCGCTGATGATGAATTTTGGCGCTTGGGCATGCTCTTCACAGACGATGTCGGCAAATTTTCGCCGCAGGCCCGCGCCGATCGATCGCCGCGTGTTATCGAACATCTGCTCAAGCTCATATCTGTCGAGAAACGGTTCCGCCAGCGCTTCACCTTCGACTCGCAGGTCGAATTCGATGTTGAGGGTCATGCCGCGTTCAGTCAATCATGCGGTTTACGCGCTGCACCAACTGAATGGCGTGCCCCCAGGGATCGCGCAGGAATGCCAGTTTATCGCCGTTTGCTCGATGGTCAATATCGCCATCCAGCGTAGCGCCCGCGGCAACCAGTCGCTGACGCTCGGCCTCTATATCGTCCACGGCAAAGGCCAGGTGAAAGGTGACCGCGTGCTGCGCGGCATAATCGATAACTTCGCCCAGCGGATTGCTGTAGATTTCGATCAGGCTCTTGCCGGCGCTATCTGAAAGAAAGTGTATGTACGGCGGCTCCTCAAATGCGCGCACGATCTTCATGTCGAAGTTGGCGCCGTACCAGGCGGCCAGCCCGGCTACATCATCCACATTGAAAGCGATATGTTCCAGTCTCATAGCGATTGTCCTCATTCCAGTTCAAATCGTTCGGCATCAGGCTCGCGGGTTTCGGCGGGCGCTTCCGATTCTTCATCCGGCAGTTCTTGGCTGCGCGCCCAGCTTATGCCCATCATGACCAAGAATACGACAGCGATGCTCAGGAAGATGATTTCGTCGAAGGGACCCAAGGCGCCGTGAGCCAATATGACGGGCATGTCGTTTCTTTCTCTCGCCGGCGAGCAGCGAACATTATACGGGAGAGCGCTCGCAACCTGAAGCCATGCTTGGCCGTGAATGCGAGGTCTGCGGATTAATTGCGGCGGCCTGCTGGTATGGTATTAAAGTGGGCGGCGCCGAAAAACTATGTGGCTAACTCCAAGGCAAGTGGGCGCGTCAATCAGGGTCGATCGGTATTTTGAGGGCGCCGTCGGCCGTGGCAGCGTCGTCCGCATCAGCCTCTTTTTGCGGCTCGTTCGATTCGCTGCTGATGTCGATGCGCACGGCTTTCTTGCCCATTTGCGGGCGCGACTTTTTCTTCTGGCTGGATTTCTCCTTCGTTGGCTTCACGAGATTGACCGCCACATCGGTTTCTGTCGCGTCCGGGGCTTCGCTCGTTACATCGATTTTGCTGCGCGGGGGAACTGCGTCGACCTCGCTAGCTATTTCGCTTTCGTCTTTTGTCCTGCGCTCAGAAGTTGCCTTGGCTTGCTCGGCGATTGAGTCAGGCAGCGTGTTGTCGGAACGCTTCGTTTCAGGAAGGGCATCTTGCGCGGGCAGGTTATCCCGCATCGCCTTTACTACGGCTTTGATGTCAGCTTCGAAGATATCCCAACGCGA
>JAAXID010000246.1 GCA_012270545.1 Anaerolineae bacterium | reverse complement strand
TGCTCGTCGAGCTGTCGCTTTTCGCTATCGCTCAAGGTGTCGCTTGTGACAGAGAAGGCGGACAGCGCCGTCTGCATATCCATGAGGATTGCCCTTTCACCTGTTGGATATAGATTAGACTACAGGTGCCGCGTAATCGCTAGCGATTGACCCCGTTTGGAAATGTTGTCGCATTTCTTTCGCAGACTTGCTATACTACAGCCGTTTTGACGCAGAGCCGTGGCGGCACGTCTTGGTTCAGTGTTAACATCTAACGTTTATGTATTGGGACAGGAGCGATCCATGAGAACTGAAGCAGGAATTCTTATATCGATATTTGTCTTGCTGGTCGGCGTGTTCGGCGTTTCGGCGCAGGATACATTCTTCGGCAAGACGGCGGAAGATCTCTTTCCGATTCCCGAAGTCGCCGAGACCGAGTTGGAACAGACGCTCGCGTTTGAGGCGCTGCTGAACGCCAATATCCCTGACGGTCACTCCCTCGGCGAAGGCAAGACGATCACCTTCGGCGTGCTGGGTCAGGGTTCGCGCGGTGGCATCTCCGGCACCATATACTTCTGGCGCAACGCTTTTGAAGCGGCCACCGGCGCCGAACTGGAAATCGTAGAGATTCCCTACAATCAGCTCGGCACAACTATCCCGGCCGATTTCCTTACCGGGCAATACACCTACGATGTCTTCATCGGCGCGTCCTGGCAGTATGGTGACTGGATCAGCAACGGCTGGATCCAACCGATCGACCAATGGATCGGCGATGAACGCTTCGCCCACTGGACGCCGGAAGATACGGCGCCCGCTTTCCGCGCTCTGCTGCAATGGGGCGGCGAGACCTATGGCACGCAGATGGACGGCGATGCGCAGCTCCTCTACTATCGCCACGACATCCTCAGCGATCCTGAATGGCAGGCCGCCTATGAAGCCGAGGTCGGCGAGCCGATGCCCTTCCCTATCGTCACCTGGCAGGATCTGCTGGCGATCACCAGCTTCTTCAATGGCAAGGACTGGAACGGCGATGGCGATTCCGATGATGGCATCAGCCTCCACCTGGCGCCCGGCGGACAAGGCCACTTCCATTTCGCCACTTTGGCGGCTTCCTTTGCGGTGACGCCGGCTGATGGTGACGACCCGCGCGCCGTCTCCAAGTACGACAACGTCTTCTGGTTTGATCCGGACGATATGACGCCGCTGATCAACGAGCCGGGTCACGTCCGCGCCCTGGAATTTTTGCAAGAATTGGCCGCCACCGGCCAGGAAGCGCAATTCGGCTGGCAGCTGGGCGAGGCTTGGGACAATTTCCTCACCGGTAACGCGATCGCTACCTTCAGTTGGGGCGATGTCGGCTCGCTGTCGCAAAACGAAGAACGCTCCGCCATCAAGGGCAACTTGGGCGCCGATGTCATTCCCTGCTCCAGCGAATGGTATGATCGCGAAACCGGCGAATTCGTGACGGACACGGAGAATCCCAACTGCGTCGGCAACACGACCGGCGGCTCCTGGCATCCGACTATGTCCACCTTCAGCGAGAATCCGGAGCTGACCTACTTCTACATGGCGCTGATCGCCAATCCATCGGTCAACTTCTACAACGCCACCACCGGCTGGCAAGGCGTCGATCCCTGCTGTACCTACCAGCTCTATGCTCCGCGCGGGACGGCCGTTTCGGAAGATTACACCGCCGTCGGGTTCAACGCTGACGATATGGAACGCTACATCAACGCCTATGGCTCCAACGCCTATGACAAGCCGACTTCCGTCACCTACCTGCGCATTCCGGGCACACTGGAATACATCCAGGAAACGCTTGATATCCGCTTGTCGGAAGCGATGACCGGGCAGTCGTCGGCGCAAGAAGCGCTAGACAACACCGCCGAAGATTGGGAAGAAGTCACCGACGATCTCGATGTCGACAGCCAGTTGGAGATCTACCAGCAGGCGATTGGTTACAGCGGGATGTAGACCGGTCTAACTCCATTGTGAGGGTTCATGTAGGCCGGGCGACCTATCAGGCGTCCGGCCCTGTGAGAATTGTAGGGGCGATTCCGGTGAATCGCCCGCCTACCTGCATCGCAGGCTCTGTGCGGGCGAGCCACCGCCCCGCCCCTACGTCCGCCACACCGGGAAAACTTCAGGGTTGGCGCCCATGACCAATAGCAGAGCGAAATACCTATTCTTGATGCCGGGCGTCTGCTGGATCCTCGCTTTCACACTGTTTCCACTGGTGTATTCCTTCGGCTTGAGCCTGACGAATTATCGACTAGGCAAGAATCCCAAGTATATTGGCTTCGAGAATTACGCCGAGATCCTCGGCATCGGGGAAGAAAAGGTCGACAAGAAAGCTGTGAGCACAGCGAGCTTCAGCGCCTTTCTCTTCATGGGCAGCACGGCGACGACACTGGTTTTTGGTACATTTGTCGCCTGGGTCTTCAATCACAACTTGCCATTCTTGCGACAAATGCGGGCGATTATTACTATGCCTTTGTTCGCCGCGCCTATCGCTCTTGGCTGGCTGGGTGTGGTCCTTTTTAACGAGCAATCGGGACCGATCAACAATGTTTTGGAGGGTCTCGGTCTGGGACGAGTGAACTGGTTTATCGAGCCGATGCCGGCGCGCTTCGCTGTGATGTTCACCGATGTCTGGCAGTGGACGCCCTTCGTTTTCATCGTTGTCTTGGCAGCGATGCAAGCGGTCCCGGATGACTTGTATGAATCAGCGCGGCTGGATACCAAATCGAACTGGCAGCTCTTCCGGTCAATTACCTTCCCAATGATCGCGCCGGCTTTGGGCACGGTGATGCTGCTGCGCATGGTTGAGTCACTCAAGATCATCGATATCCCTTTCAGCTTGACCCGCGGCGGTCCCGGTTCAGTGACGCAGACTTATGTTTATTATGCCTATGAGAAGGGACTGATCGGCAGCTTCCAATTGGGAGAAGCGGCCGCTTTGGCCTATCTGCTGGTGGTGGTGGCGATTGTGGTCTCATCGATTTATTTCTATCGCGTACGCGAGCGCTTCGAGTAAGGGGCAGTGACGCGCATGGCTGTAAAACGCGAAGCTTCCGCCGTAGCAATCGTGTCGGCGCGCAGCTCATTCGGCGATCGCCTCATCATCGCGCTGGCGATCATCTGTACCTTCATCGCCTTCTCGCCCTTCGGTTATGCCGTATTAACCTCATTCAAGTCGCAATGGAAAGAAGGCTCGATCATTCCCTTTCTGCAATTCGAGCCGAATTTGCAGAATTGGCAGACGGAGTTCGGCTCCGGTGGTCCGGAGACGTTCAAGGCGCTGCGCAACAGTACGCTGATCTCGCTGGGGGCGACGCTGGTGGCGACTTCCTTAGGCACACTGGCCGGCTACGGTTTGGCGCGTTTCAAATACGGTGTGGGCAATCGCAATCTGGTCTCCTGGTTTTTGTCGCAGCGCTTCTTGCCGCCGGTGGCGACATTGATCCCCTTCGTATTGATGTTCCGAGATTTGAAGCTGCTTGACACCTTGCCGGGCATGGTCATCGTCAACGCGACCTTCACGCTGCCTTTCGCCGTATTGATCATGCGCGATTATTTCGCCGACTTGCCGCCGGAAATGCGCGAGGCGGCGCTGGTGGATGGCGCCAGCGAGTTCACGACCTTCTTGCGCATCGCCTTGCCATTGGCGCGGCCGGCTTTGGTGGCGTCGACCTTAATCTGCTTCGCCTTCGCCTGGAACGAATTCCTCTTCGCCAGCATACTCGCAAACCGCAATTGGAAGCCCTATCCGATGCTGGTTGCGGGCTCGGACACGGTGCGCGGCATCGATTTTGGCTTCGTGACGACGCGGATGCTGATCGCGGTGACGGTGCCGGTGATTCTCTCGCTGATGGTACAGCGCTTTATCGTGCGCGGCTTGACCTTCGGGGCAGTAAAAGGTTAGGGTTCATTTGTAAGATGTGTTGGGCCGCTCTCTTCTTTCACCACAGAGACGCAGACGGCACAGAGGAATCAACTCCCCACAATCGTATGCGACTGCTCGCGCATGTATTGCTGTAAGTAGTACCAGCTGCCGGCGCCTTTGTTGCTGCCGGTGCTGCCCTTCCAGCCGCCGAAGGACTGATAGCCGGGCCAGGCGCCGGTGGTCGCCCCGGTCGCGCGATTGACATAGAGCACGCCCGCTTCGATATTATCCAGGAACCACTCGACCTCGGCCGGGTCCTCGCTGTACAGGCCGGCGGTCAAGCCGAGGGCGACATCGTTCGCCAGCCGCATCGCTTCATCGGGACCCTCGATGCCGCGCACGGCGACGATGGGCGCGAACATCTCGTGCTGCCAGAGGCGATGATCAGCGGGCAGGTCGGTCACAACCGTTGGCGCCACAAAGTAGCCGCCGCCAATATCGAGCGTCTCGCCGCCAGTGAGGATTTGGCCCTCGCCCATCTCGTCGATGTAGCGCTGGTAGGCTTCGTACGCGTTCTCGCTGATGATCGGTCCCATGTAGGTATCGGCATCGGTCGGGTCGCCGACTTTGATTTCGGCCGCCAGGTCGACCAGTTTGTTCAGGAATTCGTCTTTGACCGCCGCGTCGACATAGACGCGCGAGCAGGCCGAGCATTTTTGGCCCGTCAAACCGAAGGCCGAGCGCATGACGCCGAGCGCCGCTTTATCGAGATCGGCTTTGGCGCTGACGATGGTTGGGTTCTTGCCACCCATCTCGGCGATGACTGGGCGGTAGTAGCCGGCCGCGGTCGTGAAGGATTTGATGATGCTCATGCCGACCTCGTAGCTGCCGGTGAAGGTCAAGCCGGCCAGATCGGGATTGGCGGTCAGCGCTATGCCCGGTTCGTCGCCGCCGAGCACCATGTTGAAGACACCCGCCGGCAGGCCCGCGTCGGCGATGCATTGGGATATCAGGCAGGCGGTGAGCGAACCTTCGGCCGCCGGTTTCAGCACCACGGTGTTGCCGGCGATTAAGGCGGCGCCGGTTGGTCCGCCGGTGAGGGCGGCGGGAAAGTTGAAGGGCCCGATGACGCCCCAAACGCCGTAAGGCTTGAGCACGCTGCGATTGAAGTGCTGGTCGCTTTCGCTGAGCAGCTGCCGGTCGAAGCCCTGATTGTCCTTCATGGCGTCCACGCAGTAGCGGATGAGGTCGGCGGTTTCTTCCACATCACCGATGGCTTCCAGGCGGTTCTTGCCGATCTCCATGCTGACGGCGGCGGAGATCTCGAAGAGGCGCTCGCTGATCAAGTCGGCGACTCGATTGATCAGGGCGCAGCGTTCCTGCCAGGGTGTATCACGCCAGACGGGGAAGGCTGCTTTTGCGGCGGCTACCGCTTGATCCACGTGATCGGCTGATGCGCGCGCAAAGACCCCCAGCAGCCAGTCGGTGTTGATGGGCGAGCGATTCTCGAATGTCCCGGCGCCTTCGACCCATTCGCCATTGATGCGCATCTTGTAGCGCTTGCCAAGGTTGTTTTTCAGGTCGGCGACATCCTCTTCAAAGTATTCGTGCAGCAACGGATCTGGGCTGCCGAGGGTGGAATAGGTGACCTTGATGTGTTTTCGCTGCTTGGCCATGCTGTCCCCTTGTCCAAAAATTACTCTTCTGTGGGTGCTTGCCTATATCTTACCCGAAGAACGGTCATGCGCGCCGGCGCTTTATGTTAGCTCGTCGCTGTCCATGATGCGTTTGTTGATGCGTTCGATGCGCATGATCAGGCGCTCGTCGACATCGGGGCAGGCAGCGACGGTATCGCGGGTCATCCAGTCATTCTCGCTGAGTTCGCGCTGTTTGGCGGCGAGCAGGGGCATAACGGCGGAGAGCGCGTAGATGCAGAAGTGCTTGCCGGCAGGAATACGGAGTTTGGCGCTTTCGGTCAGTTCGAAGTAGTCCCCGACCTGCAGGCCGCAAACAGAAGTGCCTTCAATGCGTTCGACGGTGACGCGCAGGTCGTAGAGTTCAAATGGTCGGTTCATGGCTCCCTCAGCAATTGCAGACAAGCAGCGCGCACGACAATCTCCTCGCCGCGATTGAGCGTCATTGGATTGAGATAGAAGCTCGAATCAGTTTCGGGCGCGACGGCGATGGCGGGATCCTGCGCAAGGAAGGCCTGGACGATATCGTCAGCCGATTTGCCGAGGACAGCCGAATCGATCGTCACGCGGCAGCGGGGCAGCGGCTGACCGGCTTCGTTGGGGAAGGCGCGTTCGGCGTGGACGCCGGGCAGCGGATTGAGCGTGGCGCAGAACATCCGCACCGTCTCTTCGCAGTATTGGGCGCGGGCAGCGTGATCGAGCTTGAGGTAGCGTTCGACGGCGGCGAGCAAGCCCATCATCTCTTCTTTGCCGACTTTCAGGGGGCGGCCCAAGCCGTGATTGGGATTGCTGATGGGGCGGATGGACTCGATGAAGTCGCTTCGACCGAGCATGAGGCCAGTGGTCTGCGGGCCGCGCAGGTCTTTGCCGCCGCTNNTCATGTTCAGCGGCGATGGCGATCAGTTCGCCGAGCGCCATATCATCGGTGCGGACGAGCCGGCCGTGAAACCAGAATATGCAGGCGGTCCGTTCATTGATGGCGGCGCGGAGAGAAGCGCGGGCGCCTTCTATTTCGCTGAATTTCAAGCCAGTCTGCTGAATCGCATAGTCGTAGGGGTTGCGCTGGCTGCGGAAAATGATCGCTTCGTCTTGAAATGCGGCGATCTTCGGGAAGCACTTGAGCGCGTCAGGGCGCTTGTAAAGGACGGCAGCAGCGGCGGCGAGCACGATTCCGGCGGCGGCGCCCGCTGTGACGTAAGCGGCTTCGTTGCGCGTCAACTCGGCGATGCGTTCGCCTACGCGGCGCTGCAAAAGTTGGAGATCGACGAAGGCGCGGGCCGCATCGTTCATCGCTTCGAGGACTTCGGGCGGCATGAGGGAACCGCCATAC
>JAAXID010000223.1 GCA_012270545.1 Anaerolineae bacterium | reverse complement strand
GAGCTCATCATCGAGAATTTCGCCGACGCGATTCTGCACGGGGCGGATTTGATCGCGCCGGCGGACGAGGGGCTGAATTCGGTCGCTATCAACAACGCAATCATCTTGTCGGCGCACAAGCGTCAGATGGTCGAGCTGCCATTCGATGGTGATGAATTCGCCGCCCTGCTTGAGCAATACATCGCCGAAGCACCGGCATAGATCAGAACGGGAGAGACAGATGACACAGATCGCCGCGCAGCTGTTTACCATTCGCGATTTCACCAAGACGCGGGACGACTTCGCCGCCAGCATGGCGAAGATCCGCGAGATCGGCTACCGGGCGGTGCAGGTATCGGCGATTGGGGATATTTCCGATGCCGATGTCAAGCGCATCGCCGACGACAACGGCTTGACCATCTGCAATACGCATGTTTCAGTCGATCTGCTACAGAACGATCCCGACGCTGTGATCGAGCAGCACCGCCTTTGGGGGGCGCGCCATGTGGCGATTGGGGGCATGCCGCTGGAATGCCGCGAGAGCGAAGATGGCTTCCGCCGTTTTGTCGAGATCGCCAATGGCATCGGCGAGCGTCTCTACGGCGCCGGGCTCACATTCAGCTACCATAACCACAGTTTCGAGTTCCTTCGATTCGGCGCCAGGAACGGGCTGGAGCTAATCTTTGACGAGACCGATCGGCGCTATGTAAAAGCCGAGCTCGACACCTATTGGCTGCAGCATGGTGGCGCGGATCCGGTGGCCTGGATCGAGCGGATGCAAGATCGAATGCCGGTGGTCCACCTGAAGGACATGGTGATGATTCGGGCCGACGATGGTGGCCGTCCGCAGCAGGCGATGGCGGAAGTGGGCGAAGGCAATATGAACTTCGCTGGGATTCTAGCAGCTTGCAAGCGCATCGGCGTCGAATGGTACGCGGTGGAGCAGGATATCTGCCAGCGCGATCCCTTCGAGAGTCTGGCGATCAGCTATCGGAATCTGCGAGCTATGGGATTGTCATAGTTCGTGGCGCATCCACGGGCGACGCGATAGGTTGCCTCTACGAATTAGATTATGGTAGCTAGACCTAGCCGGCGGCGCGCGCGGCGCCCTCGCCTACGGTAATCGACTCCTGACCGGTCAGCTCGGCGAGGATGTTGGCGCTCACCCACAGGCTTTCAATCTCGAGCGTGTTCTTGATGCGCATGACGCGGGCGTCGGCGCATTGCGACGGGTCGCTGCGGAAGGCGTCATACAGCGCCGCGCGGATGGTCTCTTCGTCGCTTTCGAAGACCAAGGGCATGTAACAGCGCTTCAAAAAGCCACTGGTGAACATATTTTTCATCGTGATGGGAAAGTCAATTTTGTCGAAGAGGGTCTTCGACATGAAATCGGCCAAGCCATAAGCGGTGGCGTTGCCGTGTGAGGCCGGCGTCAGGTCGAGGACGGCGATGCGCTTGATCCGAGGCGACTCCGGTTCTGGTTCGCCTTCGACCATCCAACGGCCGATGATATTGCTATCCATGCCGGCGCCGCTGATATTCTTGCCCATCTCATCAATGATCAGCACATCAATGTCGTCCACGGGCAGGCTCGGCATTAGCTCGCGGGAAAGCTGCAGGAGACGCTGATCGCCCTCGACGACCGTGTCGGCAGTGAAGCCTTCGAGGTGCGCGACTGTGTGGTAGCCGTCCTCGACGACGCCAAAACCGGCGACCAAGTTGATTTGCTCCATGAGATGCTGGGCGATGACGGGCATATAATCGCGCAAGCCGACCGTGGCTTGCTGATGGATAGTGCGGGCGCCAATCTCCTTGCCCAAGCCGATCGCGAGCATTTTGAGCAGACCGCTTTCGTGGGGACCGTGGAAATCAGTGTGGATCTTTGTCCGGTTGGTGATGATCAGCCCATCGGCTTCGTAGACATTCTTGTCGATGTAGGCTCGCAGGCCTGTGCTGGTCATGCCGGTATCGACGACTTCCATGGTGGCCTGGATGGGACAGCCCGTCGTCTCTTCGCTGATGCCCAGACCGTCAAGCACTTCAATCTGTCCGGCCGGCGTCGCGCCACCGTGGCTGCCCATGGCCGGCACGATGAAGGGGTCGCCGCCCGATTCCTTGACCAGCGCTACGAGTTTTGCAGCGATTTTGTCGATGCTGGCGACGCCGCGGCTGCCGAAGCCGAGCGCGATGACTTTGCCCTTGACCGCTTCCGCCAGGCCGAGCCGCGCCCAATCGGCCGCGAGCCTCCGGTCGATATTGACGGGATCGCCCTTGGGCAATGCCTGCTTGACGGGATAGAGGGTCGGAATTTTCACGTTTTCCATAACTCGGCTCATTCTGCTCGGGGTTTTGCGTTACTGCTTATTGTAGCGAGTTCGCGGGCGATTGGTAAGGGCTGTCAACAGTGGGAGTGGTAAATATCGAGAATATTGCAGTCCAAATCCTATCTCAGGAAATGATAGATGTAGGGGCGACTCCTGAGCCGCCCGCATTCAAGTCTATTGCTTCGGATGATCCAAGGGGCGCGCAGGTCGCATAGACACAGACCGCCGTGAGAGGAGCGCCGTCGCCACGCTCCTTCTCGAAAAAGATTCTCGTGTTGACTATTGCAAAGTTTCGACTGACAAGCCCAGGCTCGAGAGACGCTGCCGCGCAATCTCGATGTATTCGGGCGAGATGTCAATACCGATGAAATCGCGGTCGTTCAAAAGTGCCATCTTGCCGGTGGTGCCAGAACCACACATAGGATCGAGAACGAGATCACCCGGATTGCTCCAAGACAGGATATGGTCTTCCGCCAGCTTTTCCGGGAAGACAGCCGGATGCTGGAAGGCGATTTTATCATTGGTGGTGCCGCCAAGTCCCACCGCATAAGACCATATATTTGTGCGGGTCTTTTCCTTCTTGAGCTCGCCGAGCTTCTTCTTGTTGATGCCATCGGGCAGTTTGTTGTGCGTCAGCATCTCGTAACCATGGCGCTGGGTCGGCACCTTGAGCGGATTGAAGGTCGCAGGTTTGCCTTTCGATAGGACGAACATCATCTCATAGGCGTTGGTGTAGGCGTTGCTGCGCGTGAAGGGGGTGTTCTTCTTCTGGTAGATCATGATGTCATGGGCAGAAAAGCCTATCTCCTGGAGGTAGATGGCTTGACGGAAGGATGTGAGACTGCGCCCGCCATTGATGCGATCGCCAACTACCCACACAAGCACACCGCCTGGCGCAGTCACGCGAAAGAGCTCATCGGCGATTTTCTCGAAAGGAAAATCATATCCCTTGTAGTCTCGCAATTTGTCGTATGGTGGGGAGGTGACGGTTAAATGGGCGATGTCGTCGGGCCAGCTGCGCATAATGTCGACACAATTGCCGACGATCAGTCTTCCTTTTCGTTGAAGCGATCTATTTGGTAGAACTGATCTACAAGCAGTATCATCGATTTTGACGTGCGCTTCTTGCCTAAGACCTAATTCTATCTGCCGCATGCTAAGCCCTGAAATCCTGTCATTACAATGGTTTGAAAGATTATATGTGCAGTGTGTCCAGAGACCTGATGACTGTCTACCGACATATCATTTGACATGTATTGTGACGATATATAGTGTAGCAAATATTTTCTATTTCGCTACATGATCCGTGTTAGTACCGCAGGATCGGTCATTCATGCTAGAATCGCGGGACGATAGCTGAACCAGGGATGAACGATGATGAGCGAACAGAAGCCGATTCTGTTGGACGGCGGGATGGGGCAGGAGATTTACAATCGCGGCGGCAAGGGCGGTTTTGGCGAGTGGGCGACAGCTGCTCTGTATGAAGATCCGCAGATGGTGCGCGAGATTCATGGCGATTACATTCAGGCGGGCGCCGATGTCATCACGACCAACACCTACGGCACGACGCGGATGCGCCTGGGAGCTGTGGGCAGGGAAGATGGCTTCGAGGCGCTGGTGCGGACGGCGGGCGAATTGGCGTCTGAAGCGCGCGAAGAAGCGGGTCACAGCGGGCTACGGATCGCCACCAGCCTGCCGCCGCTGGAAGCGAGCTACGTCAATGAATTCGAGCTGTCCTACGAAGAGACGAGGGCGCAATTCGCCGAGATGATGGACCTGCTTGACCCCTATGTCGACATCTACCTGGGCGAGACCTTGTCCACATCGTTTGAAGCGCGCGCTTTCCTCGAAGCGGCGCAGGGGCGCGGAAAGACCACCTGGCTGGCGCTGACGCTGGTGGATCACGGCGGCACCGATCTGCGCGGCGGGGAGAAACTGGACGATGTTATCGCGCTGGCGCGGGAGTATGCGCCGGATGCGGTTTTGATCAATTGCTGTACGCCGGATAGCGTGCAGGCCGCGCTGCCGATTCTGCAGACGAGCGGATTGCCCTTTGGCGGATACGCCAACGGTTTCGTCGAGATACCGGCTGCTTGGGCGGAGCGTGGCAGCGTCATGCAGCTGGAGACGCGCGCGGACCTGTCGCCGGAAGTTTATGCGCGGGATGTCAAGCGCTGGATTGATGGCGGCGCGGCGATAGTCGGCGGCTGCTGCGAGACCGGTCCCGCCCATATTGCGCGGCTGCGTCAACTGATTGACAGCGGCGAATAGACTGGCGAGCGGCTGAAAGAATGATGAATCGAACTGCAGTAGTCACCGGCGCGGGGCAGGGCAGCGGACGCGCCATCGCATTGCGCTTTGCTGAAGCGGGCGCGAACTGTGTGCTGGTCGGCCGGACGGCGAGCAAGCTGCGGGGCGCAGCGGACGAGATTGTTGCGGCGGGCGGCGAGGCGAGCGTCCACGCGCTGGATGTGACCGATGACGCGGCGGTGGCGGCATTCGGCGCGGCGCTGGTGGGGCGGACGGTCGATATCCTGGTCAATTGCGCCGGTGACTGGCTGATCTCGCTGATGGTGGATACGAGCAACGAGCAGCTCGATCATATTCTGCGGGTGAACTTGCGCGCGCCTTACATCTTGTCGCGCACTTTGCTGCCGAATCTGCGGCGCAGCGATAACGCCAGCATCATCAACATCGGCTCGCTGGTCACAGCGAATTCCATGCCGACGGTCAGCGCGTATACGGCGGCCAAGGTGGGATTGAAGGGCTTGACGGGTTCGCTGGCGGCTGAGCTGAAGCCGGAGCGGATTCGCGTGGTCATGATTTCGCCGGGACCGGCCGATACGCCGATGCGCGCGGCTGCGTCCCCCGGCATCGACAAGTCTGTCCTGGTTCAGCCGGAGACGATCGCTGAAATGGCGCAGGCGGTGGCCTCTTTGCCACGCGGCATCACCACCAGCGATTTCCTGCTGTATTCGATGCTGTGGGAGTAGACGGCGATGGCGCGCAGGAAGGCAGGTTGTCGCCCTGATAGAAGCTGCGATTCTGCACAGAGTACATTGCTGACGTCATGGCTGCCAGAGCGTCGCTTCGATGAAGCGCTCGCCATCGCGGCGATCATTGATGTAGTAGGCGGCAACCACTAAGTCATCATTGAGCAGGGCAGCGCGTACGTAACCCATATCCCAATTGGCGCCGCCCGCTCGTATGACGATTTCGCCGCTCCAGCTGGCGCCCTCGTCGGGGCTGATGCGCGCGCAGATGTTATAGGGAGCGTCGCGGTTGCCATAGATGAGCAGCAGGCGGCCATCGGATAGCCGCTTCAGGCAGGGCGGGTTGCCGCTGTGCCCCGGCTGATGAAACTCGACCGGTCGATTGAGATAGCGCCAGGACGCTCCCCTATCGTCGGAGGCGTAGAGGTCGATCCAGCTCCTGCCGCTGGCGCCGTCACGGCAGCGACGCGCGCATAAGAGCGGTCCGTCGGGCAGCCGCAGCCCGGCGGGCATGATGGCGAAAGCGCCTGCGCCACTCGGTTCGCTCCCAACTTCCGACAGAAGCTGGAAGGATTGGCCACCGTCATCCGTGCGGACGCAGATAACTTTGCCCTCCGCGCCATCGGTTTTGTTGGCGCTGAGGAAGAAGAGCGCCGAATGTTCGCTCTGAATGATGTAGTCCGTGCGAGCGGCGATGCCCGCGCTGCCGAAGAGTGGCAGGCGGTAGGGGCCTTTCCAAGTGCGGCAGCGGTCGTATGACAGGTAGAAGAATGAAAAGACGCCGCGCGCCAGGCCAGTGCGCGCCAGCATCAAGGCGAAGTCAGGCTGGTCGAAGTTCAAGGGCGCGTTTGGGATGGCGGCGGTCTTCTCGTGCATCACCTCGGCGAGGCGCAGACCGGGTTCCATGTGTTCGTCGGCGGAAAGTCCGCGGCCGCCGGGGCGCGTTCCCTGGAAGGCTTCGATCGCCCAGGTGGCGCCGCGGTCGAGGCTGCGCGCCTGCATGTTCGTGACTGGGCGGCTTTTGTCTATGGCGTGGCCGCGCGCGACGGTCTTGTGCATTCCCACGGTGAAGCCGAGGACGATCTCATCGCCCCAATGCCACATGCCATAATTGGCGGGCCAGCCGCCGAAACGCCCCGGCTCGCGGAAGATCGTCACCTGGCGCATGAATCAGGTGGCGAGATGGCACATCATCTGGCGGATTTCGCCCAGGTGGTAGGCGCTGTGCGCGATGATGCCGAGCATCGATGACAGTTCGTTGATGCCCTCCCACTGGTCGGCCTTATCGAGATGCCGCTTAATGCGCTCGTAGGTCGTTCGCAGATCGGCAAGCATCTGATCCCATTCGGCTTGGCTGACGCTGCTGACTTCCTCCCAGATCTGGTTCCAGTTGACATAGCTCAAGTCGCGGCCGAACATGCGGTCTTCGAGCACCTGCAAATAGTAAGTCGTGTGGGCGACATGGGCGGCAATGGTGGCGCAGTTTCCCATGGGCTGGGAGGCGCCCTCGGCCGAGATATCGGCGAGCGTCTCGAAGAGGGATGTGCCTTTATCGAGATAGGCGCTAAAGCCCTGAACGCTTTCGAAGGTTTCGGTCAGCAGGAAGCGGAAGCCGGTGACGACTTCGTTAATGTCGATTTGCTTGGGCATGGTGTGGCTCCTGTACGCTATAGCTTATTTCTTGCTGCCGCGTATGGATGGCTCGCGGCATAGCTTTTTGCGGAGGATGTCTAGCGGTCCGCCGTCGGCGAGGATGGCAGCGGGCAAGCCGAGCACTTCGCTGTAGAAGCGCCGGTCGAGCAGTTTTCTGTTTTCGTCAATGTCGAGTTCGTGTAGTGGCTTGAGCGGCAGTTGGCAGGTGTCGTCGAAGATTTGGGTGGCGCGCTGGAGTTGCTCGGGAGTGAGGGCGGTGACGTCGAGGATGGGGAGGGTATTCAAAGTTGTCTTGGTCAGCACTCCGCGTCCGGGCTGCTGCCTAGACGAGTGCCACCAAAACATCAGCAAGGCAAGTAATGTGTTTCCCCAGACTACTAGCGATTTTTCATGGTCGACGGAAGGAAACTGAATGGAGATCCAGGCACGCCCTCCGATTGTCTTTCGCTTGGTGAATTGCATAGCTGTAGACTGGCTGTTAAAGCGAAAATCCAGATTAGAATGGCAGTGCGAGGCCGTTGCGAAAACATTGGCGATTTCTTTATCGGCAAGCGCCCGCTTCGCCTGGGTTTTGGGTCGATGAGGAATGCCATCGTGGTCAGCTTCGAACATTATGGTTCTTTCACGGTCGGCGTCATGTGCTGACAGCACGGGGTAGGTTGGTACTTCGTCGCTTTGCAGCGGTCTTAACTCAAATGGACGGCGCGTACCATCCCTATAGCCTCTGCTGACTTGTAAATGGTAGGGCCCGATTTCGCCTATTTCCCCAACCGTCGTCATTGGCATTCCGAGAGCGCTGGTTTCAATCTGGGTAGGCAGCCAAAAGCGCTGTTTGGTAGCAAGCTGAAAAGCACTCTGTGCCAACGATAGATCAACTATGCGCGCCAGTTTCCAACCACCTGAATTCGGCAGTGGCGCGTCAATCGCTTGTCCAACAATGTCGTTGCCAAAGTAAATCGCGCTGCCGCCGCTGGGTCCGTCTTCGAGTCGTCTCAATGTCTTATCTCGTACCATCTGACGAATCCGCTGGGCAACATTCAAGCCATAAATTGAATAGCTGGGGGCTTCGTTAAGAACGACAAAAGTGGCTCTGAATTGGCGGCGACCGCTTCTCTGCCCAATCACCAAGCAGTCGCCCATGCCCGTATCGGCTGAAAAAGACAATGGGGTATTGTCCTTGCCGGCAATCGAAATCAAGATGAGATCATCATAAGTCTCGCGCAATTGATTGCGGCATCTTTCCCATGATGAGCCACTCAATAGCGTTACAGGCATGACCATAGCTAGCATGCCATCAATTTTGAGCTTTCTGTCCGCAAGTGCCAGGAATGTAGAGGCTTCGCCCGCGCTGCCATGATGGACAGTGCCTTTAGTAAGTTCCTTTGCGGCTTTTGCCATAGCCTTCTGTTCAGCGGCAGTAGCGCCAAAAGCAGCGAAATTGGGATTAGGCGTATCCGGTATCCTGCGTTCAAAGTTATTGGGGCGCGTAAACGGCGGATTCATAATCACCATGTCAAAGGAACCATGCGGGGCATAACGCCAAATATCAACATCCGCGCCTTGGGTCGCTTCAATCGCTTTCGCCGTGATTTCCGAGCCTTCGAGCAAAGCCATATCGCGCAGCAGGTCAATCGAGCCGAGCTTGACTTCGCCATCTGCTTGTACGCCGTAGGGCGCGGTGAAGATGGCGCTTTCATCGTATTGGATTTGGGGGTAGGCCCCGGCTAGAGCAGTTGCCGTCAGGTGGGCCGCCGCTGGCAGAATGTCGCAGCCCACTAGAGCGCGCGCCATCATTTGTGGATGAATCGCTTCGGTATTGCCACCATGCAGTTCGTGAATCTGGCTAATGCGCTGGTAAGCTGTCGATAGCAATGTGCCCGTGCCACAGGCGAAATCGGCGATGCGAAGGGAGGCCACTGAGTCGGGATTCGTCCAGTCGACATTGTTGAGCAGCGTATCTTCATTAACCGCCAAGCCGACCAGAAGCGCGGCCGAAGCGGGAGTTGTATAAAAGGCGGCGAGGAATTTGCGGTCAGATATGAGCTTTTGAAAGACGGTACCGGTCAAATCATGCGAGCGCATCAGTCCGTTGACCAGCAAGGCTTGCGCCGTCCGCGATAACTGCTCCAGTAGCTCGCGGCTGTGAGCAGATGGCATAGCTTGAACTATACGCCGCGAAATGTCGAATATGGGCCAATAATTCACTTGAAGAATCTTATGCCACTCTTCCAGTATTTCTGGAATCTGGAAGCCCATTTCTCCTGACCGCAATTCGTTCAAATTACGCACCTGTCCCAATTCGCCATGACCGCGTGCTAAATTCTCATGGAAAATAAAGGCGTTCACCAATATCGCCATAGCCATGCGGCGTGTTTGCGCGCTGTCTTGCTGGTGCAGCTCCGCCGCGATATTTTGTACTGCGGCAGGATTGGTTTTGGCGATCGCGTTGAGATACTGTGCCGCTTGATTGATACCCAATTCAAATAAATTCGCCGCTTGGTCTATGAACTCTGGCGACATGGCAGCGGACTGAGCCAGTATGGACAGGTCATGGATGCCGCCTGTCAGCCAGCCGCTTTCCGGGTAACGGTCGTATTTCTCTGCGCTTTCGCCGGAATAAAGGGCAAACTGGAAGTCATCTGCTTTTCTAAGCTCATTCTTTAGTCTTTGCCTGCTCGTTTCCTTCAACCTTTGCGGTAGGCGCACAGAAATTGCTGAATTGACAATTGCTCCTAATCTGGCGACTTCCTTTCCCAGACGGCGAAGCGCGTCGGCTTCAACCGTTGGCGAGGGTAACAATTCAGTCTCGATTACGACGGGCGGCACCCAAAGCTCTTTAATTAAGATGTCGGGCTGCAGCATTTTAGACTCGGCGAGCTGCTGCGTACTTTCAGACACAACGACATTATCACCACGCCAGGCATAGCGTGTCTGGCTGAGCAAATCGGCAATTGCGTTGTTTATCGTGCGTTCGTTGAGTGCCATGTCTGTAGGCCTGAGAACGTCGAACAGCGGATTCCGAACCTATTGTACAAAGTCGAACCATTTGCAAACAGTAGCGGCCACTTCTATTATAATTACAATGCCGGCGCAAGACTCCGTTCACACTCGCCGGATAGTCTGTCGCTGAGTCTTGAAGTGAAAGGAACTAATGACATGCAAGAGAAGATCAAGAAGAGCGAGGCGGAATGGCGGCGCGAACTAAGCGCGGAGCAATACGCCGTCCTGCGACAGAGCGCGACCGAGCGCCCCTTCAGCGGCAAATATGTCAACAGCAAGGCCGCCGGCCTTTATGCCTGCGCCGCTTGCGGGCAGGAGTTATTCTCGTCGGCGACCAAGTACAATTCGATGAGTGGCTGGCCCAGCTTTTGGGATGTCGTCGAGGATGGCAATGTGTCGCTCCATGAGGACCGCAGTCACGGCATGCTGCGCGTTGAGGTAGCCTGCAACCGCTGCGATTCGCATCTGGGGCATGTCTTTGATGATGGTCCGCGCGACAAAACTGGCTTGCGCTACTGCATTAATTCTTGCGCGCTCGACTTGAAAGAGGGCTAAAGCGCGACAAGGACGATGACGGGGATCGGAATGGAAGGGCGCGAGCCGAAGCTTGAACGGCGCGAGCATTATCGACACAGCCGCCCGCTCCCAACGCGCTGGCGCGATAACGATGTCTACCACCATATCAACAACGTCATCTATTACGAGTTCTTCGACACCGTTATCAACGGCTACCTCATGGAAGCCGGCGGGCTAGACTTCAGCGCTGGGGAGCAGGTCGGCTTCGCGGTCGAGACGCATTGTCAGTTCTTGAAGCCGATCGCCTTTCCCGATGTGGTCGATGCCTGCCTGCGGGTAGGGAAGCTGGGGAATTCCAGCGTGCGCTATGAGATTGGCATCTTCAGGCAGGGCGATGAGCAGCCGGCGGCGGTCGGTTATTTTGTGCATGTCTTCGTGAATCGGCTGACGGGGAAGCCGGCGCGGATCAGCGGGCGACTGCGGGAGGCGATGGAAGCGCTGCTCGCCTAATGTACGCCGAGGTAGCCCTTGATTGTCTCTTCGTCTCGCAGGCAGGCTTCGGCACTGCCTTGGAACACCAGTTTGCCTTCGCGCAAGACAAAGGCGTAATCGCAGTATTGCAGGATGCGGCGCGCATTCTGCTCGACGACCACCAGCGTAATCCCAGCCTCGCTTAATTCTTGCAAGATGCGGAAGACATCGCTCGCGATGGCAGGCGCCAAGCCCGCGCTGGGTTCGTCCAGCAGCATGATGGCGGGTTTGCTGAGCCAGGCGATGGCGATCGCCAGCATCTGGTGTTCGCCCCCGCTGAGGGTGACGGCGCGCTGCCCGCCACGGCGACCAAGAATGGGAAAGATAGCGAGCAACTCCTGCAGCGCTGCGGGACGGTCCGCCTTCGGCAAGCTGCGCAGGCCTAACTGCAGGTTCTCCTGGACGGTCAGTTCGTTGAAAATATTCTCGCGCTGGGGCACGTAGGCGATGCCGAGGCGGGGGATCTCTTCCGTCCGCGTGCCGATCAACTCAATCCCCTTCAATTTGATGGAGCCACCGAAGACCGTGTTCAGCCCCATGATCGCCTTCATCAGTGTGCTTTTGCCGGAGCCGTTGGGTCCCAGCACGGCGCTGAACTGCTGGTCGGCGAAGCTCAGGCTGAGGTCTTGCAGGATTTCCAGCTTGCCGTAGCCGGCGGTGAGGTTGTGGATGGCGATCATGCCAACTTAACCTCGTCAGTTGGTAACGTCAGGCGGGGCGTGCGCCGCTCAATCACCAAAATACACCTCGCGGACGGTGGCGTCATTAGCGATAGTGTCCACCGTGCCCTCGGCGAGCAGATTGCCCAGGTGCATGACGTAAACGTAATCGGCAAAATCGAAGAGGATCTCCAACCGGTGCTCGACGATGAGGAAGGTGATGCCGTAGTCATCACGCAGGCGCGCGATCTGTTGAAAGATTTCGTAAGCCAGTTTGGGCGCGACGCCGGCGGTCGGCTCGTCCAGGAGCAGCAGCTTCGGTTTGCCCATCAGGCAGCGGGCGATCTCCAGCAGTTTCATTTGGCCGCCGGACAGATCCGATGCCAGGGTGTCGTAGTGCTGCAGGAGCTGAACTTGCTCCAGCACAGTGACAGCCGCCTCCGCGTGGGCGGTCTCGTCATGCCCCCAGTAGCGGCGCCAGGGGGCATACCAGGGATGCTCACCGCGCTGTCCCTTGACCGGCAGCAGCACATTATCGAGCACGGTCATTTTGAAATAAAGAGACGGCTCCTGGTAGCCGCGAGCGATACCTTTTCGAAACACCTCATCGGAGGAGAGATCGCTGATGTCTGCGCCGGCGAAGATAACCTGGCCTGCGCTGTGTTCGGACGTGCCGGCGATGAGGTTGATCAAGGTGCTTTTGCCGGAGCCATTGGGTCCGATCAAGCCGATGATCGCGCCTTCCGGCACAGCCAGCGAGATATCATCGACGGCGCGCAGCCCGCCGTAATCTTTGCGCAGATTTTTCAGTTCGAGCAGGGGCATTCCTATTTCACCGAAGCGCCTTGCAAAGGCTCACATATAGGGACGGACCCGCGAAAGTTGTGAACACGGGCGACCCAATGGCTCGCCCTTACAGATTTCGCGTGATGCGTGTTCAGGCGCTCTGGCGCGGGCGTCATTTTGATGCGCCGATGACACGCTTGACGACATCATGCGCGTTCGTTGTCAGGCGGGATTCGGGCAGCAGGCCAGCGGGGCGATAGCGCAGCATCCAGAGCAGGATGATACCGAAGGCGATGAAGCGCACGTAGTTGAATTCGATTGGCGAATTGCTCATGTTCAAGACGATGGCGCCGATCTGCGTAAAGCGATCCATTATGGCGATCAACAGGGCGCCGAGCAATGCGCCGCGGTTATTGCCGATGCCGCCGAGCACGACCATGACCCAGACATCGAGGGTGAGATTGACGACATAATCGTTGGTGTTGACGAAGCCGGTGTTCAGCGCGAAGAGCGCACCGCCGATGGCGGCGATCACCGAGCCGATTAGCATGATCTGGGCGCGCGCCAGCGATATGCCTTTGCCCAGACCGCGCGTCACATCCTCGTTTTCGCGCAAGCCCTTCAGCATGCGGCCGAATGGGGAGTGAATCAGCCGTTGGCTATAGAGGTAGGCGAGCAGCGCCAGCGCCAGCGCGAGCAGCATGAACAGAAAGGCGCTGGAGCGCGGGTCATCAACAAAATAGAAAGGCTGCGCCACGCCGGAAATGCCATTGTGCGAGCAGATGAAATCATCGGCGCCGCGCACCACGATACGCACGGTCTCGCCGCCGACGAGCAGCACCAGCGCCAAGAACCACTCTTCCTTGAGGCGCAGGGTGACATAAGAAACTGCGAAGCCGACCACACCGGCGATTGCCGCGGCGATCAACAGGGTCAGGCCGAGGTTGATGAAGCCAGCGACCGGTTGGCTCGCCATGATTTCAGAGCGCAATTGGAGCGCGCCGCCCATGGTCGGGCCGCAGGGATGGATGACTTCGGCGCCAGCCAGCAGTGGCAGCAGGCGGGTATAGGTGATGCCGGCAGTGTATGCGCCGATCGAGATGAACAGCGCCTTGCCAAAGTTGGGCAGGCCAGCGACGCCGTATTCCAGATTGAGGCTGATCGCCATCAATGAATAGATGCCAAAAAGTGTCAGTACGGCGATGGCGGTGGCGCCGATATCAATGTTGATCATCGCCCCAGATCTCCAGCGCGTCTGATGAGATCAGTCAAACCCTGCGGGCGAATCAGCAAGACAGCGATGATTATGATAAAAGGTATGGCTGGCTTGTAGGCGAGGTCGACGCCGTAATTGACATTGAGAAAGAGCATGACGGTGTTTTCCGAAAAGGCGACCACGTAAGCGCCGAGGATGGTACCGGAGAAACTCGACAGTCCACCCAGGATGGCCGCGGCAAAGACGGAGATGATAGCAGCCCAGCCCATCAATGGATTCACGGCCGTTTGCAAGCCCCAGAGGGCGCCGGCCAAGCCCGCCAAACCGCCGACCAGCAGCCAGGTGTAATTCTTGACGCGTTCAACAGGGATGCCGATGACACGCGCCAGATTGATATTATTGGCGAGCGCGCGCATCTCGCGCCCGAGCGGCGTGGCGTTGAGCAGCAGGGTCAGCAGAATCACCATGACGATGCTGGTGGGCACCACCCAGGCGAAAAGATTGGAGAGGATCAGTGAGCCTTCGCGAACAAGTATTTTCAGAGGGATGCCGATGCGCAGATCGAAGAGATTAAAGTAGTCGGCCATCAGGAACAGGATATAGCGGATGATTAAGCCGACGGCAAAAGAAGCAAGGATCAGCGTGTAGAGGGATACCTGCCGTTCTTCCAGCGCTTTGAAAACAGCCAGATGGCTGATGAGGGCGGCCAGCGCGCCAACGAAGAAGGCGGCGGCCATAATAATAAACGGGTTCAGCACACCCGACAAAGAGATGACCAGCGCGGCGTAGGCGCCGGCCGTCACATATTCGGCATGGGCGAAATTCGGCAGTTTGATCACGCTGAATGTCAAAGTGATGCCAAGCGCCATCAAGGCGTAAAGGCTGCCAATCTGAATCGTATTGACTAACGAGGTCACCAAGAGTGCGGACGGCATGCATTCCCTCGATCTGGGTTATTCAGCGAGCCGACGCTTCTTAGATGCTAATCCCTCCCCAGAACCAAAGGGAGGGATGAAAAGCGCAAAGACGTTAAAGGCGCGCGATCTCTGGATTACTTATAGGTGATGGTATCGTTGTTGCCGTCGTAGGTGCCTATGACGTAGAAGCCGGAGCCATCTTCCCGCACTTGGCGGATGCCGTAACTGGCGATCGCCTGGTCGCCATTCTCGTCGAGAAAGGCTTGTACAGCCGTGCCAATGTAGTGGTTGCTGATGAAGGGCAACATCGACTTGACGGCGGCGCCATTGTTGCCGGCCGCCAGCATAGTCAGCATGGCGATATTGGCGGCATCGAAGGCGTAGTTGGTGAAGATGCCCGGATCTTTGTCGAACATGGCGACGAAGTCATTGATGAAGATTGGCGTCAAGGGCGTGGTATCGGCCGATTGGGACACCGTAACAAAATTGGCATTTGCCAATGTTTGCGCGTGACCGGGATCTTCCAGCATCTCATCCGAAGTCATTGCTTCATTGCCCAGCCACTGAACGGAGGTCAGGATTGGGTCGATCTGCGCGACTTGCACAAAGGCCTCTGCCGCGCCCGGGAAGCAGACACAGAAGAAGCCAGCCGTATCACCGAAGCCGGCGAGCGCGGCGCTGATCGCGGCCGTTTCCGTAGAGAGTTCGGTAGATTGCGGCGCATAGGCGAAGGAGGCAACCTCGCCACCGCCACGCGCCTGGAAGTTGGTGGTGAATTGTTCATTCATGCCATTGCCAAAGGCATCGTCGACATGCAGCACGACCATGTTTTGGTGGCCCCGTTCGAGCGCAATGGTAGCGAAAGCTTTCGATGAAAAGGTATCCGGCGGATAGATGACACGGAAGATATTGTCCCCCGGAATCGATGCCGCCGGACCACTCGAAGCCATCGCGACTATGACGATCCCATTTTCATCGGCAAATTGCTTGGCGCCGAGGACTTCGGCAGTCGTCAAGGGACCGACGACAACTTGCGCGCCTGTGGTTTGGACGATGGTCTGCAAGGCACGCGCGGCGCCTTCAGGCGTCTGCTCGGTGTCGGCGCTGGCGGTCTCAAATCGGATGGAGGAACCGGCCGCCTCCAGCTCGGCATTCATCTGCGCCACTGCGAGATCAATGCCGCGTTCAAAGTCTTGGCCAAAGGTACCGAATGAGCCGGTGAATGGCAGGGCGACGCCGAGCACATAGGTCTCCATGTCGTCTTGGGCGGTCGCGGTCGCGCCAAGCATGGTCGTCATGCAGATGAGCAATAGAATCAGAATCTTTCTGGCCATTGTAGATTTCCCTTCTTTGGAATCAGTCCTTTGTAATACGACATGAGATAGTATAACGGGAGAGCCCCCGCAGGGCAAAATACCTGGGAGCGGGGAGTGTCTAATGGCTGGACTCTGCTTTTCTAACCCCATCCCCGGCCCTTCTCGCCATCTCTATGGCGAGCATCCCAAAGCATTGGAGAAGGGAGTTCTCTAGCGGGT
>JAAXID010000095.1:3330-3802 GCA_012270545.1 Anaerolineae bacterium | reverse complement strand
CTGTACTGGGAGCTTTGGCGCAGGCGCTGCCGGAAGTCGTGCCGGCGGCGTCGCTGGGCACGATGAATAACTTCGCCGTCGGCGGCTTCGCTGGCGAGGAGCAGTTTGTCTACTACGAAACGCTGGGCGGCGGCCATGGCGCGTCGAAGCGCGGCGACGGCTTATCGGGACGGCATTGTCACATGACCAATACGCTGAACACGCCAGTTGAGGCGCTGGAATACAGCCTACCGATGCGGGTGCTGCGCTACCATTTGCGCGAGGGCAGCGGCGGCGCCGGACGGCATCGCGGCGGCGAGGGCATTGTGCGCGAGTATGAGCTGCTGGTTCCAGCGACGATCACGATCAATTCCGAGCGGCGGCTGCGGGCGCCCTATGGCGTCAATGGTGGCGCGCCCGGCAAGCGCGGCGTCAACACCGTCATTCGAGCTGGAGCGGTTGAGGTAGTCGGCGGGAAGCATTCAGCCCATGT
>JAAXID010000095.1:0-3302 GCA_012270545.1 Anaerolineae bacterium | reverse complement strand
GAGACGCCGGGCGGCGGTGGCTGGGGGGATTCGCCACAGGCGTAAAGAACAAAGAGAAATATATCAGGGCGACTGACAGGCAGTATCTGCACGCCCCTATGATTCGCCCGCTGCGTTTATCAGGCATGAATCAGGGCGACCCATTGGGCCGCCCTTGCAGAACGTGACTGATGGCGAGCTTAGTTGCCCTCGGCGCTGACGTTGACGGGGATCTGCCGCGGCTTGACATGTTCGGCTTTGGGCAGCGTGATGCTGAGGACGCCGTTTTCGTAGCTGGCTGCAACCGCGTCGCCGTCCACATTGGTGGGGAAGCGCAGGCTGCGGCTGAACTTGCCGAAGCGCCGCTCGCGGATCAGCACTTTGCCGTTCTCGTCGCGGTTTTCCGCGGCGGTCTCGGCGCTGATGGTCAGGACGTCTTCATGGATGTTGACGCTGATGGCATCCTGGCTGATGCCGGGCAAGTTGGCGCGGACGATGTAGACATCGGCGTTCTCTTCGACATCAAGCGCCAGGCCAAAGCCGCGGGCTTCAGACTCGCCGCCGCTGATCAGCCAGGGACGGGCGTCGTTCAGCAAGTCGTCGACCAGACGGAAGTAGGGATTGCGCGTGCGAATCATCATTTCAGTTCTCCTTTGCCTGATTTTCTGTGGCAGTTTCATCGTACGCCGCCTGTGTAAGAGAAAAAGCAACGCAGTGTAAGATAGGCGATAGAGGCGCGTAAACGACGCGTAAGCGCCTCAGCATAGCCGCTGCTTTTCGCTTTGTGTGAGCAGATGTTATGATTGGGCGCGTGATCATGATCGCGCATTTCAATGGTATGAGTTCATGCGAGCAGGCGTTGATATCGGCGGCACCTTCACCGATCTGGTGCTGAGTGACGGCGGCGAGTTGAAGATCCACAAGCTGCTGAGCAGTCCGGAGCGTCCGGAGCGGTCGATGCTGGTTGGGCTGGAGACAATCACGCCGGGCGGGCTGGCGGCGCTTGAGCAGGTCGCGCATGGATCGACAGTCGCCACCAACGCCATTCTGGAGCGCAAAGGCGCGCGCGCTGCCCTGCTCACAACCGCCGGTTTCCGCGATTTGCTCTTTATCGGGCGGCAAGATCGACCGCTACTCTATGACATCCATCCGAGCATCCCGCCGCCGCTGATTCCACGCGAACGCTGCTATGAAGTGCCGGAGCGGCTCGATCACCGGGGACAAGTCCTGCGGCCTCTGGACGAGGAAAAACTGGATGAGGCGCTGGATGCAATGGCGGCCGATCATGTTGATTCGATAGCCGTCTGCTTTCTATTCAGTTATGTCAACGCTGCGCACGAGCGGCGCGTCAAGCAGCGGATTCTGGAGCGCGGCATCGTGGGCGAAAACTGGCAGGTGGTGCTGTCCTCCGAGGCGCTGCCTGAATTCCGCGAGTATGAACGCGCCAGCACAATCGCGCTGGAAGCTTACGTGCGGCCCGTGATGTCGCGCTACATCGGGGAGCTGGAAGCGACGCTTCCCGCCGATACATCGCTGCGCATCATGAAATCCGATGGCGGCGTGATGCGAGCGAGCCGCGTTCGGCGGCAGGCGATCCACACCGCGCTTAGCGGACCAGCAGCCGGCGTCATGGGCGCNNGATGTGGCGCTGATCGCCGGGCAACCGGAGCCGCGGCCGGAATCGGCGATAGACGGCTTGCCCACACGCGTGCGCATGCTCGATATCGAAACGATCGGCGCAGGCGGCGGTTCTCTGGCGCGTGTGGATGCCGGCGGCGCCTTGCGCGTGGGTCCAGAATCAGCGGGCGCCAATCCGGGACCGGTCGTTTACGGACTGGGTGGCGATCAGGTGACGCTTAGTGATGCCAACGCGATACTGGGGCGGCTGGACGCCGAGCATTTTCTGGGCGGGGCGATGACGCTGGACATAGCGGCGGGCGAGCGAGCGCTGGCGGATCTGGCGCGGCAAATTGGCTTAGGGCTGGTGGAGGCGGCGCAGGGCGTGGTCGATATCGCCAATGTCAATATCGATCGGGCGATTCGGCGTGTGTCCATCGCCCGCGGTTACGATCCGCGCGATTTCACGCTGGTGGCCTTCGGCGGCGCCGGACCCTTGCAGGCCTGCGAGGCGGCGGCGCGGCTGGATATCCCGCGCGCGCTGGTGCCGGAGGCGCCCGGCGTCCTATGCGCGCTCGGTCTGCTGCTCGCCGATGTCGCAATCGATTACAGCCGATCGGTCATGCGCGCCGCCACCGACGCCGAGCTCATCCAACTGCGGGAGGTGGAGCGCGAACTCATAGCGCTGGCGGCTTCCGAATTGCGTCAGGAGAGTATTGCCGCGGACGATATGCGCTTCTCCGCCACGCTGGATATGCGTTACGAGGGGCAGGCTTACGAACTGAACATCCCCTTTGACGAGCACGCGGCCAAAGCCTTCCACGAAGCGCACGAGCGCGCCTATGGCCATGCAATACGCTGGCGGAAGGTCGAGATCGTCAATCTGCGGGTCTCTGGGACGGGCGCTAGCGAAAAGCCCGAATTCGAGGAAGCGGCGTCAATCCCCCATGACGCGGCGCCCATCGGCGAAAAGGCGGCGCCAACCGGTGGCGCGATTAAGCTGTATGAACGCGCCGATCTCCGGCCAGGGGCGGCGCTCAGGGGCGAGGCGCTCGTTTTCCAAATGGACAGCACGACCTATGTGCCGGCCGGTTGGAACGCGCGCGTCGATGCTTATTTGAACCTCGTACTGGAGCGCGAGTGAGGCCTAGTCGATAGCGGCCATCGCTTCGATCTCGACCGCCATGTTGAAGGGCAGCGACCCCATGCCCACAGCCGAACGCGCGTGGGCGCCCCGTTCGGGACCATAGAGCGCGAGTATCAGATCGGAACAGCCATTGATGACGGCGGGCTGCTGGGAGAAATCGGGCGCGCAGTTGACCATGCCGTGCAGGCGCAGCCAGGCGCTGACCCGATCCAAATCGCCGAGCTCGCGCTTGAGGCTGCCAAGCATCGAGAGCGCGACCGCCTTCGCCGCTTCGTAGCCCTGCTCGGCCGTGACATCGACGCCGACTTTGCCGAAGGGACCAGCGAGCGTGCCATCGGCGTTCTGTGGTCCATGCCCGGCGATGTAGACGATGCCCTCGTGAACGCGCGCGAAGGAAAATGGCAGCACGACGCCGGGAGGCGTCTTCACTGGCGGCGGCAAGGCCAAGCCCATATCAGCCAGCTTACGTTCGACCTCCATCCTCTGCCCTCCTTCTGTTCAATTGAGTACAACATATCATAGCACCGCGCCACGCGCACGGCTGAAGGGGAATCGGGCT
>JAAXID010000286.1 GCA_012270545.1 Anaerolineae bacterium | reverse complement strand
AATTGGAAGGCGATGCCCATCAGCGCGATGGCGATCGTGACCCAGATAGTCGCGACTACTTGGACGGATAAGGCGGGCATGACATTCTCAGCAAAGTAGGCGACGGGGTTGGTGATGACATCGCCGGCATAAGCCGGTGTCGAAAGGACAAGGGGCAGGTCGAGCAGAATATGCAAACCGGTCATGAGCGAAATGACGGTCAGCACAATTTGCGTGACGGACTTGCGTGATCGCAGTTGATTGATATCGCCGCGTCCCGTCCAGCCCAGAATCACCAGCAGCGCTCCGAAGCCTAGGCAAACAATCATCGAGATCCAGTCCCCTGTTGCAGCCGGACGGATGAAAAGCGCCAGGAAGCCGATGGTGAATAGGCCGGTAATGCCGGCGATCAAGCGAACCAGATGTGGCGCCCGATTGACCAGGAAAAACATCAAGGCGCCGAGCGCTGCCGAGCCTAGATAACCGGCCGACATCGTCAAAGCGTCCGCTCCATCGCGAAACTCGATCGTATACGTGCCAACCTGCGAGAGGGTGAAACTTTCAACAGTTCCGCCCGTCATCTGCATGGCGAAGGCGGTGAGCCCACCATGAATGTTGTTGACGAACATTCGGAACGGATGAGCCAATCCGGACAGCGCCTCGATATACCACAGCGCAAAAATGCCAATGAATGCCGCTGCAGAAATAATGAAGTTCCTGCGCACGATTTCACGGCGTACCTTTCGCTCTACGAACTCCCGCAACATAATCTATCTCCTTAAACTCTGACTTTCCTCGTCTCCCTAGCGGAATACTTTTGATTGTAAAGGGAATATGATCCGGCTGTCCTCAATCAATTCTGCCCTTTGACAGCGTCGCTGATCTCTCCACCCACTGGCTTGAACAAACCAAAATACACCGCGGCGCCCAACATGAATATGGCGATAGCGGACCAGATGAAAGCGACCACAGAACCTGGCAGCAGCGGCGTATACTCGGCGGCAAAGGCGGCGGCGTCGTTCATGACATCGCCAATACCCGCATCCGGAAACCTGACGAGAAACGACAGGTCCATCACAGCATTTAAGCCCGTCAGTATTGCCAGGGTGTTGAGGAGGAAGACATTCACGATGCGTGGCGCCAGCCAGCCGAGCGCGACCATGGCAACGCCGAAGCCAATGCCGATTATATTGGCAGTCAGGTTGCCAAATTGATCGGGCCTGGCGTAGAGCACGGTCAAAACGATGATCGACAATCCCAGGAAGATCGATAGTCCGCGCGTCCATTTGGGATTGCGGCTGCTCAGGAAGAACAGAGCGGAGCCAAACAGCGCCGCGCCGAGATAGCCCGCTGGCAGGATTAGCGCTGGGTAACCGCCAGCAGTCACCGCCCTTCCCGATCCGTTTGGCGAAACCTCAAACTTGAGAACCTCGCCACCGGTAATCAGCGCAGCGAGTGAATGCCCAGCTTCATGGATGAAAGTAACAAAGAGATGAACAGGCCATAGCAAAGGCGCCAGGGTCGCCGTCAGGAAATCCGCATCGGGACGTGGGCCAGTTTGCCCCGGTGTGCCGCCGATGTTCCAAAGGAACAGGGCGAATAGCAGCGCCAGCAAGGATACCAATAGCGCCTGCCTTCGTATGACCTTATCAGGGTCTGTTGATACAGAAGCCGGACCCCGCTTGTTGTTGCGCCAGAGGAAGAAAAGCGAGACAAGAGCAAATGGCAACCCGCTCGCGAGAAAAAACAGCGGAAGCGGCAGATTACCTAATGCGTCGACTTGTATGTCGCTGCCAAGCGATTGGATTTCGCTGGATAACTCGCTGCCAAGATTGCCGCTGTCGAAGAGCTCGGATGTGAGGAAGGACCCCAATCCAATCCAAGCGATGCTCAACACCAGCAGCAGTGCCCAGAACAAGCGCGATCGTCTATACACAAGCGATTCCTCGAACTATCACGTCTGCGAACCTGGATTATAGCGCATCGGCATAAATGAGATACCGAGATTCCATACTTTGTCCCACTTCTCATTATACGGGAATCAGGTCGCAAACGGTTTTACATTCGTAAAATCTTTGTAATTTGACGCGTGCGGCGCTTATGCTAGCGCTGTTGTTTATACGCAGACGATTCCGTCAGAGTTTTGACTGTGCCCCGAGCTTTACGAGGATTCGTGCTGCGGGAGAACGGTGTGCGCCACTTTCAGTCATTCGCGCATGAGTTTCTTGCGCGTGACTGGGCGTCTTCCGTTGACTGCCTGGCATTCGCCCCGAAAGCCATTGCCGGCGAGGCGCCCAAAGCCAGAAGCCCTATGGTTCCCCATACGGCATAACTGAATACGTTAATGCCGTGCAGCAAAAATCCTAAAGAAATCGCCTCAACGTCACTCATACCGACTAGTTGTCCAGTCACTAGGATGGCGACCTCAAATGGGCCGAGCGCTGCTATGCTGACCGGCATGGCGATGCTAAGCGTGGTCAAGGCGATCCCAAGTGGCACGCTTATCGCGAAATCGACCTCGATGCCCAGCGCCAGGTGCAAGAAATACAAGGCTGAGAGCGCGGCCAGCCAGGCGAGCGCTGTCCACACAGCTGTCAAAAGCAGCGTTCGAATGTCTGTGAGCGACTGCAGCCCATCAAGAAGATGACTGAGCATGGTTTTCAAAGGAAGTCGTCGCAGGGGCGGAACGGCCTTCAGCAGATTGTTTAGCAGCCGATGCGCCGAAGCGGGCGCATGCGCGAAGACGAGCAGGGTGAGGAATCCGATTAGCGCGAGCAGGCCGAACAGCGAGGTCTTGTCCGTGAGCTCGGCGGGGGCCTCAGGCATAAGGCTCACAGTAACCGTGATGACGAGCACCAGCACCAGCACATCAATCAGGCGTTCCACGACTATGCTGGTGCCGGATGTCACCAGGGGCACTCCACGCCTTGTGGCCAGGACGCCGCGGGCGACCTCGCCCAGTCGAAAAGGCAGTTGATTGCCGAGGAACATCACGTTAATCATATGAAACGATTCCACAATTGAGATGCGACGATTCAACAGAATCCGCCAGCGGACGCCGCGCGTTAGCAAGGACATTGCTACAGCCAGTAGTGACAGCAGCAGATAAACGCGGTCCGCGCTGCGCAAACTTTCGATGACATCGCTGACCGGCACAGCCCGCAAAATCAAGGCGAGCGAGACCGCGCTGACGGCGATGCTGGCGACAATGAACAGAAGTCGTCTGGCGCTCATCGATTCAGGAGCCTAAAGCGTGTCGACCAACGGAGGGATGGTGCGCCAATGGGGAAACCGCCTGCGTCAGTCATGAACCGGGCGATTCCACCAGGATAATCGGCTCGCCACCGATTGCGCTGCTACGATTACTCTCAAGATCGGGGAAGCTGTAGTCGGTCGCCGGCTTGAGATCAAGCGTATAATTGCCATTGATGGCGGACAGCGCTGTTGTTTCGCCATTCATAAAGCGCAGATTGGCGACCGTGCCTGTCGCCTTGAGTGTCACAGTCCGCGCTTCTCTCGTGTTATTCCAGAGTACGACGATGCGCTCGCCGCTGGCGCGCTGGAAAATGATCAAGGTCACGGAATCACTAATGCCGGTCAGACTGATTGGCGTAAAGGGCTGGCTTCCGAATACCTCGGCCAAGAGCAGAAATGCCTGCGCAACGGGACGTGGCGTGTTGGCGTGAGGATGGTGACTGAAACAGTGCGCCCCCCGCACGTTTCGATAGATGCCGAAAGCGTCGCCAAAGCAGGCGCCATTCGCGCAAAGTTCGCCACTATGCGGCGGGAAATCTGTGCCGGCCGGATAGTTGCCGCAATCATCGTAGAGCTGATGATAAAAGACCACCTCGACACCCTTGGACCAGGCGAAGGCGGCGCTCATGACCAGAAAATGCGCTTGCTGCTGCGCGGTCGCCAGCCTGTTTCGCTGTTCGGGGCTGAATGCCCATACGGGACCGGGATAATCGTCCCAGACTGACACGCCGGTTTCATTCACCCAAACCGGACGCGTTATCTGATAAGACTTCAACGTGTCCGCGGCCACTTTCGTTAACCAGCCACTACGCCAGGGATCATCATAACTGTGCAAGGCTATCACGTCGAAGAACCAGTTAAATCGGTCTCGCAGCGGATCTGTACGAATCTGGCGTAAAACCCTTGACAGGAAGTGCTGATCGCTGGCGTAAAGCAGGCCGCCAAATATGACTTTTGCGTCAGGATCAACCGTCTTGATTACGATAGCCGCGACCTTTAACAGGCGGGCATAAGCCTCGCCGCCCGCGCTCCAGAACTGCGGTACATCGGGCTCGTTCCAAACTTCCCAGGCGCGGATTCCCTGATCTGCTGCAAAGCCGCGTAACTGTGACAGGACCCCGCCAGGTTTGTAGCGCAAGACTGCGTGATGGACGAACTGGGCCCAGTGATTTTCAGGATTGATCGAATCCGCGGCGCCACCATCGTCACTGCCGTCGGCGAAAATCGGCGTGTAAAGATTGGCGATGCTGTCGCCGTCTTGCCGAAATGCGGGTCGCCCGAGCAGGATGGCGTTGGTCTTCAGACGATGGTGCATGTCCGTGGCGACAAGGGCATCGTAGGCCGCCCAATCAAAGTGATTCGGCTGAACTTCAACACGATCCCAATACAGGGGCCAGCGGGTCCAGCCGGAACCAAGAATCAGAGCCTTGCGGTAGCGTTCCGCACCCATATTGTTGTCGATGAACCCGACAAAAGTGATGCCAAGCCGGTCGGCGCGTATGTAATCATCGCTGTCAATGAGCGAGCCCGGCGCTGTGGTGGGGACTTCCGGGACTTGTGCGCTTGATGAATAGCTCGCGAGTAGCATCACAATGATGCCGATTAACAATGACATTCGGGAGTCGCGCATTGACAAACCGTCTCGACAATCCAAAGGGACTGTCGTCGACGTCTTCCCTCTTCGGCACCGCTGCGCCTTGCTACGGGCTGTCATATCCATGACCTGTTTCCGAGCATCGTTTCGATTATAGTCTCGCGATACGATTCCAACAGCGTCAATTCGTCATTTTAATTGACGCGCCCTAGCACGGGGGCTATACTGATTTTCAACTGTTAAAGCCCAACACCAGGGGGTCGAGTGATGGCAGTAGTATCCGATGAACTCATGGAGATTCTGCGTTGTCCGGTGGCGGTGCATTTCACGGACAAGGGCGAAGACCCCGGTCGACTGCGGCTGGTGGAGGATTGCTGGCTCGTCTGCGATGACAGTGGCTACAAATATCCGATTCGCGAAGGCATTCCGGTCATGCTGGTCGACGAAGGCGAGAAGTGGAAGGACACCGCCGAAGAAGACCTGCCCGTGCCGCCCCCAGAAGAATGAGAAAAGGGGCCTATCGCCGCCCTTGTTTGCTTCCCCATTTCTCCCGGCTTAGCTGACAGCCAGCTCCACAGTCTGTGATTGCATGCTGAGTTCATGTTCGTTCCCGGCGACATCGATCCAAACGTGATCACCCTCGCGAATCGTCCCTTCTAGGATCGCCAGCGCCAGCGGATCTTGCAATTCTCGTTGAATCGCGCGCTTTAAGGGACGGGCGCCGAAGACTGGATCCCAGCCGGAATCCGCCAGAAAGGCCTTGGCGGCGGCGTTCAACTCTATCGTAATACGCCGGTCGGCCAAGATGTGCTTGAGTCGCGCAAGCTGGAGATCCACGATGCCGACGATATGCTCGCGCGTGAGACTGTGGAAAACAATGGTGTCGTCCAGCCGGTTGAGAAACTCAGGACGAAAATAACGGTCCAGTTCGCACATAATCGCCTTGCGCTGCTCGGCGCGAGCGCTGGCTTCGCCCATCTGTTTGATCAGCGCGCTGCCGATATTGCTCGTCATGATAATCACGCTGTTGGTGAAATTGACCGTGCGTCCCTGCCCATCGGTCAAGCGGCCATCGTCGAAGACTTGCAAGAAGACGCTGAAGACGTCCGGGTGGGCTTTTTCGATTTCGTCGAAGAGAAGAACGCAGTAGGGTCGACGGCGGACAGCTTCCGTCAGTTGCCCGCCTTCTTCGTAGCCGACGTAACCGGGCGGGGCGCCAATCAAGCGAGCGATGCTGTGTTTTTCGCCGTATTCGCTCATGTCGATGCGCACCAGCGCGCTTTCGTCGTCGAAGAGGAATTGCGCCAGTGAACGCGCCATTTCCGTTTTGCCGACGCCTGTCGGACCCAGAAAGAGGAAGGCGCCCAGCGGTCGATTTGGATCTTGCAGGCCGGCTCGGCCACGGCGGACAGCGGCCGAAATTGCTTTGACCGCATCATCCTGCCCGATAACGCGCTCATGCAATCGCGCCTCCATGCGCAGCAGTTTTTCGATCTCGCCTTCGAGCATTCGCGCAACCGGTATGCCTGTCCAGCGACTTACGATAGCGGCAACTTCGTCCGCGTCCACTTCCTCCTTTAGCATCAGCGATCCATTTTGGCGCATTTCCTCTATTGCCGCCTCGCGCTCGCGCAGCGATTTCTCCAGAGCTGGCAACAGGCCATAACGTAGACGAGCGGCTTCTTCCAGATTGCCTTCGCGTTCGGCGCGCTCCACTTGAATGCGCGCATCGTCCATTTCGCTTTTGACGCTCGATATCGCCTGAATCGCTTCTTTCTCATGCTGCCAGGCGGCCAGCAGCCCGTTGAGTGCCTCTTGCGCATTGGCGAGCTCTTCCTGCAGCTCTTCCAGACGGTGTTTAGATGCGTCGTCCTTTTCTTTGTTGAGAGCCGCGCGTTCGATTTCCAGCTGCATGATCTGTCGCTCGCTTTTGTCCAACTCTATCGGCTTGCTGTCGATTTCCATCTTGAGGTGGGCGGCTGCTTCGTCGATCAGGTCGATGGCTTTGTCCGGCAGCTGACGGTCGGGCAGGTAACGGTGGCTGAGCGCCGCGGCGGCGATGACCGCACCATCCTGAATGCGCACGCCATGATGCAGCTCATAGCGCTCTTTTAATCCGCGCAGGATGCTGATCGTGTCTTCGACACTCGGTTCATCGACGTAGATCGGCTGAAAGCGCCGTTCCAGGGCGGCATCTTTTTCAATGTGCTGTCGATACTCGTCAAGCGTAGTCGCGCCGATCATGCGAAGCTCGCCGCGCGCCAGCATCGGCTTGAGCATGTTGCCCGCGTCCATTGAGCCTTCAGCGCGTCCGGCGCCGACGATGTTGTGGAGCTCATCGATGAAAAGGATGATTTCGCCGTCGCTGTCGGCGATTTCCTTCAAGACGGCCTGCAGGCGTTCTTCGAATTCGCCGCGGAACTTGCTGCCGGCGACCAGCGCCGCCATATCCAGCGCGATAATCGTTTTGTCTTTCAAGCCATCGGGTACATCGCCGTTGACGAGCCTCTGCGCCAGCCCTTCAGCGATCGCCGTTTTGCCGACTCCCGCCTCGCCGATGAGCACCGGGTTGTTCTTGGTGCGGCGGCTGATGACGTGAATCAGGCGGCGGATTTCTTCATCGCGGCCGATGACGGGATCGAGTCTTCCCTGGCGCGCGTCGGCGGTCAGGTCACGACCGAACTTGGCGAGACTGTCGTAGGTCGATTCCGGGTCCTGACTGGTGATGCGCTGGCTGCCGCGAATCGATTGCAGCGCCGACAATACGTCTTCGTATGTGATGCCGCTTCGTTGCAAGAGGGGGCTCATTGCCTTGTCTTTGACGAGCGCCAGCAGCAGATGTTCAGTGCTGGTGTAGTCATCGCGCATCTTTTTCGCTTCTTTTTCCGCCTGACTAAAAACTTGCAGCGCTGAACGACCGATGCCTATGCCTGAGGCCGTCTGACTGGTTCGCGGCAGATTGCCAAGCATGTCCTTCAACGCCGCATGAATGGCAGCGGGCTGCGCGCCGATCTTCTGGATGATGCGCGGCGCCAGGCCCTCATCTTGTTCAAGCAGCCCCAGAAATACATGCGCGGGCTCAATCGCGGTGTGGCGATGCTCGCCGGCGATGCTCTGCGCTTTGAGAACAGCATTTTGCGCTTTGTTAGTGTAACGGCTGAAATCCATAGGTCCCCCCTCGATGACGGTCGATACATCATCATTGTCTGGCAGAGATGTCAGAAGCCTGTCAGAGGACTGTAAAGTCTTTGTTATCGTCTGTCAGAGGGGGTGGTTCAATGTTGGCAGGAGCGCAACACCGTTCCCTTGCCGCGCATGACGAAGGCCGGGATGCAAGCCGGTATCAAGCCGGTTTCACCTTTGTTGAGGCTGATCTCGTCGTGTCCGTTGACAGCCACTTGCGCGCTGCCCGCGATGCAAGTCAGCGATTGAAAGCGCCCCCCGGTTTCAATGTTGAACGTTTTGCCAGCGAGCTCATGACGCCAGGCGCGGAAATATTCACCATCGACGAGCAATTCATTCTTAGGCTGACGGACGCGGGGGAGCGACTCGAGGTTGGCCACCTGGAGGCCCTTGTCGATATGCAGCTCGCGCGGCTGGCCATCCAAGCCCAGCCGGCCCCAATCATAAAGGCGGTATGTGACATCGCTCGCTTGCTGAATCTCGTAGATCAAAATGCCGGGTCCCAGAGCATGAATCGTGTTCGCCGGGATGTACAGGACATCGCCGGTCTTGACTTCCACATAGACCAGTAGCGTTTCCAGCCGATTGCGCTGGATCGCCTCGGCCATCATCTCGCGCGATGTGCCCATCCGCAGGCCGATGACCAGCTGCGCGCCCGGCTCAGCATGCAGGATCACCCAAGCTTCAGTTTTCCCGCGCGGCTCGCTCTCAAGCGCTTGCGCTTGCTCGTCATTTGGATGAACCTGAATAGAAAGCCAATCGGCCGCGTCGATGAGTTTGGCAAGCAAGGGAAAGCCTTCGGCTGGGTCGTTGCTCGCGCCCAGAAGGTCAGCCCCATATTGACGCGCCAGATCACCTAGGCGGTTCCCCTGCAGTGGTCCGTTGGCGACTACTGCCGTGTCGTGCAGCTCCCAGGATTCGCCGTATGGCTCCGCCGTCGGCAGAGACTTGCGCATCATAGCAGCCAGCCGGCGGCCGCCCCAAACCTTTACATGCAGGGCGGGATCTAACTTAAATGGGTAGAGCGCGCTTGTTGTCAAGTCCTGTCTCCACGGACGTCTTTGTATAGCATTGCTATGGCTTCTGATAATTATATGCCATTACATGGTTATGCTATAATGACTATGACTCGCCACCAGTAGACGGAAGGCGTTCTTTGCGTTTATTGATAGTTGGCGCCGACGAGATTGCCTGATGATTGAACAGCCAGTGCCACAAGACTACCTGGATGATCTTCACGCGATTGGCGTGACGCGCCTGTTTCAGCCACATCTCAGTACGCGAGAACGTGCCGCCGGTATCCGACGCGTCCGCCAGGAACTCGGCCGGATGCGCACTGAGTTGACCCTCCATCGGGATACCTTGAGTGAAAATGGCGCGGACTTAAGCGCGGACGAGGTGAAACGCCGGGCGGCGCCCTTGAATCTTTTGCTGCTGCTTCATGAACAACTGGTCGACGAGGTCGGTGATCTGGAACGAAGCCTCAGCACAGGCAAACCGATGCCTTACAGTTTCGATTTCGGACATTTCATCTTTGGCGACGATGAGTCGGGCGAGTGGTTTGTGGGCGGGCAGCATCAGTATGACGATTGGCTGCGCATTCAGCAGTTCAAGCAGCGGCTCGATGCCCTGCGCCAGAAAGGGCAGCCGGCGCGTGAGCAATTGATCGGCGTTCGCAGCGAGTTGGAAGCGCTCACGGCAAAGTACGAAAAAGCCCAATCCAAGATTGAAAGTAGAAAGAAGCGCATTTTTGTCTTGCGCCGGATTGGGCTACTGGTGGTTCTAATTGCCGCGAGCGGCACAGTCGGGCTCTATTATTGGAACACCCAGCGGGATTTTAGTCTTGTTGCCTTAGGATTGACCGCCGTATGTGCTGTGCTGATCCCCATTGTCATCGCCAATTGGAAAGACCCGCGAACGCGCAGCGCACGCAAACAGCGGAAGCTCGAAGATCAGATCCTCGAGCTGAAACAGGAAGGGGCTCAATATCGTCAAAGCTATCAACCGCTTGAGTTGCAGATCAAGGCGCTGGAAGTCCATTACAACCGGATGATGGACAACTGGGAAGCGGCGCGGCTCGTCAAGAATCGGCTGGATAGCTTCATTGAAGAGGGGCAGCCTCTGCGAGATCGCGTCGAGAGCATTCGAGCCGAACTGGAAGATTTGCGGCAGCAGCGCGACAAATTCCTGCGCAAGCTGGAAAAACGCCAAAAGCGCGGCGCCTTCGGCCGGCGGATGATCCTGCATGTCATGTTGGTCTTGGCGAGCGGAGCGGTCGGCTTCTATTTTCAATATACTGGCGAACGCGATTACGCCTCGGTCATGTACGGCTGGGGCGCATTTTGTATTCTCTTAGTGCCGCTTGCCTATATCGATTGGAAGAATCGCGACTACAAGCTGGAGTCGAAGCTGCGCAAGATTGAGACGCGGATGCTGCAGCTGCAAACCGAAGGCAAGCAGGTGATGAAGCGCTACCATCCTATCGAGTTGCAGATTAAGACCTTGATCGCGCAGTATAAGCGGACGCGCGCGGGCATTAGCAACTCGAATGAATTGCCGGCCCTGGCCTAGCTGCCCACGGGATCGAATCGATAAAGCGCGCCTTCATAATCAATGACGTAAACCTCACCCGCTTCATCCTCGCCGAAACTGCTTATGGGAAGGCTCGTCTTCATTAGCTCATCGGCATGCCAAGCTAGTTCGTGATCGCGCCACAATCCCCAAATTCGGCCGCTGCACCAGTCGCCGAAGAGATAGACCGCCTGCAAATCCGCTACCGTCGTGCCGCGGTAGATGACACCGCCGGTGACCGAACAGCCGAAGGCATGGCTGTATTCGAATATCGGCGAGGCGTGGTTCGGCGCGTTGCCGCCGGCGAAAATATGGTTGCCCTCCCAGACATTCCAGCCGTAATTTTCACCGCCCGCGCTATCGGCCGGTTGAAAGTTAATCTCTTCCCATTGGTTTTGCCCGACATCGGCCATGTACATATCGCCGGTCAGGCGGTCAAAGCTGAAGCGCCAAACGTTGCGCAGACCATAAGCCCAGATCTCGGCGCGCGCCACCGTATCGCCGACGAAGGGATTGTCGGGAGGAATCGCGTAGGGTGCAGCGCCGTCGACATCGATGCGCAAGATTGAGCCCAAAAGCAGTTGGAGATTCTGGCCCGCGCCCAGTGGGTCGTTAGCGGCGCCGCCATCCCCCAGCGCGATGTAAAGGTAACCGTCCGGACCGAATTCAATGTGCCCGCCATTGTGATTGGCATATGGCTGCGACAGCTGGAAAAGGATCTTCCCGCTGGCGGCGTCCGCGACATCCGGTTCAGCCGAATCAACGCGATAGCGGGCGACAATGGTATGGCCGTTCCGGTCGGTATAATTGAGGAAAAAGATGCCATTGTGGCGATAATCCGGGTGGAAGGCCAATCCTAACAGACCCTGCTCAGAAAACGACTGGGTCAACGCTCCAGGCGAAATCAAATGCTCGATGTCTAAAAACGGCTGTTCCTGCAGGAGTCCGTCTTTCAGGATCCAGATCTTGCCAACCTGCTCGACCAGAAATAGGCGATTCGAACCGTCACCCGCGTGCGTAACAAAAAGCGGGCGCGTGAAACCAGCAGCGATCTGCGTCAATTTGATGGCGGCGGGGTCGGGTCCGCTGTCTCGCGTGATAAGGATTTCTGATTCTTCGTCTTGCGCCCGTACCTGAGCGAATGAGAAAGCGAATGTGATGAGCATGACAATACGTAGAGTTTTCACGGCTTCTCCTTCTGCCGATATCAAGTTTCAGGCGCGAGTCGCTTGACTGCGGCTTATCAGCGACAGCACGGCGTAGTTATTGGCGCGTTCCGGCGCGTCAATTCGTTCGTCGCCATGGATGTGGTGCAGGCAGCGGACCAAGTGCGCTTCAATGATGAGCTGCCCCCGCGTTCGTGATTTCAGCCAGCTCTCGCCCCAGATCTCGGCGCCCACGCTTATGCAGTGCAGTGCCTGTTCTGATAAGGGACCATTGAGCCTGGTCGGCAGCAGTTCGTCGATGAGCTGCCAGCGCATATCTTGCCATTTGCCGGCCGCGATGATGGCGCCGGCAAAGAGCACGACATTGCGCCAGCGCGCATAATCATGGCAGAGCAGGGCGACTATGTTCTCAGGAAAGGTCCAGCCTTCCGCGCTGTCTGGTCGCAGCTCCGGAGGCATTCTGCATTCGTCGTAGAATTCGATAAGCGCGCTCGCTGCCAGATATTCCTGAATCGTAAGATGAGGAAAGCGGTAGAGATCTGGCGCGTCAGATACCAGGATACCGTTGCGCGTCGCCAGATATTCCAGGACATCTTCAATCCCGGCGCCCAAGCCCCCGCCAAGCGACTGCTGCTCAATCAACTTGTCGAGCAAACGCGCGCGTTGGATGATGGTTGGATAGCGCTGATAGCTTTGCTGCTCGGAATGCAATTCGAAGGCGATCAACTTAAGTGCCGCCCGCATTCGATCCAGGTTGATGTTGGCGAGCTTTTCGTGCAGTTTGTCCGCCGGCGATGGAATGTTCCAGCGATCGAGCAGCTCAACCGTGTGCTCGTATAGCTCGGCGCGCTTGTCGGGCAGTTGTTTGTAGTCTTCGTGGATCAGTGTGAGCAGCGCCAGCATCAGCGGCTGGCGGGCGAGAGGCCAGAGCGCCCGATTCTCGCGGATGGCCTGATTGAGGTCGGCTGCCATCAGCGCGCCCTGCTTGGCGGCCACGGCGCGTCCCCCGAGCACGCTGGGTCGCGTCTCGGCGACATTGGCGTACCAGCGCTCGATGTAGGTCTTGACCTGCTGCCAGGTAAAGGGCGCCAATTCGGCGGAAGCGAAGCGCTCGGAAAGGCGCCAGCGCGAATCATGACGGTAAGCATAAGTGCGGCTGGTGACGATGATGCGGCAATTGGGGAAGCGATTCGCCCAATTCTCGATGATCCGCTGCAGGATGATGCGGTCCTTCTCTTCGTAGACTTCGTCGAGACCATCGAGCACAAGCAGGCTGCCGTGCGTTGGCACATCGGATTGAGTCAGATACGCTTCCAGGTGCGGCGCCAGATTGCCAGTCGCGTTCTTCACATAATTCAGGAGTTGCTCGGATGAGGCGGCGCTCAGCGACTTTGGAAACAGATCGGGCGTATTGGCAAAGTCGCGTAAACTGACGTAGATAGGCAGAATCGGCCCATGAATCCAGGACGCGCCCAGCATCTCCAGCCCTTTGACTTTGTCCTGCTGTTCCGCGCGCGGGTCACAGGCATAGGCGAGCGCCGTAACGATGAAGCGGCATAATGAGCTTTTGCCCGTCCCAGCCGCGCCGGTGATGACGATCAGCGGATGCGCCGAAATGACTTCGAATACTGACTCGCGCACATAATCCATGTCCCGCTCAATCGCCTGGTAGCGCCGCGCGTTCAATTCTTCGACGCCGACATTGTGGAATTGGCGCTGGTCGGTCCAGATATCCACCGGCGTATAAAGCTGATGGAGCATGGTGGGGGTGTGATGCTGGGAGGCCGGGTGGATGGTCGTCGTCGGGATATTCCACTCGGAGCGGACGGCGGCCAAGTAGCCCTTCAGCGCCGACTTGTTGCCATGATAGCGTTCGGCGACGATGTTGACATCTTGCCCGGCAAAAATGACATGACCGCCGGCTGAGATGCTGCCCGCTTGGACGCGTACGGCCGAGGGATAGTCGCGGTATTCGCGCATCGTCTCCAGAAGATTACGCGCGAATTGGATTGCCTGTCGTCCCTGGTTCGCCGATCCATCCAGACCGCCGGTCGCGACAATCAGCCAATCCAGGCCGATCAGCTCGTCGCTGTTGAGCTTTTCGGGAAGCAGTTCGTTTCTGGCCAGGTCTTCGGCTGTACGCGAATAATTGCGATCACGGTAGACCGTTGTCATGCGTTTGCTTAGTGATTCACAGTAGCGGAATTTCTTGAGCAGACGCCGCAGCAAGGTGAGCTTGGTGGTCGGGTTCGGCATGACCGGCGCAAAGACCATCATGACCAACTTCTGATAAGGTGATTCAAGCCCCGCGTTGTCCGCCTGCCGTTTTAAATCGGACCAATTTGTCTGCACAAAGCTGCGCCAGGCGGCCGGCGATGTGATCATCATTTGGCTGGGAGCGGTCCGCGCGGGCGCGGTGATCGCCTTGGCTGGGTATTTCTGAACGGGACGATTCATTTTCTCTGCTCGGCGCTCAAATGCTATTGTCTGAATCTCAGAGTCAGTCGCGCGTGCATCCGAGGACTTAGGTTACGCGCGCGAAGGGCCGGGCAGAGCGCCCCAAGGGTTGATAGAAACGGCATCGTTCTCGTCAGATTTTCTTGGCGGCTCGCTGTCCGGAGAGCGCCTCTTGGAAGTTGATGGCGACTTCCCCGACGCTGGCGAGAATGGCGCCAACCAGAGGCTGGTCAAAGAGTGTAAGGGCAGCGGCGGTCAAGGCGGGCGAAAAGCGCAGCAGCGATTTGGCGGCGCGCATGAGAATCCGCGGATTGGGCTTCTTGCTGGAGGTGAGCTGCGCTTCAACCGTGTGCAGGTCGTGCATGGCAGCCTCACGGTTTTGGGATTTCAGATTTTCCTTCTGGATGGTGTTCTCCACATTCCGCAGGCACTGGAGCATCATGTCGAATTCCTGTGGCGTTGTTTCAACACCGCCGACGGTAACGGTTTGGTTCGTGTGCTGCGCAACATCGCCACCGGTCTGCACTTTCACTTGACCATCGCGACCGGCGAAAACCACATGCCCGGTCACGGACAAGTGATCAATATCGATATTAATATCGGGTCGCTGCGGCAATGTTTCACGCCGATTGCTTTCGATCGAACTCATCATCATCTATCCCTTCATCACAGTGGCCACGATGTTAAGCTATGAATAGAACTCAAGTTTAGGTCAAGCCGACCAGTCGAATACCGATCGAAGAATAGCGCACGCGCGGATCGAGATAATAGCGAAAGGACGTGTGCGCGCGGTCACAAGGGCTGACGAAACTGCCGCCAGCGACGGCGCGCCGGAAGTCTCGCCCCGCTTCGGCAGCGGCGGCGGTGTTCGAGGTCCACTCCCATACATTGCCCGCCATATCATAAGCGCCATAAGGGCTGGCTCCCTTTTGATAACGGTCTACGGGCGTGGTGGTCTTGAGGCCCGTCTCAAGCGTATTGCAATGCTCCTCATCATAGTCATCACCCCAGGGGAAATACCGATCATCGTCTCCTTTCGCGGCCCGCTGCCATTGGGCGATCGTCGGCAGTGTGATCTTCATGCCCAGCAGATTATCGAGCCAGTTGGCGAAGGCCATTGCTTCATACCAGTTTACGTTTTCTCGTGGTCGCGCGTCGCCACTGAACCGTGAATCGGCAACGCCCTTTCGCAGGTTGAACCAGCGCCGCGCATGTTCGGAGAAATCCCACCAGCGCGGGTTGCGATAACCATCCTCGGCGCCAGTGAAGATGGCGAATTGAGCATTGGTTACCGGGAATCTGCTCATCACAAAGTTGTCCACCTGCTCGGTTACTTCGCCGAAGTCCTCATCGGCGCCCACGATGCTTGAAATGGTGACCGTGCCGTGGGGAACGTCGCACCATTGTAGCATAGGCAGCACTTCTTTGACGCTGAGCGAGGCCTCGTCGTGGGCGGGCAAATAATGGCTCGTTGGCCTATTCACCTTGTCAACTTGAGTTGCTGCGGCAGTGGGATGCGCTTGTTGAGCGCGCGTTCTGGTCATCGCCTGGCTGCTCGCCTGAATTGCTTTAGGGCGGCTCGTGATCTGACTTGACGGGTTAACGCTTCTTGTCGCTGGCGCTCGCTTTGCGCGGCGCGCTCCCGTTGAGTTGCGCGGCCTGCCATCAGTCGATTCGTAGACGGGCTTGCCGGACTCGCAAAGGCGGCGCAAGCCTTGCGGATCATAATCGCCGAATTCTTTCTTGAATTCCGCCAAGGCCTCGCAAGCCAGTTTGCGCGTGCTTTCGAATGCGAAGAGGGCAACGATATGCTGGTATTCGCGCTGAACTTCACGCGTCTCGATCCGGTCCACAACCGCGCTTTCGGCGATGCGCAGCAATTTGTCCAGACTTACGAATCGCGATTGATAGCCGCTTGCTTTCGCCTGTTTCAGCAACAGGATGGCGTTGTCGTAGTCGCCCTTTTCAAGCGCGCTCACCGCATTGCTGATCATCTCAGCCGGTTTGCTTGTGGAAGCGGGACTGCTTTCGGCGGGATCATTTGACAAAGTTAGCGCCGGTGATTTGGCGGCTCGTTGTCGTTCCACCAGGAGAACCGCATTCAGCAGCTGCGAAACGTTTTCCACTGTCAGATTGTCGCAGAGGTCGACATATTGCCATTCTTTCATATTCTCAGGCAGCACAGTCTCGCGATTGATGAGCACCGGGATAATGTCGCGCTTCAGCCGCAGCGCAATCTCTAATTCCCGGCGGCAATACAATGACGCCACAGAATCCGGCGAGAGCAAATAGACGAAAACTTCGCACCAATCCAGACGGCGCAGGATCTCCTTCCACCAGTCTTGCCCGGCATAGAGGCGCTGGTCGTACCAGACGTCGTGCGCGTGCAAGGTCTCGATGATGCGGATGCAATAGGGCTTGTCGACCCGGGCGTAACTGACGAAGATATTCATACGCCGGACCGTTTCTCAGCGAGCGTGACAGAATCAAGAAGAGCCCTGGACGCATCAGCGCCGATTCGCCGCAGCGTCATGATGGCGAGGTCATGCATTGACTCGTCTTCCCAAGACGGCTTGTCGTGGTCATTAAGTAGCTGCTTCAGAATCGGTAGATCCGTCTTGTTCATTTGCGGCGCCAACTGCTGCATAGCAAACCAGCGCAAGTGAACGCTGCTGTCGCTTAGCGCCAGTTCCAGGTGAGGACGCGCGCCCTTCGGATCGATCTGACAGATGGCTCGTAGGGCAGCAAAGCGAACAAACTCATCGGTATCGTGCTTGAGCGTATCGCCGAGCGCGGGAATCGTCTGTGCGTCCCCCATCTCTCCCAGGGCGTCGGCGGTCGCTTCGCGGACGGCTTTGCGCGAGCTTTGAAGCAATGTCGTCAACTTGGCTGCCAGTCCCGTTGCGCCCAGCTCGACGAGCGCGCGGAGGACCGCGACCTGGACGATCCAGCTCGGATCATCAATGCGAGCGCGCAATGCTGGAACTGCAGCTGTGTTTTGCAGCATCGCCAAGGCCTCGGCGCTCGCCCAGCGCAGGCTCCAATTGTCGTCATTCAAGGCGTCGCAGAGCAAAGTCAAGATCTTCGGATTGTCACTGCCACGCAGGTGCCGGGCGAATCTGCGCAGGAATTTGGCCGCCTTCTGCGTCCTGCCCCAATCGTCATCGCGCAGTACTTTCAGCGTTCGGATGATCTTCTCTTCGTCACTGTATTCGCGCAAGTCCAAGTCGCCGGGCAGGTCCGATGTTTTGCCGGGAGCGGTGGTCGGTTGGTCGCTATCCGTCAGCGATGATTCGATTGCGTGCAAAGCTTGACGCGCCAGTTGCCCGATCGATGCGCTTCGATTAGCTGGTATCCGCTCGTCATTTAGCAGCTCACGCAATTCGGCAGCGGCCGATCGATGGCGCGCGTGGACGAGCAGATCGATCGCCGTCGCCACGGCAGCTGGATTCTCGCTGTCGAGCAAGTCGACGAGCGCGTCACAATCCATCGATGTCATCGCCTTGAGCAGCTCAGTCACGGCAGCGACGACTGTACTATCAGGATCGGCAAGGGCGGCGAAAACAGCCTTTTGCGCTGCCTCCTCGTTCTCAAAGCGGGTCAGGATTTCGTAGACGGCAAGTCGTATGCGAGCGTCCTCGCCGTGCGCCGCTTCCAGCAGCCGAGGCAAGGCGACGCCGGCCGGGTAGTCAACCAGGCTGTTCAGAGCGTCGCGCCGCTGCTCCCAATCTTGGTGACGCAACTGAGCCAAAATCGCGGCAGGAATAGAATCGCTAGTCGCGGCCTCGGCCTGCGCGCTTATGCCGTCGAAGAGCGGCTGACCATAGAGCAGCGCCTCGATATTGCTGCCAGCGCGAATGGTCGACTCGGGCGGATCGCTCAGGACTCGGCTGATGATTGGGAGAAGCTGCTGGAAACCCTGGCGGTTGGGCAGATGCTTGATTGACGTGGCAATCCGCGCGCGCAATTCAGCGGCACCGGTCTTAGCGTGAATGGCCGACTCTATTGATTCTGGCAAGTTGACCGATTCTGCTGCGAGCTGCGCCAGCCCAATGGCGATATCCTCTTCATCCATGTTGACCACAACATCGTAGAATTCCGGATTGAGTGTCAGGCGCCGCGCATCGGCCAGGGCAAGCAGCCGGCTCGTCACCAAACGCTTGCGTTCAGCGAGCGCCCTGATGACCGCCGGCCGATGCTGCGGCTGATTTTGCGACCAGCGAAGCACTCGAACCAGCAGCTCGGAATAGGCGTACTTCATTAGCGCCAGGACGACTTCATCATGGTCGCTGCCTTCGCTCTCTTCAAGGTAGAACAGCAAGAGAATGGCGCTCGGCAGGTACTTGATCTCGCCGAGCATCCAAATGGCGTTTCGGCGGATTTGCTCGTCTTGATGGGTAGAAAGTTTCACCAGACAGGCGAGCGACAGCGAAAAGCCCAAGGACGCCAATTGATCGGCGACGGATATGGGGGACTCGCGATCGATTTCCGATACCAGACGGAGGAAGCTGACTGGCGGTTCAAGCGGCAGCGAGCGAATTTCACCCCACAACCACAGCTGCTGCGAATTGTCGAATCGGCGGAGTTGACCCATCAGTAGCCCGGCCGTCTTGTCGGCCTTCGGCAGATCGGCGATGGCGTCGCGAAACGCGCTCTGCGCCGCCGGATTTTGCGCGCGCAATTGAACCAGCTTATTGATTAGCGTTTCCTGAAGGCCACCGTGTAAATCCGGGTGACGTCTAAAGCACATCGCCGCGATGAAGGGATCCACTTCGGCGATCTGTTCAATGACGCGAATCCGTTCGTCTTCCGCGAGACCGTCCACCAAAACAAGCGCCAGATTATCCCACTTGCTGGGGAGCCGACCGCGCCCGGCAGTGAACGCTGGCTCTGTCAGATACTTGTTTAGACCATCCTTCTTGAGATTCTCGGCAGCCAGATGCCACTGGAACACTTCCGAGTGAAAGCGGAGTTGCGTTCCGGACGCTTCCAGCAAGCCGATTTCCAGAGCGTGGTCGATGATTCTGGGGTCTATCGACTGGCTAAATGCGGAATCCCGCGCTAGGAATCGGTGATTGTCTTGCAGCATCATCGACCAGGCGAGTTGCTGCAGCCCGGCCAGAAGTTGCTTGTTATCCAAGCCATGGCTTGTGGTCGGCGTCTGCTGCTCGCGCAGCGCAATCAAGGCGGGCATTGGATTCTCATGCCATTGATTGAATGCCAGCGCCCGGCCGGCGGTCAGCAATTCCACGCCAACTGATAAACTGTCCAACTGACAATTCTCGATGAGGGCGCTCTTCTGTTTCTGAATCCTTCGAAAGCTGCTCTGTTGATCCAGTGTCAGCCAGGCGCTCACAAAGCGCTGAGCCTGCGCCGCCCTTATCCCGTTGACTCGGAGGGCCGGCAAGCTTGGCAGCGCTTCTGCGTTCAAGCCCGCTAAGACGATGATGCGCTGGTCTGAACTGGCATCTATCCATTTGGTCGACTCCGAGACCTGCGCCGGATAGCTGAGGGCGAAATCGCTCCAGTTTTCGAGCAGGATCAATGTCCGCTGCTGGTCCAGCCAGTGCTGCCAATAGGTGAGCAGTGGCCATTGCGCTTCGATGAACGCGCTGAGCGACCGCTGATTCGCGTCCCACTGCGCCATGTCCAGCCAGATGGGTACCGACTCGCCCTCATCACGAATCGCAGCGTGCGCCTGCTGCAGCGCCAGAAGCCGCGCGAAATAGCTTTTGCCGCTTCCGCTCTGGCCTCGAATGACGAACTGTGGTTCCGCCTGCGACCAGGCCAGCAGATTCTCGACTGGTATTGAATTCTCCGCCTTTTCGCCGGTGAAGTCCCAGTCCGTAATCATGCTCGGCTGAACCATTCGTGGTCGTATCTCAGCAGCGCCTTGGGCGTCAGCGTTGCGCAGCGACGCCCAGGACGTCGGCATCTTTGCCAGCGCCAGCTCGCTATCTTGTATGAATCTCCGAAGATAATCGAGCCGCTCGCCGGTCTGGGCCACCGCTTCCGATTGCGGGATCTGGCTGAGTAGGCTCTCTACACTGAGGTCCTTGGGTGCATCAAACCAGCGGCGGAAGTCGATCCAGTCGCTGAAAGTAAAGTTTGCGATCGTCTCGGTTGAGAAATCGCGCGGTATGACTGCTGTGACGGGCAGGCCACGTCCCTGAAAGTACTCGAACTCGGCGCGGCAATAAGGCGATTCCAGGTAGTCATCGGTCACGACAATAATGACGCCAGTCGCCTCTGATCGCGCTTCGCGAATCTTCGCGCTCCAATCTTCGGTCAGGTCAATTTCGAAGCGATCCAGCCAGACATTGCGATAATAACGAATCAGCAAAGTCGAAAGCTGAAAGGCGTAGACCAGATCAATGTTGTGATAGGAAAAATAAATCAAGCTCTCGTTGATGACAGAAACCCTCGGCGCGCGTCTATTTCAATGTGCCATCAATTATACTCTTGGGTCGATGGCCTGATATCGAATATTACCGCCAATCTTTTGTGGCAATGGCGGCGCAGACTTTCTCAGTCATAAGGCATCGACTAAGATGCTTGTTCATGAATAGGCATATAAGCGGAACAGTGATAGCGAAATCGAGGCTTTGGCGCGGGGCAGTCTATGGCATCACGGCCGCGGGCATTTGGGGCGGCATGTATGTCGTCTCTGATGTGACGCTATTGGTGGTTCCGCCGTTCACCTTGCTGACGCTGCGCATTCTTTTGGGCTTGCTGGTCTTGTTTCCGCTTGACCGGGCCAGAGGACAGGCCGCGCCAGACGGTCGCACGAAACTGTTGTTGCTCGGGGTCGGCGCTATCGGTCTTGGGATCAGCCTCGGCGCTCAATTTGTGGGCACCGACCTGTCGACGGCTGTGAACGGCGCCTTGATAACCAGCGCATCGCCGGCCTTTGTTGTGCTCTTCGCCTTGATATTGCTGCGCGAAAAGCTGACTGTATGGCGCCTTGCCACTATTGCGCTCGCGAGCGTTGGTGTGCTGGTCATCCTAAATCCCGCAGCCGCGGACTTCGGCTCTGAGACGTTTTTGGGCGATGTTTTCCTAGCGATCGCAGCCGTCACCTGGGGGCTATATTCGGTGCTCGTGAGGCTGATTTCAGTGCGGCGCGCGCTGCCGACGCTCACAGTGACCGTTTACGCCTTGTTGGGCGGGCTGCTGCTTTCAATTCCCGCCAGCGCCCTCGAACTGTCACAGCGGCCTTTGGGCGAAGTCGATGCGGCTGTCTTCCTGGGTGTTCTCTACCTCGGATTGGTCTCAACAGCCTTCGCGCTTCTGCTATGGAATCGCGCCTTTGCTTTGGTGCCCGCTACACTGGCCTCGCTGTTTTTCTTCGCCCAGCCGCTTTCGGGCGCTTTTCTTGCAGCGCTGTTCCTCGGGCAAGAGATGACTGTCGCGTTGTGGATCGGCGCTGGACTGATCGCAGCGGCTCTGCTGTTCTCGCTCTCGCGCGCGCCGCGAGATGCGCCTGCTAGGAAGAAAGCAAGTTCCTAGCTTCTCGCGCCATTTTCAGCAGCCGAAAGCGGCGCACGTCAGCATACAGACGTGCGATGTCCTGAAGGCTTGTCATTCGATGCGTACGCAAGAGCTGCTCGTGACCGGCTTGATCGCGCAGGAGCTGAAGATCCTGTTTAACGCCAGCGAGCCCGCGCAGGACCATGCCGCAAGTGAATCCGATCCGCACCAGTTTCGGATCACCAGTCCAGCCCGCTTGACGCAGACCCGCGACATAATTGTTGAAGACCGTCTTGTCGAGCTGATCGGCATACTCGGGGGTAAACCCTTCGTAGTATAAACTGACGGCGACCAGGCAGACCAGTTCTTCGCCAACGGCGCTAATGGATGCCAGCGCCCAATCCAGCAGCACAACATCTGCGTTGCGATGCAGGACATTTCGCCGAAAGGCGTCGGTGTGGCATAGCGTTCGCGGCAACTGAGCAAGGGCGTCTTGAAATAAGTGGCGATCATGCCATATCGCTACGATCTCGTCTTTGGCCTCAAGTGGCAGCGCCCTTCGCGCCAGAGGACTTAAAAGCAATCGCTCCAGGCTATCAAAGCTGTCGGTCAACCCCGGTACGATAGCGCTGTGCCAATTGGTCGATAGCCAGTCAAATGTGGGCAGGCGGGGACGCGTCAGCCAGTTTCCATTGAAGCGACCGAGCCGCGCGGCGATGTTTCGATAGTCATCAAGGGACCATTGATCTTTGCAGTCTTCGATATCTTCCATCCAGATCCAGCAGCTGTCGCCGAAGTCCTGCGAGTCGTAGATTATCGGCGTCGAGAACGTGCTGGCGGGCAGCTCGTCTAGCAGGCCCGATCGATAAACTTCGTATTCGCGTTTCCAATAATAGGGCGAGCTCGGCTCCTCGTCCCTGCGCTCATAGAGGATCTTCAAGACGAGCGAGCAGGTTTGGCTGGAAGATGCGTGAATCGTAATGCGATAGAGCGCGGTGCCACCGACCGCGCTGCCGAAGCCGCCACTAAGCGGCTCATAGTCCCAGGAGACAGCGTCGAGATTGTCGTTTCCGCTGGCAACTCTTGCCAATTCCGAAAACTGCGACCTTGTGAGCGATGCCAGTCTCTTTGCGGTGGTGGCCTGATCTGCAGCTGATGACATGGCGCCTAATCGATGCCGAGGTAGGTCTTCTGCACGGTTTCATTCTGTTGCAGGTTAGCAGCCGTATCGCTGATGGCGACCTCACCACTTTGCAGCACATAACCGCGATCGGCGATTTGCAGCGCCATGTGAGCGTTCTGCTCCACCAGCAAGATGGTCACGCCTTCGTTGGCGATGCGCTCTACGGTTTCAAAGACGCCGTCGACCAGCACCGGCGCCAAACCCATTGATGGCTCGTCAAGAAGCAGCAGGCGCGGCTTTGACATCAGCGCTCGCGCTATCGCCAGCATCTGCTGCTCGCCGCCGCTGAGTGTACCGGCAAGCTGTTTCTTGCGCTCTTCCAGCCGGGGAAAGAGCTCAAACGCGCCGTCCAGATCGTCTTTGATGCCGCTGTCTCTGCGGATGTAGGCGCCCATATCAAGGTTTTCTTCGACCGTGAGTTTGGAGAATACGCCGCGGCCCTCAGGCACCATTGAGATGCCTTTCGATACCAGCAAGTCCGCCCGAGTGCGGGAGACGACTTCGCCGTCGTAGGTTACCGAGCCCTCGCGCGGCGCCATCAAGCCCGAGATCGTACGGAGCGTGGTCGTTTTGCCGGCGCCATTAGAGCCTATCAGCGCGATGATTTCACCGCTATCGACTTCAAAGGAAACCCCCTTGAGCGCATGGATGTTGCCATAGTAGGTGTGAATATCATTGACTTCCAACAGCGCCATAGATGTCTTCCGTGCTCGGCTAGTTTTCCAGCGTGGCCGCGGCCGCGCCACGCCCCAAATAGGCTTCGATGACATCGGGATTGGTTTGAATAGCGGCTGGCAATCCTTCGGCGATCTTGCGCCCGTAATCCAAAACGGTGATGTGTTCGGAGATATCCATGACGACCCGCATGTCGTGCTCGATAAGGACGATGGTGATGCCTATCTCGTCGCGAAGGCGGCGGATGAAATCGGTCGTTTCAATCGTTTCTCGCGGATTCATGCCGGCGGTCGGTTCGTCAAGCAGGATGAGCTTCGGTTTACTCGCTAAGGCGCGACCGATCTCCAGGCGCCGCTGGTCGCCATAGGACAGATTCTTGGAGAGCATATCGCCTTTGCCCTCCAAGCCGACAAAGTGGAGCAATTCCCGCGCGCGGTCTTCCGTGAGTTCATCCTCTTCACGAGTAAAAGGCAGCCCGAGAATCGCGCCGATCCAAGTCGACTTCAGGTGCGGCTCCTGACCAACCATGATATTTTCGATCGCGGACATATTGTTGAAGAGCCGGATATTCTGGTAGGTGCGTGAAATGCCCGCCCGCGCGATCTGGTCGGGCGAACGGCCGTCTATCCGCGCGCCACTGAACAGTATCTCGCCTTCGTCAACCTCATAGAAGCCGGTGATGCAATTGAAGAACGTCGTCTTGCCGGCGCCATTGGGACCAATGATACTGGCGATAGCGCCCTCGGGAATGTAAAAGTCAAGACTGTCCACGGCCACCAAGCCTTCGAAGCGCTTGGTCATCCCTTTGGCTTCCAGAATCCTGTTCTGGCCGCTCTCGCTCTTTTCCGCCATAGCCGCGTATATCCTCTCCGTCATTCCGCTGCCGCTAGTTTGGGTTTGAGGCCCGACCGGTGTTCGTGCGTTACGATCTTTGACGGGATAAAGCCCTGCGGACGCTTGATCATCATGAGGATGAGCAAGGCGCCGTACAACAGGAAGCGGAAGTCGGAAAATTCGCGCAGCAGTTCCGGCATGCCGATTAAGACGATCGCGCCCACGACGATGCCCGGGTTGCTGGCGATGCCGCCGACGATGATCAAGCTCAATACATTGATCGAGATGAAAACGGTGAAGCTGTTGGGGAAGACCGTCCCAACTTTGGCCGCGAAAATAGCGCCGGCAACACCGCCGGTCGCCGCGCTCAGGGTGAAGGCGAGCAGCTTGGCGCGCGCGGTATCAATGCCCATGGCGGTCGCCACGTCCTCGTCTTCACGAATCGCCATCCACTGTCGACCCGTTCTCGAGTTGTTCAAGCGTATCGAAACAAACAGACACACAAGGCTCGCCACCAAAACGATGTAGTAGAGCTGTTCCGGGTTCTTGAGCTCGGTGCCGAGGAATATCGGTTTCGGGATCGCTTGCACGCCTTGCGCGCCGCCGATCAAGGGCTTGAGCCAGTCGGAAATCGCCAGCTTGCCGATGATCTCGCCAAAGCCAAGCGTGGCGATCGCGAGATAATCGCCGCGCATTCGCAGTACCGGCACGGCAAAGATAAAGCCGGCGAACATGGCAGCCAGCAAGGCGAGTGGGATGACCATCCAAAAGGTAAAGGTCCCTTTAAAGAGCCCCAGCGGTCCGATCGATGTCAAGACAGCCAGGATGTAGGCGCCGACCGCGTAATTGGTCAGGTAACCGAGATCAAGCAGGCCCGCCAGACCTATCGCGATGTTCAAACCCAGACCCATTAAGACGAATATGCCGATTGTCACCGCCACATCGCTGAGTGTGCGCCCGATCAGCCAGGGCAGCATGAGCATGAAGGCGACGAATATGACCAGGCCGACGATATTCAACCCGCGCCTCTGCGCAGCCTTTATGTCCCTGAAGCGCTCGCGCGCCTGGCTGCCGAACATCGCCCAAAGAAAGCCGGCGACAGTGCTGATAATAAATAGGGTGAGCGCCGCGTTCTGGCGCAAGGTATCGCGGCGGAAGATCTCTTTGAGCGCATCGCGATCGATATTTTCTTGAAGAATCAGACGGGCTGTCTCCCCGAAAGCGCCAATCAGCGCGGTGATGCCAAGGCCATAGATCAGCGCGCGGCGCGGTACAGCCGGCATCAGGTGCAGCATGGCGCCGGCGATGCCGGCTACTATTGACACAAGGGCGAATATTCCGATACCTCGCATCAGGTCTTTTCGGTTGTCAAAGGTGACGACTTCCACCCAATCACGATCAATATTGACCAGCACCGAGCGCAAGTCGCCTTTGATCTCGAAGATCAACGCAAAGGAAAATGTGACGATGCCGACGATGGCGGCCACCAAGAGCCAAGTTCCAATGACGGCCTGCATTTCAGCGCCGGCGCGACGCAATTGCCAGGCGACCGCAGTGGCGGCGACGAAGGGCGTCAGCCGCAGCGTGAGAAAAAGTAGAAAGCGAAATTCCTCCGAGTTGAACAAGAGTAGAATGATGCTGGGTAGAGCCGTCAGGAAACCGACAGCCGCGCCACCAGCAAGAATCAGCGCCCCCCCTTCACCCAGGGCGCTAAGCCGGCTGGCGGCATAGTAACCGGTGACAAAAGGCGCCATGAGCAGCAGCAACTGCCCCAGGCTGATGAACCGGTCCACCACTTCGCGCTCGTGGAACGCGGCGATCATGCCGACGGCGCCCGTGAACAAGATGAAGGCGCCGGAAAGCAATCCCAGTACGAGAACCGCTCTGGAGGTCTGAGAACGAAGCAAGTTCATATCGGCCTCCTACGCTTTCTTCTCGGACAGGCGTTCGCCGAGGATGCCTTGGGGGCGAAAGATCAACACGAGTACCAACATGGTAAAGGCGATGACATCCTTGAGCTGGTTCGCGCCTGGGATGCCGAGCCCGGCCAGGACAAGGTTGGGGCCGATCGCCTCGATGACGCCAAGGAACAATCCCCCAAGCATCGCGCCCGGGATATTGCCGATGCCGCCAAGCACAGCCGCCGTGAAAGCTTTGATGCCGGGGATGAAGCCCATGAAGAAGTTGACGCCTTGCGGACGGAACATGCCATTTATCACGCCGGCCGAACCAGCCAGAAAACCGCCGACGCCGAAGGTAAACATAATGACCCAATCGATGTCGATGCCCATCAAACGGGCGACTTCCTTGTTCTCCGAGACGGCGCGCATCGCCTTGCCAATCCGCGTACGCTCCACCAGCCAGTACAGGATTAGCATCAGAATTAATGCCGAGCAAAACACGAAGATCTGCACGATCGGAATGTTGATGCCGCCAATTGAAATCGCGCCCTGCAGGATTTGCACTTGTGGATAAGCTTTGAAGCCCGAGCCATAAAGACCACGAAACGTGTACTGCAAGAAGAAGGACGCGCCAATTGCCGTGATCAACGGCACCAACCGCGGGCTGCCACGCAGGGGCCGATAGGCGACGCGCTCAAGCAGGATCGCCACCGTCATCGACACCAAGCCGGCGAACATGATCATCAGCAAGATCGCAAGCAGCGGCTGGTCGTTGAGAAAGCCGGTGCGATTGAAGGCTTCGGCGAGGAAAACAGTGGAAAAGGCGCCCGCCATGAAGACTTCACCGTGAGCGAAGTTGATCATCAGCAGGATGCCGTAGACCAGCGTATAGCCGAGAGCGATCAAGGCGTAGATGCTGCCCTGCGACAAGCCGGCGGCAAACAGGTTGACCCACTGGGCGAACGTGATTCGGCCCGAAGACAGCGTGTTCCAGGCGCCGACCACCACGCCGAGCACGATGAGTACGCGCAGCACGTCAATAGTGAAATCGACCCAGGAGAATCCGTCAGTCTTCCATTTGAACATAGGCGCCACCGTTGTGCTTCTTCGTCGAGATAAAAGCGCTCTGCTTGTTTCTCAAATCGATCTCGCCGTCAATTTTGTCTGAAATGGACAGCCTAATCAAATGAGTCGACTGCGAAATTCCAGGCCACGGGCGGCGGCCAGTTATCATCGTAAACTTCCGCTTCAGTGATTTCGAATACTGCGAGCGCAGTGCCAGGGGAACAGTCGCCGGCAAAGGGCGAATCTTCCCGGCAGGTCAAATGGCCCGTCAAGCCCGGGTAATCTTCCGTCGCGGCAATGGCGTCGCGAATGGCTTGCCTGCCGAAACTCACAGCGCCATCTTCCTGGATAACTGCGACCGCCTCCAAAGCGTTCAGAAGCAGATTGGTCGCGTCATAGGCGTGCGCGTGATAGCCGCTCGGCGGGTCGCTGCCATATTCTTCAACCCATTGCGCCAGTAGCTCCTCATAAGCTTCGCCGCTGACCAGCGGACCGGATACGTAGATGCCAACCGCCGCTTCACCCGTATTCTCGGGGAAATTGGACGTGAAGCTAGCCGCACCAGCAATAATGATAGTGTCTTCCAGGCCGGCGATATGCATCATCTGCGCGGCGAAGAAGTTGGACTCGGGCTCGAACAACGGTACGTAAATGACATCTGGCTGAAGTACGGCGATCTCGGTCAGGATCGATGACATGTCGGTATCGCCCTTGTTGACGGCTCCCTCAAAAACCACGGCGCCGTCAAGATCGGCAAAGGTATCAGCGACGGCTCCAGCGAGCCCTTCGGTATAAGGATCTCCGTCATGAACTGTAGCCAGGGTTTCCGCTTCCAACGCCAGCACAGCGAATTCAGCGAGACGCATGCCTTCAATCAGGCCGTTTTGACTGGTGCGGAAGTAGCCCGGCAAATGTGATCCGCCGGTGGCAATGTCTTCGTTCGTTAGGCTGGGCGAGGTGTTCGACGGCGCTATCATCACCATGCCAGATTCGCTGATGATCGGCATGGCACCTTGCGCCGCGCTAGAACAGTTGGTTCCAATGGCGCCGAGGATTGTTGGATCGGCCGCCAATCGCTGCGCTGCTACCTGCCCGCCTTCGGCCGTACATAAGCTGTCTTCGACAACCAGTTCGATCTCGTGGTTCAGCAACATGTAATCGCGCGCAAGCAAAGCCAGTTCAATTCCGCCCAGGGTATCTTCGCCCAAATAATTGATCGCGCCTGAAACAACCAGCATTGCACCCACAATGATCGGATCCTCAGGCTCTATCTCAATACAGCCCAAGGGATCATCACAGACAGCGTCAGCGGATGCCGGCAGGAGAAAGATGGCGAGCAGGCTTATCGCGCTTATGAGGCTGACAAAGTTTCGTATCACTAATCTATTCCTAGTGGTGGGTAAGAGCCAACACGTCGCGTGAAAATAGTAGCTTACAGCACAGGGTTCTTTATCAGGTGAACCCGACGCGCGCTGGACTTAGGTCGGTTTTTCAACTGAAAGACAAGCCAGAGAATGTCTCACTCTGACTTGTCCTATATCTTGGCTCAACGTGTCAGGCTACGGTTTCTCTATCCGTCGCTGGCCATCGACATGGAGAGATCCCAGATGATCGGCGGCGGCCACGCGCCCTCGTTGACCTGAGCTTCCCCGATCTCGAATACGGCCAGCGCCGTACCGGTCGCGCAGTCGCCCATGTAAAGCGGCGCCTCTTGGCAGGTTAGCGTACCGGTCAAGCCCGCGTAGTCTTCGACGGCTGCCATCGCATCGCGCAGTGCCTGACGCCCTATGATGAGCGTGCCATCGTCCATTTCTTTAGCGACGGCTTCAACGGCGTCCAACAGCAGATTGGTCGCGTCATAGGCATGGGCGTGGAAACCACTGGGTGGCGTGTCGGTGCCGCCCGGCTGCTCCTCAGCCCACATGACGAGGAATTCCTGATAAGCCTCGCCGGAAACGTGGGGTCCGGTCATGACGACGCCCGCGGCTGCTTGCCCTATGTTCGGACCGAAGTCGGCGTTAAAGCTGCCATCGGCGGTCATCATCGTGACGTTCTCTAAGCCTGGGGTGTTGGCCGCTTGCGAGACGAGGAATTCGGACTCGGGCGTAAACACCGGCAAGTAAACCAAATCGGGACCGCTGGCGGCGATCTCGGTCAGGATCGCGCTCATATCGGTGTCACCCTTGCTGACCGCGCCTTGGAAGACGACTTCGCCATTAAGCCCAGCAAATTCACTCGCCATGACCACAGCCAAGCCTTCTGTGTAGGGGTCGCCATCATGAATAGTCGCGACCTTGCCGGCTTTGAGCACTTCCACAGCAAACTTCGCGCCCATCGCGCCTTGGAAGAGATCGTTGTGGGCGGTGCGGAAGTATCCTGGATAGTAAGTCCCGCCTTCATCGGCGTTGTCGTTAGTCAAACTGGGGGATGTATTCGAGGAGGAAATCATCAGCATGCCCGCCTCACTGATGATCGGCATAGCGCCTTGCGCCGCGCCGGAGCAGGTCGTACCGATAACGCCTACGATGGATTCGTCAGCGGCGACGCGCTGGGCGGCGGCTTGACCACCTTCAGCGGCACAATAGCTGTCCTCTTCGACCACTTCAATGTCTCTGCCCAGCAGCATGTCGTCCCGCCCCAAAATGGCGAGCTCAACGCCACCGAGGGAATCCGCTCCATAGAACGATGCGGGTCCGGACATAGCAAGAATGGAGGCGATAACGATCGGATCATCAGGCCCCACCTCGACACAGCCCAGCTCGTCCATGCAATGCCCGTCGGCGATTGCCGGGGCGCTTAGGCCAAGCAACATGCTCAAGACAGTGAATACAAGGAATAAACGTTTCATCGTTCTGTGTCTCCTTTTCTTCGGACGAAATCGCGCGTACAGCACGATAAACTCATTATACTCAATATTTTCCAGATGTATAATCTCACGTAGGAAATCATCAAAGCGCTTGCCCAAGATGCCGAATCCCGAGTCAACATGAAGTTGCTGGTCCTTGTCTCATCACTCGATTTGCGGCAGCCCTTTAGCGCCACCCCAGCTTGGTGGCAGCTGCTCAAGGGACTGTACGAGATGGGAGTGGAGGTGATTGCCACGCCCTATCAGGGAGCGCCGATCGAGAGTCTGTGGTGGCGTTCCGAACCAAACCCCGCCCGCATGCAGGGTGCCCTCTTCAAGTCTCTGCGCGATTTCTCACGCGCGCTGCTGCCGGCGCGAACCGCCGGCCCCGGCAACGAAGCTAGTCGCGAATCGCTTGCGGACAAGGCTGTTAGGAGGGTCGCCAACACAATGATCGCGCCTTTGTGGCAGCGACACCTCGAGCGAATACTGGTCGATGAAACTGATGTAGACGCCATTCTCTTTCTGACTGTACCGCTTAACCATCTCCGTGGCCTGCCAGGTTATATCGTGAGCAAGTTCGATATTCCGGTCTTTTACTATGACGGTGATGTGCCGGCCAGCCTGCCCAATATGCGGGGATTTGCTTCCGGCTTCCGTATCTATCAGGGCGCCGACCTGAGCGAATATACGGCGTTCATAAGCAACAGCAGCGGCGGTAGCGCGCTGCTAGCGCAGCTCGGCGCAGAGAATGTGCATACCGTATGGTACGGCGCCGATCCAGAGGTCTTTAGTCCGGTTCCGGCGCCGGCGCAGGATATCGACGTTCTGTTTTACGGTCATGGGCGCGAATACCGTTCAGACTGGATCGACCGAATGATCACTGTGCCGTCAAAGGCAATTGCCGATTCTCGCTTCGCGGTGCGCGGGACGAAGCTCGGCGATCTTGGCGCCGCCCGGCCGCTGCCTTATCTGAGCTTCAGCAAGCTGCGCGAGTACGTCTGTCGCAGCAAGATCAACCTGTGCATCACGCGTAGCGCGCACGCAAGCGTTTATGCCTCGTCGTCGTCCCGCCCCTTTGAACTTGGCGCGCTGGGCGCCTGCATTGTGGCCAATCCCTATCTGGGGATTGAAGAATGGTTCGAGCCGGACAAAGAGCTGATCGTCGTCAACTCGGCTGTAGAAGCCGTCGAGCGCTACCAGTATCTGCTCAAGGACGAACGTGAACGAACGGCGATCGGAGACGCCGCTCGGCAACGGGTATTGAAACAGCACACGTTTCGACATCGCGCCGCTGAGTTGATGCGTATTGTTCAACAATATATTTGATGGGATGGCCGCGCTACCGCGGCAAGCGAAAAAGCCTGAATCGCAAATGAGTGGGAGAAACAGTGATGCAATTTGACATCGGCAAAGCGCGCGATTTTGTGTATCGAAAGGGCACGCTCTTGGAACGAGCGCTCTTCGCCTGGCTCTTCGAGGGTGGCTGCCTCGAGCGCCTTCACCAGATAATCCTTTGCTATAAAAATCCAGACAATGGTTTCGGTCACGGTTTGGAACATGACATAAAGGCGCCGCAATCGCACCCGCTGGCGCTGGAATACCTGCTCGGCCTGATGAAACACACCGGCCTCCCGCCTGGGTCCGTATTTGCGGGCACGGCCGACTGGGTAGAAGCGCAGATGGATGAGCGCGGCAACTTGCGAAATCCGCCCGAAACCCGTGCCTTTCCGCTGGAATCATGGTGGCAGGAAAAAGGCGGGCAGACGATGCCCGATGCGATAGTCGGCAACCTCATACACTTTGGCTGCGCCACACCCTCCCTCATCGAAAAGACGAAGGCATGGGCGCTCGCCAACTATAGTCCCGCGAAAATCCAGGACAACGAATGGCTTTTCATGGCTTACCACGCATTCGACTTTTTTTTCGCTGTTGACGATTTGCTGGACCTTCAACGCTTTCGGCAAGCGACGGTGGACAATATTGTGGCTTGCGCGATGGCCGCGCCGGAGAATCAATATGACTCGCTTTTCGTCTTCGCGCCGACGCCCGACTCGCTGATCGCCCGCGCCCTTCCGGTCGAACTGCTGGCTCGCTTTCTCGACGTACTGTCAAATGCGCAGCAAGTGGAGGGTCATTGGCTCGATCAGCACAATCTCCCGCAGTGGTACCCGATGACGACAATCAATGTTCTGCTGGCGCTGAAACGATATGGGCGCTGGGAATAGTAGCTGGTACGCGACACATCCCAGCCCGGCTTAACGTTGTGCTATACTCACGCAAAAGTCTTACGGCGCTCAAGTGGAGCGGGCGCAATGGCGATCGACTACATCATTGAATATGACTGCGTCCCCAAACGTGCGCTGACGGCCGATGGAATCCGCGAGCGTCTGAAGGAGCGCGCGCGCGCCGAAGAAGTTATCCAGTGGTTTCGCGCCGCCGGTGATACGCGTGAGCCAACGGAAATGGGCTTCGAATTCAGTCACAGCACGCCGGGTGACCCGGGTGACAAGCAATTGATCGTCGTGCAGGATCTTATCGATCACGCGGCCGTCCTCGATGACCACGCCATACATTGCGCGTCGTGCCCAGCAAATCGAAGCGATCAAGCCTTCGGATGTATGGGATTCATTCAATATCCGATCACAGCGCGTGCCGAGACTTGGCTTCTGGAGCGGCTGCCCGTGCCCGATGAGCCCTTGGTGTGGCTTTTGCTCAGGCAGGGCATACAGAAGCTCGGCTACGACGGCGCATCGGTCAAAGAACTGCGCGAGGCGGATGGCGGCGTAGACGCGAATGAGCGGACGTATTTTGAATTGCCCATCGCGCCTGAACGCCGGCTTGGCGAATTGCGGGTATCTGGCGATCAGGCGCTTGAGATGATCTTTGGCGTCGGCGAGCGCGTCATACCGAATCACGCCGGCATCCTCCTGCTATTCCTGGGCGCGATAGACCGCGACCTGGAGGCGGAAGAGATTCAGGCCATCTCGTCTTTTGATGAGAAGATTCGCGACAGCATCTCGTTTGAGCTGGCTGTGGACACGGGCGCTGACACCTGTGTCCAAGAGCTGGCCGCGTTTTTCCAGGCCCTGTATGTCGCCTGGCGGCTGAACGTTCCGCTTTACCTCGATGCCTAGTCGCCGCGGAAAACCGGGAGCACGCCACCGAATGGACTCAACTGAAAGACCAATGGCCTGGATCGAAACCGTGCCCGAAGCCGACGCGACTGGTGAGTTGAAGCGAGCTTATCAACGAGCGGGCGACGACGGGAGCGGTCAGGTGGATCACATTATGAAGATCCACAGCCTGAATCCGGCTTCGCTGGTCGATCACATGCATCTATACAAGACGCTGATGTACGCCGAATCGCCGTTGACTCGAGTGCAGCGCGAGATGATCGGCGTCGTCGTTTCCGCCATCAACCGCTGCGAATATTGACTGAAGCATCATGCGCGCAACCTCCGTCAGTTGACCGGAGACACCGAATTCAGCGCAAGAATAGCGTCTGATTACCGCCGCGCTGAATTGACGGCGGCGGACCGGCAGATGCTAGACTATTCGGCAAAGCTGACGCGCGCACCCTGGGATATGACCGAGGACGATGTGCGGCAATTGCGCGCTTGCGGATTCAGTGATCGGGCGATTCTGGATATCGCCCAGGTCGTCGCCTATTATGCCTACGTCAATCGAATCGCTGATGGTTTAGGGGTGTCGTTGGAAAGCTATTGGGCGGAGGGCAAAGAAGATTACGACTAACCTCAGCCGCCGCGGGTTGCGAAAGCGAGCAATACGAGCACGGCCAGTATGATGGCGATCGCCGCGACCGCGTAGTATTTCGCAAATAGCTTGCGGGCATCGGAGCCTTCGCGGAAAATGTCAGAAAGTTTCAAGCGATTCACCTGCGGGCCGAACGGTTAAACTGCCTACGTTTAGCATAACTGGATTTGTTAACCTTATCAACTTGAAGTGATTTGCGGCGGCGGGCGATAAGACGCTAGAATTTCAAGCGAACCTGCCGAAAGATGAAATTATGACGGTCATTCCAACGGATTTCACCGGCTTCATCGCGGTGGTGAAGCGCGACTGTTCCACCTGCCGGCTCATCGAGCCTGCGTTCCGCGAATTGAAGAGCGGCGCAGCGCTACAAATTCACTCCCAGGATGGTCCGGCATTCCCCGAAACTATCGATGATGTGTTTGACGAGCGCGAGCTTGAGCTGTCGTATCGCCTTAATATCGAGATCGTGCCGACGCTAATACAGTTCCAGGACGGCGAAGAAAGGGCGCGGCTGGTTGGCTGGCGGCGCGACGATTGGCGTTGCCTGACGGGCATGCCCGCTCTCGGCGAAGGATTGCCGGATTTCAGCCCCGGCTGCGGATCCAAATCTGTTGAACCAGGCATGCCGGAAAAGTTGGCTTACAAGTTTGGCGATACGCTGTTGCAAGCGCGTCGCGTGGCTGTGGCGGCGCAGCAGGACGAACACGAGCTGATGTTCGAGCGCGGCTGGACAGATGGGCTGCCGGTCGTCCCGCCGACAGAGGAACGCATTCTCAAGATGCTTTCGGGAACGACCAGGTCGCCCTCCGAAATCATCGGCATTATCCCGCCCGACAATGTGCCCTGCACGATTGAGAAGGTCGCGATCAACGCCGTCATGGCTGGTTGCAAGCCGGAGTACTTTCCCGTGGCGCTGGCGGCGGTGGAGGCGGCTTGTCTCGATGAATTCTGCATGCACGGCGTTCTGGCGACTACTTATTTCTCCAGTCCCATCGTCATCGTCAACGGTCCGATTGTGGACAGGATTGGCATGAACGCTGAACACAACGTTCTTGGTCAAGGCAATCGCGCCAATTCAACCATCGGTCGAGCGCTGCAACTTGTGATTCGTAATGTTGGAGGCGGGAAGCCCGGCGGCGTCGATCGCGCCACGCTGGGTCAGCCGGGCAAAGTCGGCTTCTGCTTTGCCGAGCGCGAGCATGATTCGTATTGGGAGTCTTTGGCGGTCGAACGGGGCTTTAGCGCCGATCAATCAACCGTGACGCTTTTCGCCGGCGGCGGCGTGCACCCCGTCGGTGATCAAAGATCGCGTAGGCCCGAATCACTCACCCGTAGTTTGGCAATGACGCTGCGAACGGTCTATCACGGTAAAATCTATGGCAGGACGGATGCATTGCTCGTCGTGTCGCCTGAGAACATGCGCGTATTCCGCGAAGCCGGCTGGTCGAAAGCGCGCTTTCGGGAAGCGCTCGCTGAGGCGCTGATGGTGGACGGGCGTGATGTGGTTGCCGGCGCCGCTGGTGTCGACGAGGGCATGCCAGCACAGCTCGCGGAGAAACGTTTGTCGAAGTTCCGTCCGGGTGGGTTGCTGATTGTGCACGCCGGCGGGGGCGCCGGCATGTGGTCGGCGGTCATCACCGGCTGGGCGGGCAGCGGTTCCAAGGGCAGCGTGCCGGTGACGGTCGCTATTAAGTCCTGAAACTAAAGATGAGAAGAAGAAGGAGTAAGTTATGTCAGCGCTGTTGGATCCAACTAGCGAGTTGCAGCCGGCACAGCGAGAAGCAATCCCCAGACCACAATCCTTGCGTGAGAAGCGCGTCGCTCTTCTTGATATTTCGAAGCCGCGCGGCGATGTCTTCCTTGATCATCTGGAAACGCGGCTGGGCGAGATGGGGGTTGACGCTCGACGCTATAGCAAGCCGACTTTCACACGGGTCGCGCCGGTTGACCTCAAGCAGCAGATCGTCAGCGAGTGCGACGTCGTCATTGAAGCGCTCGCTGATTGAGGGTCATGCACGTCGTGCAGTGTGCACGACATCACTGACCTAGAAGCGCGCGGGATTCCCGCAATGTTCGTCGCCTCCGACGAGTTTGTCGAAGCGGCCGCGGCGCAGGGAAGGGCCTTAGGTTTTGAACCGGCCGCCTGCTACGTGCCGCATCCGATACAGGATCGCAGCGATGCTGAAATACGCGCCTTGGCGGATGCCGCTTTCGAGGAGATTCTGTCGCAGATTGTGACGCCCTAGCTTATTCAGCTAGTTGTAGCGGCTAATGACGACGGCGGTGTTGTGGCCGCCGAAGCCAAATGAGTTGCTGAGCACGTGGTCGATTTCTCGCGCCACGCCGCTGTTTGGCGTGTAATCCAGATCGCAGTCGGGATCGGGCGTCTCCAGGTTGATCGTCGGCGGGATGAAGTTGTCCTGTAGCGCCTTGACCGAAAACACCGCTTCGGCCGCCGCCGTCGCGCCCAGAATATGTCCCGTCATTGATTTCGTCGAGCTGATCGGAATGTTGTAGGCTTCTTCGGCCAGCGCCTGTTTGATGGCGAGCGTTTCGCTCTTGTCGTTGAGTTGGGTGCCGGTGCCATGCGCGTTGATATAGCTGATTTCGCAAGCGCTGATCTTCGCCTCGCGCAGCGCCCGCCGCATCGCTTCCGCCGCATCCACGCCATCCGGGTTGGGCGCGGTCACATGAAAGGCGTCCGATGTGTGTCCATAACCGGTGAGTTCGGCATGTATATTGGCGCCCCGCGCCAGGGCATGGTCGAGATCTTCCAGAATCATCAAGGCGGCGCCTTCTGCGGCGACGAAGCCATCGCGAGTGGCGTCAAAGGGCCGCGAAGCTTTCTCCGGGATATCTTCGGTGTTGGTAAGAACTTTCATGTTGTTGAAGCCGCTGATGACCATCGGCATGATGCAGGCTTCGCTGCCGCCGGCGACCATGACCTTGGCTCGTCCCATGCGGATTAGGTCGGCGGCGTCCCCTAGGGAATTGTTGCTGGTGGCGCAAGCAGCGGTGATATTGTAGTTGGGACCCTTTAGCCCAAAGTGCATCGACACGCGCGAGCTGATGCCATCGTGCAGCAGGGCGGGCACGATAACGGGGCTGACACCGCGATGCCCCTTCGCTTCAAAGCCTTGCAGGGCTTGCACAACGGTCACGATTCCGCCGATGCCGGAGCCGACAACAACGCCGACGTCGTATTTGTTCTCATCGGTAATTTCGATGCCGGCATCGTTCAAAGCTTCTTCGGCGGCGACCAATGCCAGCATCTGCGCGCGGTCCATCCGCCGCATTTCGCGCCGACCAAAGCGTCCGACCAGGTCAAGGTCCTTCACTTCGCCGGCGACGCGGTTTTCAACCAGATCGGCATCGAATAGCGTGATCCAGTCAATGCCGGAATTGCCGGCGCGGATATTCGACCAGGACTCTTCCACAGTGTTGCCGACCGGGCTTACCAAGCCCATGCCGGTGATAACGATTCGTTTTTCCGCCATCTACCCAGTTTCCATTGTTGCCGCAACGCGCCCTAGCGCTTCGAAGATTGCTTTACAAGATTATAATACGGGTTGCTGGTACATAGCATGTACAACTTGCGCGATTATTCGCCAAGCTCATCAAGCAGCGTCGACTTGATATCCGCCGGAATCTGATAGTAGGGCAGGTCAAGCAGCGCGCCTTGAAGCGCCCAAAGCATCGTCAAGCTGGCTGGATAGTGTACACGCAGTCGTTTGAAAACCTCGACAGCGCCCAAGGCGTCGATTTCCTCGCGCGATTCAATGCCCGCTTGCAGCAGCCTGCGCGCAGATTTGTCTCCTATGTTTTTCAGGGATGTCAGCGCTTCGAGCTTTTTCTCTAGGGATATGTCGGACGTCATCCGGCGGTATTGAGCTCGCGTCAGGACTCGGAATGATCTGGTCCAGCTACGGCGACGACCATGCCTTCGGGCCGCAGATAGTTTTGTGCCGCGCGCAGCAGGTCGTCCTTCGTGATGCTGTAGATCATGTCGTGGTAATTCGCCAAATAATCCAGTCCTAGATCGAAGCTTTCCATGCTGTGGATGTGCGACGCGATGCCTTCGTTGCTCTCGAGCCGCAGTGGCATGCGACCGGTGAAGTAACTCTGATTGTCGGCCAGATCTTCGTCAGTGACTGCTTCGGCCGCCAGTCGCTCGAGCTCTTCCAGGATGGACGCGATCGCCAATTCCACATTGTCAGGGTTGACGCCGGCGCTTATCGTCCAGGGATCCGGTCCATGGCCGCCGCCCAGACGACTGTAGGCGTAGTAAGCCAAGCCCTTTTCCTCGCGCACGCTTTTGCCGATCCGTCCCATCATGCCGAACTCGCCCAAGATGCTATTGCTCAGCTGCGCCGCCAGATAATCCTTCGCCTTGCGCGCTGGACCGATGATGCCCATGCTGATATCCGACTGTGTCTTGCCGGGAACGAAGACGGTCGGACGCAGATCGCTGGAGCAAGCTTCCGGCTCAGCTGCCTGACGCGGGGCCGGTTGCGCGGGATTCTCCCAATCGCCGAAGGCGTCAGTCGCCAACCTGATGGCTTCAGATGCCTTGACCGCGCCAACTATGACCAGGATCAGGCCACGGGGACCGAAATGTGCCACGTGAAAACGCTTCAGGTCATCAACGGTGATATCGGCGATGGATTCTTCGTCGCCGTAGGTCCCATAGTGATAGGGATGCGTATCGGGATAGAGCGCTTCTCGCATGGCTTTCGCCGCGCGATATCGGGTGTCGAAGCTGCTGTATTGCAGCCAGGTCAAGCGTTCGCCACGCAAGCGATTGACATGTTCGACGGGGAAAACGGGATTGCGCAACGCGTCACTGGCGACTTGGAGCAGCGGGCTCAGGTCTTCCGCCAGTGCTTTGCCAGAGAAGCCGACCTTGTGAATATGACCGCGAAAGCCCAGATCGGCGCCGACGTCTTCCAGCGCACCGTGGATGGCGTCAAAGTCCTGGCTCGTTGTGCCGGTCATCAAGGCGCTGGCAGCCAGCGACGCCAAGCCGCTCTGCCCCGGGGTTTCGTAGATGCTGCCGGCATGAAGCGAACCCATCAAATTGACCGATTGTACAGCCGGATTCTCATATACCAGCAGCGTGATGCCGTTGTCCAGCTCGGCGCGCGCGATGTTGCTGGAATTAGGGATGCTGGCCTGCGGTTTTGTCATGCGAGCGCGGTCTCCTCTTCGGGGTCGGTGGGCTGCAAAACGCCCACTACGCGATTCTTCGGCACGAGATAGCGTTTGGCGACATCCAGCACGTCTTCCGCCGAGACGCGCATCAGCCGGTCGGTAAACTTGTCGAACCAGTTCACATCACCCAGGATGAAGGATTGCGCCAGCCAGTAGGCTTGCTCGGTGACGCTCTCCGTGCTGTAGGCGAAGGCGGCGCGCGTCTGCTTCCGCGCTTTGTTTAATTCGGCTTCGCTGACGCCGTCGGTCTGCAAGCGAGCGATTTCGTCGAGGAGTACCGCTTCCGCTTCTTGCGGCGCTCGATCATCGCGCAGGGTGACGATGATGCTGTAAAGGTAGGGATCAACCGTCGGCGTCATCCCGGCGCCGATGCCCGCGGCGATCTCGGTTTTGACCAGAGACTGGTACAGACGACTCGTCTTGTTATCCGATGCGCCGCTCGAACCGCTTAGAATCGCGTCAAGCAGCCGCAGCTTGAACCAGTCCTCGTGGTTGGCGGAGGGCACGCGGTGGCAAAGCTCGAAGAAAGCGGTCTTGCCGGGGCGCTCGACAATGACGCGGCGTTCGCCTTGCTGCAGCGGTTCCGGTCGCGAAAAGAGCGCGGGCGTCGCGCCCGCCTCCATGGCGCCGTACAGCCCCTCGATCTTCGCCAGCATGTCCCCACTATCGAAAGCGCCAACAGCGATTGCCGCCGCGTTCGCCGGGTGGTAATGATGACGATAGTGACGGTATAGATCAGCGCGCGTCATCGTTCGCAGATCAGTCTCGTCGCCGATGATTTCGTGGTGGTAGCCGTGCACGCGAAAGGCGGCGCCGCGCACTTCTTCACCCAGCCAAAAGGTCGGCTGGTTTTCCGCCCCTTGCCGTTCCGAGATGATGACGGTGCGTTCGGACTCGGTCTCGTCCGGATCGAAGATCGCGTTGGTCATGCGGTCGGCTTCGGCCTGCATGGCGATATCGATTCTGTGCGCGGGCAGGGTTTCGAAGTATTTGGTGGCGTCCATCGAGGTGAAGGCGTTCCACTGGCCGCCGGCGCGGTCGATTTCGCGATCGAGCGCCCCCGCCGGGAAACGCTCCGTGCCCTTGAACATCATGTGCTCGACCCAATGGGAGATGCCAGTCTTGCCGGTCGGCTCGTTGCGGCTGCCCACGCGGTAGGCCAGCCACCAGCTGATGACGGGCGCGCTGTGGACTTCGCGCAGGAGGACGGTGAGTCCGTTGGGGAGGGTGTGATGGGTGAGGGTCGGCATGGGATTGCCTGTATTGTCTCGCGAGCGCGGATTATAGCATGTGATGTTGTGCACAAGTATATATGCTTTCCTTGCCGCAGGTAGTTATCTATTGTACATTTGCAGGGGATTTGTAGGAGAGAGTATAGGCGATGAAAGCTGACGATTGGCAGATGAGCAAGGTCTTTCTCGGTGGCGGTGATGTTCAGTATGTGCTGCCCATATTTCAGAGAGAATATACGTGGGAGCAGGAAGAATGGCAGACATTGCTTGATGATGTTATCGAGACTCACCACCTAAGCGAAAACTCACGTCACGAGCATTTCTTAGGCTCGCTTGTTGTTATCGAAGAAGACAGCAAGAAGACGCTATTTCAGTCCTATACACTTGTAGATGGCCAGCAGCGCTTGATTTCGATATCCCTACTCTTGTGCGCACTACGAGAGACTTTGAAAGACCCGTCCGTTGCCAAACAGATCGACAAATATCTGTTCAACTCCGACGCTCAGGGTGAACTCCGCTATAAGATTATGCCGACGGAGAAATATGACGATAGGAAGGCTTATCGTAGCATTCTAGAGGGTAAGTCTGCTGAAGGTATGCGCTCGCGAATTGGAGAAGCGTACGACTTTTTCATGACTAACCTTGGCAGTTTACTAGCCGAACCTGATATCGAGGCCGAGCGGCTTTTTTCTTGCATTCTTAGTTCTATGTACATCGTATTTATTGAGCTAGATAGGACGGACAAACCCTACAAGATCTTTGAAAGTCTGAACCACAAAGGCAAGGTGCTCACAGAAGCCGACCTCGTGCGCAATTATATCGCCATGCGATTGCCGCCCTCCCGGCAACAGCAAGTCTTCGACGACCACTGGTCTCAGATTGAAGATATGCTATCGGAGCGAAGAGAAACAGCGCGCATTCCCGAAGTGACAGCTTTCTTGCGTCATTATCTCGCTTTGCGCACAGGCGATTTGCCACGTCAGGACAAAGTTTATGTCGGTTTCCGTGACTGGGTGGAGAAAAGACTCCAAGCAAGCGATGATAGATTTGTACACGAAATACAGGAGCTGCATCGTTTTGCAGAATTCTACGATAAGCTCCTTCGTCCTAAGCATGAGCATAATAGTAATATCAGCGACCAGCTTCAGCGGCTTAATATCTTGGAATCCACGACTGCCTATCCGCTTCTGATACATTTCTATGACCTGTACGATAACGAAAAGATTGATGTTGCAGAGTTCATAGGAGTACTTAGAGTGATCGAAAACTATATCGTCCGCCGATTTCTCGCAGGTGAGCCAACCAACTACCACAATTCGATGTTTACGTCTTTGGCGCGGGAATTAACATTGAAGGATGGACAAAGCGCGGTAACACTTAAGGCGGCTTTGGGAGAGCGCAACTATCCATCAGATAACAGACTTCGACAGCGATTGATATGGAATAGGATTTACAGCCCTGGAAAGTCCCGGAGGATCGTATTCGTGCTTGAGACACTAAATAAGAGCTTCGATGGGGACAGCAAAATCGATGGGTCTGGTACAGTCGAGCACATCATGCCGCAGAGAATAAGTAACGAATGGCGTGAGCATCTCGGCGAAACTTGGCAGGATATACATCGCGAATATCTGCATACTATCGGCAATTTGACGGTCGTTTCTCAGGAGTGGAATGCAAGCAAGCTATCCAATAAGCCGTTCTCAACAAAGCGCGAGAAGTTGATGAATCATGGGATCCATCTTAATTCAAAATACTTCACGAATAGCCATCCGACTTGGGACGATGATGCAATCAAGGCGCGTACGAACCATTTGGTTGATCTTATTGTTGACACTTGGCCCGCATTCGCCGAGCTGCCGCGTTCCGAAGGTGTCAAAGGCAAGACGCCGCTGACGTTAACCGTTCGTCAAAACATATATGCGGTGTTGAGCTGGCGTCAAATGGCACTTCAAATGGTCAATTGCCTGCACGAACTGCAACTGCTAACAAATCATGACCGTGCGCTAAGCGAATTCGAGTGGTGGATTACACGAGAGCCGTACGCATCCAAAAAATATCACAAGCAGTCTTCAAGAGGTTGGTGGATTCAGCAAAATCTTTCTGCCGAAAATGCCGTTTATTTTTGCGGGAGGCTGGCGCAACACTGTGGCTTGCAAGACGAGGAGTGGAGCTTCACATATGAGTAGCGCTGTCACCTCCGCAGCTTCCGCTCCAGCACCATTCCCTCCCCATCCAAGCCCGCCACCCACTCGCCGACCGCCTGCACCGCCCGATGCATGCCATAAGTGGGACGGGACTGTCCCAAGCTCGTCATCTTCACGATGTACTCTCCGGCTTCAGCGCGCGGCGAGAGCATGATCATCGTGTGCTGCTCAATGGTCGGTTCTTCCACCACCACTTCGAATACGGCGACATTTCGCTTGGGGTCGACATAGGCGCGCAGGATGACGACATGAACCTCGCCCATCTTTCGGCGCGTGGCTTGAAAGCGCTCTGTGATGTCGGCTGCGGATAGCGGCGACTGCAAGAATAAATGAGGCATTTCCAGTTCCTCGATGATGGGCGGGTGGGGGACGGGTTGCTCGTTGCGCCGATAGCTGAAGAAATGCCCGCCGCGTCCTTCACGATAGCCCTTGAGCTCGTATTTTGTGCGAAAGCGATCTGTTACGCTAGTCACCCAAGCCGAGTCATATTCGTTGTCCAGCCCGATGGTTGATGATAAGACTTCGCGCGCCATCTCGGCATATTCGCTGATATCAGTCGCCAGCAGCAAGCGACCGCCTCGTACCAGCCGGCTCGTCAGCAGTTCGACCGTTTCACGACTGATGAGCCGCCGGCGGCGATGCTTCTTCTTGAACCAGGGATCGGGGTAGTTGATGTGAAACTCGCGTATCGACTCCGGTTCAAGCAGGTGAGAGAGCGCTGTTTCGGCGCGCGTATGGATGGCGCGCGCGTTATCCAAGCCCAGCTTCTCGATCTTTGCCTCCGCCTTGTCCATCGCCTGGCTGGAAATCTCGAAACCGAGGATGTTGCTGTTGGGCTGCGTCTGCGCCAGATGTATTAGAAAGTCGCCATTGCCGAAGCCGATCTCAACTATAAGCGGTTGAACTCGGGGAAAGAGGCGCTCCTGTTTGAGCGGCCAATCGAGTGTGAGGATGTTGAGCTTGCGCAGCATAGTCAAGGGTTGAAGCGCTTCAGCCCCTAGCTCGCGGGTCGCGTAGACACTGACCTACGGGAGGGGGTTGGGGGCGGGGTAGATTTCTGTCTCAAGGTCTCCGGCACGAAGAAAAGGAAGATGCTGGCGGCGGCTAAGCCCGATCCGGCAATCACCCAAATGGCTGAGCTCAATACGAGAATATCGGCTACCACGCCGACGATTAACGGCGCGCCAGTATGCCCCATATCACCAATCCAGCGCCAGACGCCCAGGAACTCTCCCCTTGACCGCGAAGGCGATAGATCCGCGCCCAGAGTCATCATTGAGCCGGAACCCAAGCCGTTGCCAATGCCGATCAAGACCGCCGCGAAAAGCAATCCGCTGTAACTCATGGCGAATGGCACCAGCGCCATGCCAAGCGCCTGTATGCCGAAGCAGGGCACGATGGCGAACTTGCGACCGACGCGATCCATCAACCAACCAGCGACGATGAACAAGCTGAAATCAACCGCCACAGAAATGCTAACGATCAATCCGATTTGATCGACGGCGAGGCCCAATACCTCGGCGGCGAAAAGGGGAATGATGATCGTGCGACCGGCTCGAATCATCTGTCCGAAAATCTGTGCCGTACCGGCGGAAGCCAACACGCGATAATTTGTGGCCAGCACAGACCTGATATGCAGTTCCTGCCCATCCTTGGCGCTTACGTTCTGTTTCTCTCGTTTGCTGTTGAGCGTGAACAAGAGCACCAGGATCAGCCCGACAGCCGTGACCAAGCCGACAAGGATGAATACGGCGCGCAACCCAAGCAGGCCGGCTGCGATGCCGCCGATGGCCGGACCAATAAAACCACCCAGCCGATGCGTGCCGCCAAACATCGATATGGCTTTGCCGCGCTGACTCAATTCGATATTATCGGTTACGTAAACATGCGCTGAAATTGTATACATTGAACGGCCAAAGCCGGCGATCAGACGCAGCGCGAGCGCGAACCAGATGGTCGACGCGAAGAAGAGCAGGAGCACAGACGCTGATTTCACCAGCAGTCCCATCATCATGACCTGCTTGTTGCCGAAACGCCGCTGAATCATGCCGCTTGGAACATCGGCTATCAGCGTGCCGATACCTTCGCCCGCCAGCACCAGACCGATCAAGCCGTAGCTAATGTCGAAGTCCACGGCAAAAAGCGGCAATATCGGTACGAGCAAGCCCTGCCCCAGCGTGACCATTAGGGCGGGTAAATAAAATGACAGGATCAGCGCGCGTAATCCTGTCGAAGAATCTGCGGGACTATCTGCCCTTGACATTCGCGATGGCATTGCCCAAGTTTAACCGCTTATGCGTAAAATTGCAGCGTCTAGACGCTTTTGAATTCGCGTATTACACGACCCAAAGTGGCGATCGCCTCCTCAATCGCATTTTCATCCGCTCGCGTGAAATTCAAGCGCATTGTGGGCAGCCCTTCGGCCGGATCAATGAAGAAGTATTTGCCCGGCACAAAGGCGACCTTTTGCTCTACAGCCTTCCAGTAGAGCTGCTCGGCATCGACGCCTTCCGGTCCCTCCGCCCAGATGAACATGCCGCCATCGGGCTTGGTCCAAACGTAGTCGCTTGGAATATGCTGCTCCATAGCGGCCAGCATCGCCTCTTGCCGCGGTCGATAAAGCTCGATGATCTTGGGGACCTGCTCGTAAATATAACCGCCACAGATGTATTCGGCAGCGAGCGCCTGGGCATAGGTATTGCTATGCAAATCGGCGCCTTGCTTGGCGGTGTAAAGCCATTCATGTATCAGCGGTGGCGCCAGGCAGAATCCGAGCCGCAATCCGGGCGCGAACACCTTCGAGACCGTGCTGACGTAGACAGTGTTTTCCGGCGCGAATGTATAGAACGCTGGCACGGCCTCGCCCCGATAGCGCAGATCACTGTATGGGTCGTCTTCAATGACCAGCGCCCCCCGCCGTGTGACGATCTCTGCGACTTGCTGCCGGCGGCCGGCGCTCAGCGTACGCCCAGTCGGATTCTGAAATGTCGTCACCAGGTAAATGAATTTGACCCTGTGCCGGTCGAGCGTCTCTTCCAATGACTGGGGCAGAATGCCTTCGTCGTCGGTGGCAATGCTGACGTAACTCGGTTCGTATGCGCTGAAAGCGGAAATCGCGCCGAGATAGCTGGGCGTTTCCAAGGCGATGATGTCCCCAGGCGTGATGAGGACTTTGCCCAGGGTATCGAGCACACTCTGGGAGCCGTTAAAGACCAGAACCTCGTCGGCGCCTATGTTGATCTCTTTGGCGCCAAGATAACTGACCAGCGCCTCGCGAAATGGCGTGAATCCCTCGGTCAGGTCATACTGCAGCGCGGCCGCGCCATAGCGATCGAGCACCGCTTCATTGATGCGGTAAAGGTCTTCTATGGGGAAGGTTTCGGGTGCCGGAATGCCGCCGGCGAGAGAAATCATCCCCGGCTGAGAAACGACTTTCAGAATTTCGCGAATCTGATTCCTGCGCATGTTGTAAGTGCGCTGGCTTAGAAAATCCTGAAACATGTGGGGCACGATATTGTCTCCTATGCAAAATAGCGCCAACCCGAAGATGAGGTTGGCGCGCTATGAACGATGAATCTGCGATTCTGGTCTATGCCAGGTAATCGCGCAAATTGTGCGCCAGTTGCGGATGACGCAGGCGCCGAAGCGCTTCCTTCTCCAATTGCCGAATTCGCTCGCGGCTAAGACCAAATTTGTTGGCGATCTCTTCCAGGGTATGTGGTTCGCCACCGCCCAAACCGAAACGCAAGCGCAGAATATGGCTCTGCCGTGGCGTCAGCTCCGCGAGCACCTCTTCAATGGTTTCTTCCAAGAGGTTTTGTGTGGCCGATTCCACCGGGCTGATCGTCTCTTGATCTTCAATAAAGTCGCCGAATTCACTGTCTCCATCGTCGCCTACCGGCCGTTCAAGGGCGATCGCGTGCTGGCTCGCATCCATCATCGCGCGTACTGCGTCAGCCGCCACCTCCATCGCCCCCGCTATTTCTTCCGCGGTGGGGCGACGACCAAGCGTCTGCTCCAGGTCTTGGGCGGCGCGGTACATCTGCCGAATTCGCTCGGTCATGTGAAGCGGAATTCGTATCGTACGCGTCTTCTGCGCGAGGGCGCGTGTAATGGCTTGCCGTATCCACCAGGTGGCATAGGTGCTGAAGCGGTTGCCGCGCGCGTAATCGTATTTGTCAACTGCGCGCATCAAGCCGACATTTCCCTCTTGAATCAGATCCGGAAAGGGCAATCCCTGTCCCATATAGCGCTTGGCGATGCTAACCACGAGCCGTGTATTGGCGCGGCCTAGGTGTTCACGGGCGCGCTGGCCATCCAGGACCAAACGGCGCAGGTGACGGCGCCAGCGATCACTTTTCTGCAAGACGTCTGGATTCTCCAGCCGTATGCGCGCTTTAAATCCGCGCTCGATTCGCTTCGCCAGGTCGATTTCGTCGGTGGCAGTCAAGAGAGGCTCTTGCGCCATCTGGCGAAAATAAAGTCCGACGGGGTCGTCGGACGAAATGGCGCTGATGTCGGCAACTGTTCGGTTCTGCAGGAGATCACGGTTTTCGTATTCCTGCTCAATTGCCTCTGTGACCTCCTTTGGCTGGGCATTCTCCGCTTCTTTGCGGAGCTCTATGCCGAGTTCCTCCAATTCGAATAATAGGTTTCGCAGGGCGGCACGGTCTTCGCCGTCGTCATCGAGTACTTCTACGATCTGTTCAAATGTTACATAACCACGTTTTTCAGCAAGCTCTACAAGTGCCTGGATCACTTTTAGACCTCTACTTGTTCGGTGAATAAGATTAATTCATATATTGGGCCACGAAGTAAAGGGTCTTTGCGAAATCTATTTTGGGCGAGTTCTTGGGCATATGTCAACGGACAATATCTAACAAAATAATCAGAACTTGGGATGTGAGAATTCGCGTCAAGAATTGGCCTCTGGCGGCATGGAATTGACGTCCAAGCGTGGCTGCTAATGTGGAGCCTTCGCGAATACCTTTGGCAAGGGTTACGATCGGGGGGACAACGAGACCTCTGCCCTCTTGCGTAACTCGCTACAAATCGCGACCGCGTTAGCGCCGCAGAATTCTGTTGACGATGCCAAACCAGAAAGGCGCGCCTTGAGCCGCGGCGATCACCGTGGCGGCGATGCCGAAAAACTTGGCGGCCAACAGCCCGAGCCAGCCATCCGGATTGTTCTCGGGGAAGTAATTCCAGAGGTTGTTAGGATCGCTCAAGGCGCGACCCTCATCCGCCAATTCGCTGACGTTTTGAAAGGACCAGCCGATTGGCAGATTCAAGTCCTGAATGTCCTGCAGCTGGTGGGCGACGTTTGCGCCGGTTCCAATTGCGTCCTCCAGCGTACTGCCGTCGTCCGCCCGGCTGGCTCTGAGCTCGTTGTCAGTTGCGTTTTCGCCCCTCTGCGATTGCAGGTCGCCGCTCTGCGCCGTGTAACTGGCTTCGCTGCTGATTTCTTCGCGCAGCGCCGGATCTTCCCAAAGTGCTCGGCCGATATGCAGCGTGTCGATATTGAGCGCGAGCGCGAAGAATAGCGCTACGCAGATAGAAAGATTCTTCATTTTCCCGGCATAGGCCGCGCTGGCGCGCTGCATTGAGTTGTTGAACCAGGTCTCCAGGTTGCTGCGCGCGACCTCCATGCTGTCCGCGCCGGCCATGACGGTCGAAAGCGCATGGCGCAAGTTGGGGTTCTCGATCTGACGGATGCCCGCCATCAACGATACATTTGTCGTCGGCTCAAGCCCGAGCAGGCTGACTTCCTCATCAATCTGATTGACGATATCGGTGAGAGCGCTGCGATAGCGGCGGTCCTGTACATAGCGCAGCGAATTGCGCAGTTCGGTCATGCCTTCACCGGTGCTGACGATTCGATTGACCATCACGCGCAAACCGCGCCGTTCGGCGCCGGCTGGCATGCCGTCGATGACGTTCAGCAGAGCGCCAAAAAGCTGCTGATCGGATTCGGCCTTGATGGTGTTGAGTACGACATCAACGAAGGTATTTGCTTCGATATAGTCGACAGAGCCGATGGAGCTGTTCGCGATCTTTTCCGCTTCATGGCGAGAGATGCGCTGGGTTGGCGCGATCGGGTCTGCCTTGACCAGTTGAATCAGCGGGTGCGTGTAAACCTTCGCGCGAATAACCGGGTCTTCGATAACGGCGTTGATCGTGCTGCGGAGCGTCTTCGCGCGCATTTTGGTCGCCCGGGCAATCAGTGAATTGACTTCGGTCACCACAATGCTCAACAAGATGAACACGAAAATGATGCCGACTGCAACCTGAATTATGGCGGCCAAATGACTGCCCCTTCGCTGCGCGAGGCAGCGATTACGAGTTCATGACGCGCTGAAGTCAGTATAGTCGAAGCGAAGGTTACCGCAAGCTAGAGGTTAACGCTTGGACGCGTGGGGGACGGAGTGAAAGATGGCGTCGGGGAAAGCAGTCGCGATTGTCTGGCGGCTGTTGCCGGCGCTTCTGTCGGTCGAGGGCGCGGTGTGAAGGTATGCGTAGCCGTGTTTGTCGCCGTCGGCGTGAAAGTGATAGTCGATGTTGCCGTGGGGTTTAGCGCGTAGATAATGTCTCGGTGCATGTACACCTTATCGATGCGACGTGTCAGCGGATTGTCGTCAATCAGATACCATTCGGTATCGGGAAGCGCGGCAATTACGCAAACGGTTTCACCTTGTTTGAGCGCGCCGATAATCCTGCTATTGGTATTTGGTTCCGCGCGGATGATTGCTTCGCGTACGCTAACGGCGAATTCCTGGCAGGGCGGTATTGGCGTAAACGTTGGCAGTGGCGACGGCGCGTTGACCGCGATCTCCTGAATGCGGACCGCGGTGGCTGTATGGCGTTCGATTGCCTGCTGGGTCGATTCGACAACGGTGACGCCAGTGGACATGAAGTTTCGCAGGCCGAACCAAAGATAATAGAGGCCGAAAACGATGGCGATGCCAAGCAGAATGACAAACCATGATGGAGGTCCCGACCGTCCGCCGTACCGCATGTTGCCCTCACAAGCCACTTATAATTAAAGATAGCGGATTATTCGTGCCGATCATACAAGCGTTATGCATGCGTCGGACTTGCGTATGCCAGTCACGCGTTTGCCTCAAAGTTTGGCGGCGACTTGACGGCGTCGGCAGATTCGAATCGCGCGCGCTTGAATTATTCATGACTTGACATAAGATTTGTTGTCGCAGACTGGAGACGAATATGCGAATCCCCGCTATTCTGCAAGCACTTTTGATAGTTGGCTTCGGCGCTTCGATAGCCAGCGCGCAAGATCGCATTGCCGGAAGCCTGACCATCTATGCGGCGACATCGCTAACCGATGTCTTTGAAGCGATGGAAGCGGCTTTTGTCGAGGCATATCCCGCTGTCGAGATCCTGTTGAATTTCGCCAATTCGGCCACGCTGGCGGCGCAGATCAGGGCGGGAGCGCCGGCCGATATATTCGCCAGCGCCAACGAATTGCAGATGGAGAACGCGGTAGAGAGCGGAAGGGTAGACGAAGCCGAAGTGGAGATCTTCGCCCATAATCGGCTGATTGTGATCGTTCCCGCCGACAACCCGGCGAAGCTCCAATCCATGGACGAATTGGCGGACGATGGGGTCTTGCTGGTCCTGGCGGTGGTGGGAACGCCGATCCGCGCTTACACCGACGCCATGCTAGCCTCCCACAACGGCGATTATGGCGAAGACTTTGACGAGCGCGTACTGCGCAATCTTGTCTCCGAAGAGAGCAATGTGCGGCAGGTCGTTGCGCGGGTCGCGCTGGGCGAGGCTGATGCGGGAGTCGTCTATCAATCGGATGCGCTTGGCGCTGTCGCCGACCAGCTCATCACCATTCCAATTGACGAGCGGCACAATCAATTGGCATCCTATCCGATCGCGCCGCTCAATGACGCGGCTGCGCCAGACCTGGCCGAAGCCTTCATACGATTCCTTCGCTCGGAAGCGGCGCAGACAATCCTGGCGGGCAACGGCTTCTGCTGGCCTGCTATACTTGAGAACGCGCAAGCAACTGAAGCCACGCTAGCGCCGACTCTTGAGTCCACGGACGAGGACGAAGCGCCAGAGATCGATTGTGAAGCGGCGACAATTGAAAACTGACAAGCTCCTCGTATTTGCCGTCAGCGCCTTCGCTTTTTTGTTGCTGGCGGCGCCAGTGGTCCTGCTTCTGATAAGCGGCGTCGGCTCCCGGGCCTGGGAGGGCTTGCCCGATTCGGCCACGATTCTTTCCGCCGCGGTCCTGAGTTTCGCCTCAACGTTGGCGGTCGTCTGTTTGGCCGCCATATTGGGGACGCCGCTCGCTTATGTTCTCTCACGTTATGAATTCAGAGGCAAGCGCCTGATCAGCCTGTTCATCGAACTGCCGATTGTGATGCCGCCGGCCGTCGCGGGCTTGGCGCTTTTGCTCACCTTTGGTCGGCGCGGGGTCATCGGCTCCCTGTTAGCCGATGCTGGCATTATCATTCCGTTCTCCATTCTGGCGGTGATACTCGCGCAATTCTTCATCTCCGCGCCATTTTACATCCGCTCGGCGCAAGTGGGATTTTCCAGCATAGCAGCCGAAATCGAAGACGCAGCCCGCGTTGATGGCGCCTACGGCTGGCTGATGTTCTGGCACATCACGTTGCCAATCGCCTGGCGCGCGCTGATCGCTGGCATGATACTCAGCTGGGCGCGGGCATTGGGCGAATTCGGCGCGACCATGCTCTTCGCCGGCAATCTGCAGGGCAAGACACAGACCATGCCGCTGCTGGTTTACAGCGTCTTCGAGCGTGACATCAACGCCGCCATTTGGACCGGGCTGATTCTAATCGTGCTCGCTCTGATCGCGCTTTCTTTGTCGCAGTGGCTGGCGCGCGCTCAAGACAAGATGAACTAGCTGGATGCAGCGAACCATTGGTCGCAGAGGGACTGAGTAAGGGGTGGCTGTTCGTGCGTGAAAAGCTTCAAGTGCTCATTTTGTGTACCGCCAATTCGGCTCGCTCGCAGATGGGCGAGGGCTTGCTTCGCCATTTGGCCGGCGACAAGGTTGATGTGTTCAGCGCCGGATCTGCGCCATCAAGCGTCAACCCATTTGTGGTACGCGCGATGCGAGAGCGCGGCATCGATATCACCAGCCACCGCTCTGAGCATTTAGATCTGTACCTAGCACATGAATTCGACTTTGTGATTACGGTCTGCGACAGCGCCGCCGAAAGCTGCCCCGTGTTCCCCAGGCGCGCCAAGCGCATCCATTGGAGTTTTCCCGACCCCGCAGCGGTGACAGGTGATGATAGCGCGATTCTACAGTCTTTCATTGACGTCCGCGAAGGCTTGGAGGGAAAACTCAGCGCGTGGCTGAAGACTCTGACCTAGTCTGGCGGCGCGCAAGCTGCTGCTGCACGGTCTGCAGATTCCGCTGCGCCTCGACAAAAGCGGGATTCAGGTTTAGCGCTCGCTGGAAATCTTCTATTGCTTCGGTCAGCTTACCGTGCCGATGCCGCGCAAGGCCACGATTGTAGAAGGATTCAGGGCGGCTGGCGTCCAGCCGGACCGCATCTTCGAAACTTGCCAGCGCCGCGTCATAATCCTTCAAGCGATAACAGGCTGTTCCGCGCAGATTATGGAGTTCGGCGCTGGTCGGCTGAAATTGCAGCGCCAGTGAACAATCGTCGCGCAGGCCCGCCCAATCGCCTTGCCGCGCCCGCGCCAGACCGCGCATGCGATAGGCTTTGTATTGATTGGGATCGAGGCGCAGGGCGGTCGTGAGATCGTTAATTGCTTTATCCAAGTCGATACGCGCATGATAGCGCGCGGCGCCACGGCTGTAGTAAGCCGGCGCTGAATCGGGGCGCTGGCGCAGCAGCCCGCTGAAACTTTCAATCGCTTCCCGGTAGTCCTTGTCCGCCAGCTGCTGCCTGCCAATGCGATATAAGCTTTCGATGTTAGCTTCCAAGTCAGTTGCGGCGCTAAGCTGGCTGAGGGATTCCAAGCCTTCGATAAGTGACCAGAGTGTCCCGGGATAGGATGTGAGGCTCGACAACTCGGCGATGCCCAGCGCGCTTGATATCCCCACTATTTCTTCCAGTTGCGGCGGAAAGTGCCCGGCGAGCACCTGCTCTTCAAATACGAGCGGTTTGCCATGGACATCGATAACCATGCGAACGAAGCAGGTCTCGTCCGCCTTTTCGGCCGCCAAGATTCGCTCAATACCGGTCTTAAATCGGAATGGCGCTTCAAGTCGAATATCGTAACCGTCGCCATCAACTGTGAATATCGAATCTTTGAGCCGCACCGTGATATGCTTGATTCGGCTCTTGCGCGTCAATGATAGGACGAGGAGCAGGCCGACCGGGATTGTCGCGGCGAGCAAAAGCGGAGAACGCGAGACGAAAGCCACCGACGCCACAAGCAAAAACAGGATCAGCAGCGGCAAGATGAAACGCCGAGCGCGCCGAACCTGAGTGCGCCGGAAATACCCTTCAATCACCGGGGCTTGCGCGGAACCGTCGCCCTGCATGCATCCAACTGTACGCCAATGTCCAACATCAATTGTAGTGAAATGGCCGAATCCGACAAATGACGCGAGCGGCGGAAGTGTCTAATTTCGAGGAGGTGAAGTAAAGATGGCACTAGCGCAAACCCGCTAGAGAACTCCCTTCTCCAATGCTTGGGATGCTCGCCATAGAGATGGCGAGAAGGGCCGGGGATGGGGTTGGAAAAGCAGAGTCCAGCCATTAGACACTCCCCGCTCCCAGGTATTTTGCCCTGCGGGGGCTCTCCCGTTATAC
>JAAXID010000147.1 GCA_012270545.1 Anaerolineae bacterium | reverse complement strand
ATGTCGCTCATCAATACCGACCAGCCATCTTGAGCCAGGCGGCGGACGATGCCCTCGCCCAATCCGCGGGCCGCGCCTGTGACAAACGCGCGCTTTAGATTCGTTCCGTCTCCTGGCATGTAGAGGTTCTTTCGCAACTGGTTCCGACTAAGCGCGATCGTCATCCACTGTTCTGTCCGACAGCCGGGAGCGGGCGCTGTACTGTTTGATCAGCCCCCAGACGCCACCCGGGAAAAAGCGCATGGTAAGCACGATGAGCACTGCCACGAACATAAAACGAACCGGTCCCCGTGACACGCCGAATACTTCAGACATCCAGGCGCTCGAAGCCATTAACTCGCTAACGTAGGTCATGACGACGCCGACCAACACCGGCCCGTAGATCGTCGCCACGCCGCCGACCAACACCATGCTTAAGAGTAAGGTCGCCAACGAGAAACCGAAGATATCTGGCGACGCGACGATCAGAAAATGAGCGTAAACACCGCCCGCCAGACCCGGGAAGATCGAGCTGAACAGGAAAGCCAAGAGTCGCTGCCGCGCCAGGGGGATGCCACGGGCGACGGCGTATTCCTCGAAATCACGCAATGCGATCAGGCTCAAGCCGAAATCCGATGTTACCAGCCGGCGCAGGAATATCGTCGAGCAGAGTAGCAGCAAGCCAACCAGATAAAAGTAGGCGAATTTGCTTTCCCGGAAGCGGAAATCGCCGATCTGCAATTGCGGAACGCCCGTCAGCCCTTGCTGGCCGCCCGTGATCAATGGCTGACTGAGGAGCAGCAAGAGCACCAATTGGCTGCAGGCGAAGGTCAGCAGCGCCACATAGATGCCTCGCAGACGTATGGCCGGGATGGAAACGATGATGCTGGCTAAAGCGGCCGTGGCCGCGCCACAGGGTATACCGAGCCATGGCGAGATGCCAAGCTTGACCGCCAGGATACCACTGGTATAGGCGCCGATGCCGAAGAATGCCAAGTGAGCGAAGTTGAATACGCCGGCATAACCCAGCGTCAAATCCCAATTTGAGGCGACGATGGCGTATAACATGCCGAGGATAGCCAGATGGATCAACAGTTTGTTTTCCACGACCAATGGAATCACCAAGAAGATGGCGATGCCGACGAGCGCCAGCAGCCTCTTGTTGGCGTCGACGAAACTTGTCATGAGTTTTCCCCGCCCATGAGGCCGCGCGGACGGAAGATAAGTACAAGAATCAAGGTGGCAAATAGAACGACCGGCGCCCAATACAGCGAGAAGACGTAAGCGCTCGATTGTTCAATCAAGCCGATGACATAGGCGCCAATGATGGTGCCGGGCAAGCTGCCAAGTCCACCGAAAACCACCACCACAAAGGCGCGCAGCAGCGGCTCCGAACCCATCGTAGGCAGGATGAAGAACAATCCGCCCAGCATCAGCCCGGCGAGTCCCGCCAGCATCGAGCTTACGACAAAGGTCAGCGGGTAAATCTGATTCACATTGATGCCGACCAGGCGAGCGAAATTATCGTTTTGGGCGACTGCGCGAATGGCAAGACCGAGTTTGGACCGTTTCAAAAACAGGTTGAGCAACAAAAGCGTAACCGGTGTCAACACAATAATCAGGACTTCCTGCAATCCGATGGCGGTATCGAGCACCTCGACTGGCGGTCCTTTCAAAATACGATCGAGCTGCTTGTAACGCGGACCAAAAATGACTTGCACACCGTTCTGCAAGAAGCTGGCGCCGGCGATCGTGGTGATGATGACAACCAGATCAGCGCCGGGTTTGCCAACAAAGGGTTTGACCAGCAGAACGTAGATGACATAACCGGCTAATCCGCAGAATATGATGGCCAGCGGCACTCCAGCCAGCAAGCCGAAGCCGCTCTTTATCGACAGAATCCACTCACCCAGCGGCTGCAGCAGATCTCCCAGCAGGCCCCACTCTTCGCTGCTCGTGACGATGTTCTTGCCCAAGGGCTGCAAGACTTTCGCCAGGCCGCCGCGGTTGGAAATGTACCAGCCGGAATAGGCGCCGATCATCACCAACGCGCCGTGAGCGAAATTGAACATGCGCACCGTGCCCCAGACCAGCGACAATCCACTCGCCATCAGCGCGTATAAGGAGCCTGAAACCAATCCACTCGCGATAATCGCGACAATCGCTTCCAGCGTCATCAGCCTACCTTTCCGAAGTACATCTCAAGGATCTCGGCCTGATCGACCTGCGAGACATCGGCCGTCTCGAGCGAAACGGCGCCTTTTTCAATGAGGTACAAACGCTCGCAAATGCCCAGCAAGAGCTCGACGTCCTGGTCGACGACGATCATGGTGACGCCGCTCGTGGCGATCTCACCGATGGCACGCGCCAATTCTTCTTTGATCAAAGGCGCCAGCCCAACGCTGGGCTCGTCGAGGAGCAACAGCTCCGGCACGCCCATTAAGCCGACGCCGATCGAGAGCATCTGTCGCTCACCGCCGCTGAGGGTTTGGGCGCGCTGGCTGCGCCGCTCCTTCAAACGCGGGAAGAGCGTGAAGACCTTCTCGAAATTGCTCGCCTTGCCTTTTTCGGTACGGGCGACGTAGGCGCCAAGTGTGAGGTTTTCTTGCACGGTCATTTCCGGGAACAGCTGATTCCCCTGCGGGACATGGATCAGGCCGCGTTCGACGATCTTGCGCGGGTCAAGCCCGGTGATGTCCTCGCCGCGGAAAAGAATCTTGCCAGAGTTCACGGGGAGCAAGCCGGACACGGTCCTCAGCAACGTGGTCTTGCCATGTCCGTTGGGACCAAAGAGCCCGACATGTTCGCCCTCATCAACGTGCAGCGACAGCGACCGTACAACATCGATCTTTCCGTAACCGGAAGTGAGGTTCTCAATTTGAAATAGCATGGAAGGCGTCCTTCCCGCGTTCGCCGAGGTAGGCCTCGATCACAGCGTCGTCGCGCGCCAAAGCTTCCGGTGAGCCTTCCGCCAACCGTTTCCCGAAGTCCATGACCATAACGCGGTTGGATACGCCAAAGAGAAGCGGCAGGACGTGCTCGATGATGATGATGGTCATCTCGCCGTCACTGAGGCGCAGAATGAGGGATTCGAGCTCGCTAAGTTCCGCCATGTTCAAGCCGCCGGCGGGTTCATCGAGCATCAGCAGATTGGGATTGCTCACGATTGCGGAAGCGATCATGAGGCGTTTCTTGCCATAGAGCGATAGTTCGCCAGCCAGCCGATGACGATCGTCGATGAGATCGAGGCTTTCCAACGCTTGTTCTATGGCTGAGTCGTACTCTTCGACAGCCAGTTCCGTCCCGAATACGGCGCCGATGCGCGCGTTTTCCTGAACGGTCAGCGTGTCAAAGGCCGTTTCTTTCTGAAACGTGCGCGCGATGCCCAGTTCGTAGATCTTGTGCGGCGAGAGTTGCGAAATATCTTCGCCACGATAAGAGACGATGCCAGCATCAGCATGATAGGGAATGCCCGTAATCAGGTTGAACAGCGTGGTCTTGCCGGCGCCATTTGGCCCAGCGATGCCATAGATTTCACCCTCGTCGACCGCGAAGCTGACATCGTCAACGGCGACCAGTTCGCCAAATTTCTTCGTGGCGCTGTTTACTGATAGTATCGCCGCCATCTGCTGTCCCAGATATCCGATTTGCTTTGGCGGGTTGGAATCCGCTGGCGACTGATTATCCAATGGCGGAGTTACAATCCGCTTCAAGGATGATAGCGAACACGCAAACATAAAACAACAAGGGTCATGTGGCACAGGACCCTTGTTGATTGCTGTTGAATTACGCCATGCAAAAACAACAAGGTCTCGGCACGGCGCCTCGGATGTTTTCCGCTACATGTCTATCCACGGCGGTACTTGGAATGTACCAGTAGCAAAGCGATCAGGCTCGAGCTGGATGCGCTCGCCCTCCCAGATTTGATAAAACTGGATCGGATAATATTCCGGACCTTGAATCGCCAGATGCGTTTCTTGATCGAAGGTCAAGAAGCCAGCCAGCGTTTCCATCTCCAATCCGCCGATGCATTCGCCGATCGCCACACGGTCGGTCGGATCACCAACTTCTTCCAGGCAGGTCGCATAGATCATGACCTGATCGTAGGCGATGACCGTAAAGTAACCGCCCCGATGGCCGTACATTTCCTCGTAGCGATCACGGATTTCAATCACCTCCGACTTCGAGTCGATGGCGGCGCCCAAATTGTTGTAAATCAAGCCAGTGGAGTTGTCGCCAGTCAATTCAAGGAACTCCTGCACTGAGGGACCATATTGTAGGAAAAGCAGCGAATTGGGCGGATTCTCCATGAACTGATTCATGAAGGCGGCGTTATTAGGCGGCGCGGAATCGGTGACGACCACGATATCCGGTTCATCCTCGCGGATCTTCGCCAACAAACCACGCCAATCGGTGACCGACGCGAATGGCACGGTCTCATAACCGGTAACCGTCCAGCCCAGGCTTTCGAAGTGCTCGCGCATGCCCGTGGCGATGGTCGTGCCGTAGGGATCATCGGAGCTAATGATGAAGGCTTCCCGATCGCGCAGGCTGAGCAGCCCCGCTTCGTCATAGGCTTCCAACAGTTCCGGGAGCGCGGTCTCGTATGCGTCATACGAAGGAACGCGTGACCAGACCGTATGGTACTTCGCCGGATCAGCCGAGACAATTTCGCGAGTTTGCGCCGCATTGGCCGAGATCAAGTAGGGCATGTCGATCTCCGCCATCAGATCGATCTCGAAGTTGGAGGTGCTGGCGTAGGCGGTCATGATGAAGTTCAGATCTTCAGTATTGCTCAGCTGATTAAAGGCAGTGGTCACGGCGTCGGCACGCTGATCAACCGTATCGGCGATGACCAATTCGAGAGTGTAGCCGGCGACGCCGCCCGCTTCATTGAGGTCATCCACGGCGATTTGCGCGGCTTGCACCACATCTTGAGCGTCGGCACCGAATGCGCCCGTCAGCGGCACCATAATACCTATCTTGGCAACCGGCATATCCTGCGCGCCAACGAGCAACCCTCCGAATAGACAAAATACCAAAAGAAGAAGTACAAAAACGCTGCGGGTGCGTAAAGACATGTGAAGCCTCACTTTCGTCGCTTAATAGAGCTGCAATAAAGAGAAATGCGAATTCGATAAGCTGCCGCTAATGAGGTGATCGGGGAGCGATGACAGCCATACAAAGTCTACGGGTCCGGCGCGTCGACATGGACCGCTGAACGTATTCTGCCGATTGCATAGGGCTGGAGTCTATCAAACAAATACGGATGACCAGCACAATAGCAACAGTTCTGTATCGAAAACGTTGCCAGGAATATAGCGTGTTACGTAGCGGTCGTCAAATAATCAGGCTTGAAGGGAGTGGTGAATTGTGGATGTGGCAAGCTATATTCCTGTCTAAGGCAAACCTAGACGTAGGGTCGACTCTGTGAGTTGCCTGCATTGGAAAATCAGGCTTCGGGTGATCCGAGGGTCGCGTAGGGCGCGTAGACACTGTCCGCCGACACTGACCGTCGATCGCCCCTACAATCTCAGGGCGAGCAAGAGTTGTATCAATGACATCACCACTCCGGGTTTGAAATGCCCGCCCTCGCCGATTGAACGCTTGGCACTGATCGGCCGCGTTACTGTTACAATACGGGTTCTGAACGCGACATACTGGGAGGATCGTGATGGGCAGTGTGATCTTGAGGAATGCGCAAGTGCTGGATGTGCGCGGCGGAGAATTGCTACAACCCTCAGACATTTTTATAAAGGACGGGAAAATCGCATCTATTGGCGACGGGCAACCAGCCGGCGAAGTGGAATCTATTGATGTTTGCGGACGAGTAGTGATGCCTGGTTTATGTGATATGCACGTGCACGTCACAGCTGCTACCGCCAATCTGTCTGCAATCCGGCATTGGTCGCCGGCTTATGTGAC
>JAAXID010000158.1 GCA_012270545.1 Anaerolineae bacterium | reverse complement strand
ATCGCCTGATTCATCACCGCCTGCCAAGTCTCCGCGCTGATGCCGCCAACGCGCAGCGCCGCCTTCAAGGCGTTCTTAAACTTCATCTGTTCGGCGATGGCGGTATTGAAGCTGAATTCCTCCAAACCGCGATTGACCACCGCGATCGTCTGATGCAACTTGCGCTCGATATCCCGTTCGGCGGACGGGTCGCCCGGCCCGGCAGGCGCGCCCGCAGCTGCAATCTCCCAAACATCCCCCAGCCAGCCTTGCGGACCTTTGATGTTGCTTTCGTTCCAGGGTCCGCCCTTTTGCCAATCGAAGTTGAACATCAAGTAACAGCGCACCACATCGGCGCCATATTCTGCGACCAACTCGTCCGGATTGACCACGTTGCCCTTGCTTTTAGACATGCGCTGGATGTCCAGGTGATGCCGCAGCTGATTCACGTTGTTCGCGCCGGCAATATCGGGGATGATGATCTCGGCGTCCGGCTGCACCTCGACAAAAGAAGTGATGCCCGCCATATCCACGTGCAGAACATTTTCGGTGCGATGCGCGATCTCGCCAAAGACGCCTTCGAAACCAGCCGGCACCTGATTCCATTCCACCACCTCGACGCGATCCGCCAGCATCTTGCCAGCCATCTGCGCCCCGCTGCACAAGACAAAGTCGCCTTGCCGCTCGCCGCCCAGGACCTGTCCTTGATTGCGCAGCACCGTCATCGGTTCATCAAAGGCCTTTTCAGGGGCGCGCCCATGCCGGCGCATCGCTGTGGCCGCGTCATCAAACACGCCAATATCGCGCAGCACTTTGGTGAAGAAACGCGTGTAGAGCAGGTGCATCACCGCGTGCTCGGCGCCGCCGGTATAAACATCGACCGGCAGCCAGTAAGCCGCTTCCTCCGCGTCAAAGGGCGCGGTGTCGCAGGCCGGCGATAGATAGCGCAACTGATACCAGGACGAACACATGAAGGTATCCAGGGTGTCGGTCTCGCGGCGGCGGGTCTCATCCACCTTGAAGAAGGGCTCGTGGTATGTCAGCGGACTGCGCCCGGTTGGCACAAAATCGACATCTTCCGGCAATTCCACCGGCAGGTCATCATCCGGCACCGGTATTACTTCGCCGCCATTAAACATCATCGGGATCGGACTGCCCCAATAGCGCTGTCGGCTGATCAGCCAATCGCGCAGGCGGTAATTGACCGCTTCCTCGCCCTTACCCGTTTCTTCCAGCCAATCGATGACGCGGTTGATCGCCGGGTTCTTCCGCCCCTTCGCCCAAGTGCTCTCGCTGCCATCCATCGCAGCCGAATTCACCATCAGACCGGGCCCAGCGTAAGCCTCGGTCAGCGTATCGCCGCGCAGCCTCTCCTCAGAATCATTCGGCTGGATCACCACCCTGACCGGTAGATCGTGGGCGCGGGCGAACTCAAAGTCACGCTGATCGTGCGCCGGTACTGCCATGATCGCACCCGTCCCGTAGGTGATCATCACGTAATCGGCGATCCAGATCGGGATTCGCTCGTCATTAACCGGGTTGATCGCATAAGCGCCGCTGAAGACACCTGTTTTTTCGCGGTCTTCAACCATGCGCTCGATTTCGCTCTCCAGCGCGGTCCGCTCGACGTAATCCGCTACCGCCGCGTGCTGCTCGTCCGACGTGATTTTCTCGACCAGATCGTGTTCCGGCGCCAGCACCATGAAGGCCGCGCCCCAGAGCGTGTCCGGTCGCGTCGTATAGATTTCGATCGGATGTCCGCCTTCCTCTGTGTGAAAGATTGCGCGAGCGCCTTCGCTGCGGCCGATCCAGTTCGTCTGCATGATCTTGATCGATTCGGGCCAATCCAGCCGCTCAAAGTTCAGCAGCTCATCAGCGTACTTGGTGATGGCGAAGAACCACTGCTCCATCATCTTGTGAACGACGGGCTGCCCTGTGCGCTCGTCCTTGCCGTCTATAACCTGCTCGTTCGCCAGGACCGTTTGCAAGGTCTCTGACCAATTCACCAAGGCCGAACCGCGGTAAGCCACGTCATGCTCGTAGAATTTCTTGAAGAACCACTCAGACCACTTGTAGTATTCCGGCGTACAGGAGATGGCTTCGCGTTCCCAATCGAACATCGCGCCCATGCTGCGCAGTTGCTCGCGCATGCGCTCGATATTGGCGTAGGTCCATTTCCAAGGGTGGATGTTGCGCGAGATCGCCGCCTGCTCGGCTGGCAGACCAAAAGCGTCGAAGCCCATCGGGAAGAGCACATTGTAGCCGCGCATGCGCATCCAGCGGGCGCGCGCGTCCGACGGCGTCATCGCGAACCAGTGGCCGATGTGCAGGTCGCCGGATGGATAGGGCAGCATGGTCAGAGCATAGTGCTTCGGTTTGCTCCAATCCACCGTCGAGCGATAGAGCTGGCTGTCTTCCCAGCGCTTCTGCCATTTCACCTCTATCGCCTGTGGTTGATATATGTCAGTCATTTGTTTTCTTCGTTCTCCGGTCATAGGTGGATAAGTGATTGCAAGGAGCAATATACGCCTCAAACCAGCGTTCGAGGCACGGGAATGATTCTGCTTGTTTGGAAAAGGACTTAAGTCGCGAGGCAGAACGAAGCAAGCAGTCGCTATGGACTACATAAGGAAAGAGCGGGTCACCCCGAAGCCCGGGACGCGTTTCGCTTTCATGTCATGCTGGCTTTCGTCTTATTCGCCAAGACATTAACATAGCTTGCAGCTTCTGTAAACTGCTAAAAATGTGGGGAGTGGTGAATGTAAATTGGGATATGGCAACTAATAATCCTGTCTAAGATAAACCTAGATGTAGGGGCGACATATCATGTCGCCCGTTTCCCACACATCTGAAATCGCGGACGCAGGGACCTCAGGGCGAGCAAGAATTGTATCAATGACATCACCACTCCCTTGTCATGGGCAGCGTCGATTATAGTGGTTTCGACAACTCAACCCCGATTTTGTGGACGCAGGCGGAAACGACGAGGCTAGCCGCAGCTGCCTTCTGTGGTCACATAATCAGCGCTGACCCAGCCGGCAGTCCCGTGATAATCCACCTGGAACCAGGCATCCGTCCGCGACAGCGCCGTCAAGGTTACGTCATAGGGCAGAACCTGGATAATCTCCCCAGCTGGCGCGGCGCGGAAGTTGAGCATATCGGTCGTGGTGACCATGCAGCCACCCAGATTCTGGACTGGCGGCGGCAATGGCGCGGGCGCTGGTCCCGGAATGAGAACCACTGAACCGGGCGCCTCAACAAAGGCGCAGGTCGTGCCGTCTTTGCTGTAGGCGGGCAGTGAACTGACGCTGCGGGGCGCGGTCGCGGCATCCAGGAAAAGGAGCGAGCCACTGGCGCGGAAGCAGACTTCCACCCCGGCGCCAAGATAACCCCAGACATCCACCGCATCGATATAACCGGCCTGAACGATTTCCAAATTGCCGATGCCGGCCGCGTCCAGATGGCTGCACTGCGTAAAATTGCTGTCGATGCCTGGACCGGAGACGATGATAGAACCGGGCAATGAGGTAAGACAGGTGGAAACCTTCGGCGGCTCCTTAGTCGGCTTCTGCTTTTCAGACTGACTTGCCCTTTCTGACGGTTTTGACGGTGGCGCATAATATTGAATGGCGCCCAGGTCACAGCCAATGCTTGGTCGGGACGCGCCTCGCTGGTCGGTGGGCAAACAATTAGAGGGTCCTTTGCCAATGGCCGGGCTGCCTTCCCGCAGCGGGTAGTAAGCGGGCGAACCCCTCAGGCTGCCCAGTTTGGGATCGCCAGTGATGACCGCGC
>JAAXID010000221.1 GCA_012270545.1 Anaerolineae bacterium | reverse complement strand
GCCAGATTGCGCAGATACCAAATCGCGCCTAAGGGCAGGCAAGCCAGTCCCGTCCAAAAGGCGATGCGAAAGCGCGGCAGCCAACGGCGAACCTGAAAGCGCTTAAACACGAAGTCGACGGCGAGAAGCAGCAGAACGCCCCAGATAAAAGCGCCCGCTGTGGGCTTGGTGAAAATGGCGATGCCAAGCATGACGCCGGCCAGCAGCGCCTCAGACCGCCGTTCATCAGGGGTCTGGTCGTCGCTCCAGGCGCGCAGAAAAAAGACGGCCGCTAGTGTGAAGCTGAAGGTCAGCGGAATCTCCAGATCGCCGATCACCGCCCAGTGACCGACGTACGGGTGCAAGCTCCAAAGGGCGGCAAGGATGAGGCCGACGCGGCGTCGCACCAGGCGCTCGCCCAGAAGATAAGCGGCCAGAATGCTGCCGATATGCAGCATTGGTATAACCATGCGCGCGGCATGATCGTTGATTTCGCCGATCAGCGATTGCACGTAGGCGAATTGCAGCGAGAAGAAAGGCGGGTAGTAATCGATCGTGTTCGGAATATTGCCTTCGAGAAAGAACAGCCGTCCCTGGTAGCCGAAAACCCACAAGGCATCGTAGGCTGTGAAGGGCCAGAAGGCGGTGTGAATCCAGCGCAAGATGACGGCAATCGCGATGAGCGCGACGATCAGCTTTTCGTCAAATGCGAGGGGCGGCGCGGACGGAGCGCGCGGCGCGAGTTTGCCTCGTTTGCGCCAGGCGACTAGGCAGCCAACTCCCGCGATGATGACGCTGCCGAGCAGGATCCATTCGGCTGTCAGCAGGCGCGCTTCGAATTGGGCGCCGGCGACGCCAAGGAGGAGCATCCAGGCCGTCATCCAGGCTGGTCCCAGCGCCAGCGCGACAGCACCAATCAACGCCCAGGAACGCCAGCATCGCGTCGAAAGCGCGGCGAATGCCCAAGGCAAACCGACGCCGAGGAACATCCACAGAGTCGGGAGTAGGCCCGCCAGCGATTCTTCAATCCAATATGTCGATGTCATCGGCTCTGCTGCGAATACGCTTCCACAAGGACGAAGTGAGGATGAAGATAGCGTGGGCCACCAGGGTGACGAGCGCCGGCGCCAGCGGCAGGTAATAGCGCGCCCAGGGCAGCGGCGTGAGCAATAGCGTGGCCAGCGCCGATCCGATTATCCAAACCAGCACGAGAAAGCGAATGCTCGCCGCAACCGCTGAATCGCGCGCGAGATGAACCGCGCCAATCGCCGCCAGCGCGAGGCATACGATGCCTGCCAGGCCTGTGCCGCCGATCAACAGACCGGCCAGCCCGGAATCTTCGTAGCGCTCAATTTGAGCGGTGATCACATCGTATTCCGCCCAGCGCGCTACTTCAAAGTATTGGTGTTGTGCCGCGAAAACATACTGGAAGAAGCCAAGTATCCGTTCCTCGAACGAGTTGTAGCCCCCGATCCAGTCAACCTGCGCCCGCAGCAGGTCCGCGCGCATCTCGACAATGATATACGGCAATTCAAAAGGCGCTGCCCACCAGGCCGGATTGAGCAGCAGGAAGACCAAAGCGGCTACGATTAGCAAAGGCAAGAGGAAAGCTCTCTGCTTCCATCCGCCAAGCGAAGTCCACTTGTGGCTTTGCCTCCCCTCCCACCAAGTCGCAAATGAGACGGCAAGGAATACCAGCGCCGCTATCAATGCGTTCGGATGCTTCGCCGCCACAGCAAAGCCCATGCAGACGCCGAGCAGAAGATAGGCCCACCATTTGCGCTCGCGCAGCAGCAGAGCGCCCGCCAGCAGCACCAGCATCAGCCCCAGCAGATGACTGCCTTCCATCATCGCTCGGCGCCCGTTGATCAGGACGTTGGGATGCAGCACGAAGAGCGCGCACGCCAGATAAGCTGTCGGTCGATTCAGTGTTATTTGTACGAATTGAAAGAATATGATGGCCGCCAGCGCCAATTGAACCGCCGATGCCATCCGCGCGGCCTGTAGCAGCTGTTCGTCAGGTACACGATTCGTCCTGCTGTTGAAGGCGTAATCGCGCGTCCAGTGCCATGGTTCGTTGAGGTCGTCGGGCTTATAGCCCTGGTTCGAGGCCAGCCAGCCGTATATCGTCTTGGAGATAGTGCCGTTCTCCAGGCGCAGTCGCTGCTCGTCGGGTCGTCTCGACCAACCGTCGTCATAGAGGACCTTCGATAGATCGCCGTCGACGAAGAGATAGTGATAATCCCGCCCCATGAAGAGCAGCGTCGACTCATCGCCGTGGAAAGGCACAAAAGCTGTGCCCGCCAATATGTAAACCGTCAGCAGAGCCAGCCACAGGCCGTCCGCCCAGCGGGGGATTCTATTGGGAATCGGCATCGTCAGTCTACGTTCTCAACAGCGACCGATAGGCTACTTAAGATTATAGAGTCGATTCGGATATGCGAAAAACAGAGATGAAGCTAGTCTTCCATTGCCGGCGCTTTGATCTCCACCAGCAGATCGTTCTTGTCCACCGCTTGACCGGCCTCCGCGTGTATCGCGCGGACGATTCCATCAATCGGCGACTTTAACTCGTTCTGCATCTTCATCGATTCGAGGATGATCACCGTATCACCTTTGGCGACAACTCCCCCGACTTCCGCCGCGACCTCGACGATGAGCCCCGGCATAGGCGCTTGCACTTCTCCCGAGTCGGTGGTCAATCCCCCGCGGCGCTGCATGAGGAGCATCGCCCGTTCGTCAAGCACCTGGGCTTCGAACAGGCGCCCTCGCATCATCACATCGATCCGGCCTTCGTCATCATCTATAACCGCTTCGAATGATTTGTTCTCAGTGATCAGGGAGAAGAGCGAACCGCCCAGGTTGAGAAAATCGACATCGCGCTCTTCGCCATCGATCAGCACCCTGCCATCATTGTCGACCTCGATCTCGAAGCGCCGCTCATTGATGATGGTGACGTATTTCATCGGTGCATCCTCTCGAAGCGTCCCATCCATTTCCAGTTGCTCGCATCGCGTTTGGCCGGCGCCACCACCTGCGAGGCCAGCTGGCGCTGACGATGCGCGTAAAGCGTCGCCGCGATCGCCACGGTCTCCAGGTCGCTCGCTGTCGGATCCTGCTCGTAGGTATTCATGTTGAAGCGGCGCTCGACGAAGGTGGTGTCAAATTGCCCGGCGATGAAACTGATGCTGTTCAGCAAGTTGATGTGGAAAGGAATATTATGCTTCAAGCCCATGATGCGATATTCCGCAAGGGCGCGCCGCATCCGCAGCATCGCCTCGGAACGGGTCTCGCCCCAGGTGATCAGCTTCGCGATCAAGCTGTCGTAATACGGCGTTATCTCGGAGCCGGAATACACGCCGCTATCCACACGCACGCCGGGGCCGGTCGGCAAAATCTGCGTGGTGATCTGCCCGGTCGATGGCATGAAGTTGGCGTAGGGATCTTCGGCATTGATGCGGCATTCGATCGCCCAGCCCTTCGGCTCCAGCAGGCTCTCGGTCGGTCCCATTCGCCGGCCGCGCGCGATGCGAATCTGCTCTTTCGCCAGGTCGATGCCGGTCACCAGTTCAGTCACCGGATGCTCGACCTGCAGCCGCGTATTCATCTCCAGAAAGTAGAAATTCTTGTCCCGGTCGACCAGGCATTCGATTGTGCCGGCATTGATGTAGCCGACCGATTCCGCCGCCGCGATCGCCATCGCGCCCATCTTCTCGCGCAGTCCACGGTCGACGAAGACGCTCGGCGCTTCCTCTACCAGCTTCTGATGACGACGCTGTATCGAGCATTCGCGCTCGCCCAGATGGATCGTGTTGCCATGCGCGTCGGCCAGGATCTGAAACTCGATATGACGCGCGCCCAGCAGCAGCTTCTCGACGTAGACGTCGCCATTGCCAAAGGCGCTCTCCGCTTCACGGCGCGCTGTCGCCAGCGATTCGGCGAAGTCCTCTGCCCGCTCCACCGGGCGCATGCCTTTGCCGCCGCCGCCGGCCACTGCCTTAATGAGCACCGGGAAGCCGATTTTCACAGCGGCATGGATGAGCTCGTCATCGGGCATACCCGCTTCTGTACCCGGGATCAGTGGCACAGCGTTGCGCGTGACCGCCGCGCGCGCCGCTTGCTTGTCGCCCATGGTAGCGATGGCGCTGGGCGAGGGACCGATCCAGACGATGCCTTCGTCCATCACCTGCCGCGCGAAATCGGCGTTCTCCGCCAGAAAGCCATAACCGGGATGGATGGCTTCGGCGCCGGTCCGGCGGGCTACGTCAATAAGCGTGTCCATGCGCAGGTAACTTTCCGCCGGCCGCGGACCACCGATATGCACCGCCTCATCGGCATAACGCACATGCAGCGCCCGGCGGTCGACATCGGAGTAGACGGCCACCGTCGGGATGCCGAGGTCGCGCGCCGCGCGGATAACCCGCACCGCGATTTCGCCACGATTGGCGATGAGAATCTTGTTGAAGGGACCTGTCTGCAAAGTCTTCACCTCGTATTGGACGGCTTCAGCGCCGTGTCGCTAGAGCGGGATGTTGCCGTGTTTCTTGGGCAGATTCTCATCGCGCTTGTTCTGGAATCGAGCAGTCAAGCCCATTACTGCTGATTATTTCGGATAAGTTGTTATTCGTAGAGAAGTGAGTAACAACCCGTGCCCACTTCCTTCCCTCATAAGCTTGGTGACTAAGATAGGCATAAATATTATTCTCAATTAGCGCCTTTCTCAATGCGCGGGAATGGTCTTCGGATACGCAGATAACCTCAGTGTAAGGTAAGGGAGTAGGGGTTCGAGTAGTGCGAGTAGTTCGAGTGGGTTCTGGAGTAAGGAGTGAAGGCATCTCGGTTAAATATGCCAGCGACCCGCATATATCTCGTCCTATCTGGGCAACGATCTCGAGCCGCCATAGATTAGACAACAAGACATATACGCATTGTTCATGCGACATAGTAATGTAAAGGTTACCGGTGTCTGTGGCATGAAGCAGGAATGAACATATCCATTCAAATGCAACACTGGGAGAGAAATCGACCTCTCGTTCTCTTCCAAATTTTGCAAATACTGCGACGCAATCATCAAATGATACATCGATATGTTCTGGGATTTCCGCCCGAACCATACTAGAGAACGCTAGACCCAATAGCAAGTTACATACAAGAAACGTGACCGCATACTTTTTCATGTTCCTTGCCTTAAACATAGCGTTCTCGCCCCAAGTATGTTTCTTACTCTTTAGTCAACGCACCACTGTCATTTTGCAGTGGCAATATCGGGAAACCGGGAAAACTAATCACTGCTCCATTTCGTGTCTTAGGTTAACCAGACATCAAAGCGGGATATTGCCGTGCTTCTTGGGCAGATTCTCATCGCGTTTGTTCTGGAAGACCTGCAAGGCGTTAATCAAGCGCGGGCGCGTATTATGTGGCTCGATGATGTCGTCGATGAAACCGCGACTGGCCGCGATATAAGGGTTGGCGAAGGTTTTGCGGTATTCCTCCGCCAGCTCTAGTTTGCGCGCCACGGGGTCTTCCGCTTCCTCCAGTTCGCGCCGGTAGATGATCTCGACCGCGCCTTCCGGTCCCATCACCGCGATTTCGGCGGTCGGCCAAGCGATATTGAGGTCGGCGCGGATATGCTTGCTGTTCATGACGCAGTAGGCGCCGCCATAAGACTTGCGCGTGGTGACCGTCAGCTTGGGCACGGTGGCTTCGCAGAAGGCGAAGAGCAATTTCGCCCCGCTCATGATGATGCCGTTATGCTCCTGGTCCGTGCCGGGCAGATAACCGGGCACATCGACGAAGGTGATGATCGGCACATTAAAAGCATCGCAGGTGCGCACGAATCGCGCCGCCTTCACGCTCGCGTTGATGTCCAGCACGCCCGCCAGCACCATCGGCTGATTGGCGACGATGCCGACCGCCGTGCCGCCAAGGCGCGCGTATCCGACCACGATATTGGCAGCGAAGTCTTCGTGCACTTCGAAGAAATGGCCGTCATCGATGATCAACTCGATGACCTTCTTGATGTCATAGGGCTGGTTGGGGTTCTCCGGCACGATGGTATCGAGCGCCGATTCCGTTCGCAGCGGGTCGTCAGTGGCGGGCAGCGGTGGCGGATCTTCCATATTGTTCTGCGGCAGATAGCTCAGCAACTCGCGCACCAGCGTCAGCGCCTGCGTCTCGTCATCGGCGACAAAATGACAGACGCCGCTCTTGCTGCCATGCACTGACGCGCCGCCCAGCCCCTCAAAGGTCACGTCCTCATTCAGCACCTGCTTGACCACATCGGGACCGGTGATGAACATATAACTGCTGTCTTTGACCATGATGATGAAATCGGTCAGCGCCGGGCTGTAAACCGCGCCGCCGGCGCAGGGTCCCATGATTACGCTGATCTGCGGGATGACGCCACTCGCCAGCGTGTTCTGCAAGAAGATATCGGCGTAACCGCCCAAGCTCTCCACACCTTCCTGGATGCGCGCGCCGCCGCTGTCGTTCAAGCCGATCACGGGCGCGCCCACCTTGATAGCCATATCCATGATCTTGATGATCTTGGCCGCGTGCGCCTCGCTCAGGCTGCCGCCCATGACCGTGAAGTCCTGCGAATATACATATACCAGGCGCCCGTCGATCGTGCCCCAGCCGGTGACCACGCTGTCGCTGAGCGGCTTGTTGCGCTCGAGACCGAATTTGCTGTTGTGATGATGCACGAAAGCATCGACTTCGCGGAAGGTGCCCGGATCGAGCAGGATATCCAGCCGTTCGCGCGCGGTCTTCTTGCCCTTGTCATGCTGCCGCTGGATGCGGGCTTCGCCGCCGCCACCTTGACTTTCGCGGCGTTTGGCGCGCAGCTGCTCAATCTTGGGGCTGATGGTCATCTGTGGTCTCCCTCAGGCGTGGTGATGGCGTCTGCATTGGAATCGTCTCCGCTCATTTTAACACCTCGTCAGTCGGACGGTTCAGCGCGGGGCGAGAAAACAACGCACAAGTATAGGCGGAATGAGTCGGAAAATGTAGGGGAATCACTTCTTTTTCAGGGTGTGACACCGAAGCGGTTCAGCAGCTCGGCGATGGCGTTGTTGTAGCCGCTTGCGCTTTTGTCGGCGACGCGGATGGCGTTGGTCTCCTGGATGGCGTCTTTTACTTCATTGTTGATTTCTGCCCACTTGTCGGTGTTCAAATCGAATCCCCTGTGCCACAGGGGGATGATAGTCTTCGTGTGCTTGAGCGCCCACTGGATTTCCTTCACCGTCATTTCAGAGGATAGCGTGTCTTTCCCGAGCAAAATGATGAAATAATCGCAGTCTCGAATACGCTCTTCCAAATCGGCGTGCCAGTTCCCGCCCACTTCCAGCGCCATGTCGACGAAGGGAACGAGATTGTGTTCTTTGAGCCTCGCCAGGACGAGTAAGGCAAACGCGCTGCTTTCACTGCGTTTGTAGGAGATGAATACATTGTATGGTTCTGTTTCGTCAAGAAGATCAAATGCTGCTTGAGTTAATGCACGGTTAGAATTGTCACTAATCTCTGCGTATCCGTGACCGATAAGAACTTCCAACATTTGATACGCATCTTGCACTTCCCAACGCTTTTCAAAAAATCTTTTTTGCTCACTGACAACATGGCGCCCTGCAATTATAGAAAATGATCGTGTCCATAAGCCTTGATGCACACCCATAGCTAATTCCTTCGCAAGCAGCTTGACGCGCGCGACGTTGCCACTTGGTATCGGAATCTTTGACCGTTCTTCCAGAAACTTCTCTAGTTCGCTCACCCAGGTCTCCTTCGCTTGGAAATAGTGTGAAGTCATGACAACGGGCGACCCGGTGGGTCGCCCCTACAAATTTCGACTTTGAATGCGTTGGACTTCCCAAACGCCATCAAATTAGCCTCGGCGTCCTCAATAAACTCTGTGCTCTCGGTGGTTAAAACAATTCCCGCACATCTACACCCTCGAAAGCGGCAAAACTGCAATCCCGCACCTTCAACCCCAACCGCGCCTTCACATCGAGAAAGATATCGACGTAACTTCCCGTCATCCTGCTACACTCGCCCAAACCCAGCGCCGCAACAACCCTCTCGATCGTCGCCGCATCGCCCTCGATCTCGGTGAAATTGCCATAGGGCAGCTCGTCCAGCACAATCTCCGCGCCGTCGAGTTCGTACGTCGTCCGATACTTCTCGTAGACCAGCGCCAGCTCATAGCCCAGCCGCTTCAAGATGACATCCATCGTCACAAAATCGCTGACCTCAACCTCCGCCTCGAAGCGACTGACGATCCCGCGCTCTACGCTGGCATCCGCCTTGTAAGTCAGCTTGACCGCCTCATCCTGCCGCAGCCGCAGCACAATCCCGGCCGCCATCAGCGAACCATCGGCGCTGTCGTAACGCGCGTTCCGCTCGAAGACGCGCGGTTTTGTCAGCGTCGCGTCCGCCGCTTCCAGCGCCCGCTTGACCGCGTCCAGAGCCGGCGTATGCAGCTTTATCTCGACCTCTTGCAGTTCGTCTTTCATCGCAGGGACCTCAAGGGGACTTCGCGTATCGCTTCGGGCAGGTATTCGTCTATCGCATTGACAATGGTGGAGTAGGGGAGCACGGGTCGATCGGGCGCGACCATGATGCCGTGAATGTGCGAGCCGGCTGCCCGCTGTATCAGCCACAGGCTGCTTTCTTCGTAGGACAAGTCCCGTTGATGACTGAGCGACCGGAACTTCACCGCGAGCAGGACAGCGTTCAGCTTATCCATCCGCGATTCTTCAATGGCGATCCGCGGAATCGTCTCCAGCCGCACGCCCTCATAAGCGACTTGCAGCTCGATCTCGCCCAACTGATTCTCTAGGGCTCGCGCGACCGAATGCCGTATGCGCCGTTCAGCGTAATAGGCCGAGATCTCGAGAACGGTCATCACACCGGCAGCGCGCGCGGCTTGCTCAAGATCGGGCAAGCCCAGACGGCTCGCTAACTGATAAATGTCAGATCCGTCAAATGGCATCCCGTGTAAACCCATCAGACGATACTGCTATTTTGACCACCGCGGACACCGAGAAGGGGAGGTCACCGAGTGTGGACAGTTTACGAATCTCCCTAGAGTTCTAGTACAACCTTTCCAAACACCTCATTGTTTTCCAGAATATCCTGTGCCCGGCGCGCCTCGCTCAAGGGCAAGCGCGCCCCGATTACCGCCTTGATCCGCCCGGCGAAGACCTGCTCCATGAAAGCGACATAATCGCGATGCGGTCCCATCGTGCTGCCGATCAGCGAGATGTGCCGTGTGAAGAGTTGCGCCACATTCAGCTCGAAGCCGTAACCGCTGGTGCCGCCCACGATCAGAATCCGCCCGCCGATGCGGCAGGCGCGCATGCTTTGTCCCAGCGTGGCCGCGCCCACATTGTCGACAACGACATCGACGCCCCGCCGATTCGTCAGCTTGTAGAGAGCGCGTGACCACTGCGGCTCGTCTTCGCGATTGATCGTCACGTCGGCGCCGAGCGCTTCCGCCTGCGCGCATTTTTCGGCGTCGCTGCCAACGACATAAACGGTCGCGCCCGCGAGTTTGGCGATCTGAATGCTGATGCTGTTGACGCCGCCGCCCGCGCCCACGATCAAAACCGACTCGCCCGCTCTTAAGCCGCCGCGCGTGATCAGCGAATGCCAGGCGGTGACGCCGACCAGGCCGACCGCCGCCGCCTCGCCGAAATCGAAATCGGAGGGCATCTTCATCAAGTTGCGCCCGGGCAAGACGATGTACTCGGCCGCCGTCCCGCTGTGATGCTCGCCCAGGATGGCGATCCGCGTCTGGTTCTCGAGCCCGCTGTACAGCGCTGGATCATCCGGCCGCACGACGGTCGGGTCGATGCAGACGCGCTCGCCGGGCGTGAAACCAGTAAGGCCATCGCCGACGGCGTCGACCAGGCCCGCGCCATCGGCGCAGATGACGTGAGGGAAGTCCAGCGCCAGGCCCTTCCAGCCGGCGCGCACCCAAAGATCCAGCCGATTCAAGGCCGCCGCCGCAATCTTGATTCGTACCTCGCCCGCCCCCGGTTCGGGAACGGGCAGGTCTTCTACATAGTTGACGACTTCCGCGCCGCCGTGTCCCGTCAATACTGCTGCTCTCATCGCAACCCCAATTCGTTTCGCGCGATCACCATGCGCTGGATCTCGCTCGTGCCTTCATAAATCCGCGTGATACGCGCATCGCGGTAATAACGCTCGAGCGGCATTTCCTTGCTGTAGCCCATGCCGCCGTGGATTTGCAGCGCCTCATCGGTGACGTAGGCGGCCGCCTCGCTGCAGAACAGTTTCGCGATGCTCGCTTCGGTCGTATAACGCGTTCCGTTCGCCAGCGCCCGCTCTTTGGCGATGATCGCTTGGTAGATCAGCGCCCGCCCCGCTTCGATCCGCGTCTTCATATCGGCGATCTTCTGCTGGATCATCTGGTAGCTGCCGATTGGCGATCCGAAAGCGTGCCGCTCCCGCGCGTAAGCAAGCGCCGCTTCGTAGGCCGCTTCGGCGATGCCCAGAGCCTGTGCCGCGATGCCGATGCGCCCGGCATCAAGCACTGTCATCGCGATCTTGAAGCCCTGCCCGACGCCGCCCAGCACATTCTCAACGGGACAGGCGTAATTGTCGAAGATGATTTCGCTGGTGGCGCTGGCGCGGATGCCGAGCTTGGGTTCGGTTTTGCCGCGGCTGAAGCCCGGCTGGCTGGTGTCGATGAGAAAGCAAGTGATGCCGCGATGTTTCTCTTCGGCCGCGGTCATGGTGAAGAGCACGATCCGGTCGGCGAAGGGCGCGCTGGTCACCCAACTCTTGCGCCCGTTGATGATGTAATGACTGCCCGCTGCGTTCAAAACGGCGCGGCTGGTCATATTGCCGGCGTCGCTGCCCGACATCGGCTCGGTCAAGCTGTAGGCGCCGATCTCTTCGCCGCTGGCGACGGGCCTGATCCACTCGCGCTTCTGCGCTTCACTGCCGAACCAGAGGATGCCGTTGCAATAGAGCGAGTTGTTGACGCTGAGGATGGTGCTGTGGCTGGCATCGGCTTTGGCGATCTCGATCATCGTCAGCGCATGCGCCAGGGTATCCAGACCGGCGCCGCCATACTCCTCCGGCACTTCAATGCCCATCAAGCCCATCTCGCCCATCTTGCGCACCGTCTCCAGCGGAAACTCGCCCGATTCGTCGTACTCGGCCGCCAGCGGGGCGATCTCGCGCTGGGCGAAATCGCGCACGGCGCTCAGCAGCATGTCGTGTTCTTCGGTTATTGTCGGGCTCAGCGGGCGCGTCTTCTCATTTACGAACATGTTCTATCTCCAAATCCCATGACCGCTCTTTGTCCTGGCGCGACCATTCGCAGCTCGTTTTGCAGCGTCTGCGGCCAATCATCGCCCAATTGCTTTGCGCTTTCCCCCTCTCATTATATCATTCAGGCAAGCGTTACCCTACGCGCAGACAGTAGTTGAATCTGAATGCTAGCCGAATGCAAAACGTCAAACTCAATCATCTTGCTATCGTGGTGGACGATCTAGAAGCCGCGCTGCGTTTCTGGCGCGAGAGTCTCGGATTGGTGCAGGCGGGCCCCCTGCAGTCCGTCCCCGCCGAAAATGTAGACATCGCCTTCCTGGCCTTGGGCGACGCCCATATCGAGCTGATTCAGCCGACGACTTCTGCGGGCGGCGTCGCCAAATACCTGGCGAAGCGCGGACCGGGCCTGCATCATCTCTGCCTTGAAGTGGCCGACCTGGACGCCAAGCTGAATGAGTTGAGTTCGGCCGGTTACGAGCTCATCAACGAGACGCCGCGTGAGCGAGACGGCCGGCGCTACGCCTTTATCCATCCCAAGAGCGCGGGCGGTGTCTTGCTCGAGCTTTATGAACGAATGTGAAACGCGCCAATGAAGGGAGTTAAAAGATGGCACGCTTAATCGTCTACAATCAGATTTCGCTGGATGGTTTCTTCGCCGGCCCAAACGGTGAAATCGACTGGTTCCTCCACGATCCGGCGGTCGATGCGATCGCGCATGAAGTTTACAAATCCGATACGCTTCTCCTCGGCCGGGTGACCTACCAACTTTTCGAGAGCTTTTGGAGCCACCTCGCTGCCGATCCCTCCGCCGATCCGTCATTGCGCCAAGCCGCCCGTGAACTCGACGGCCTGACTAAACTCGTGGCATCGCGTACCTTGAACGAAACGTCTTGGGTCAATTCCAGCCTGGTCGCCGGCGATCTCATTGACGAAGCGCGCCGCTTGAAAGAAACGGCTGGCGGCGGCATTGCCATCTTCGGCAGCGGCTCTATCGTCAAGCAACTAGCCGCGCAGGGCTTGATCGATGAATACCTCATCATAGTGACGCCTTACATTTGTGGCTCAGGTTTGAAGATGTTTGACGGCGACATTAACGCGAACCTGCGGCTGCTGCAGACCTGGAACTTCGATAGCGGCAACGTACTCCTGCATTATGCGAGCGCGGCGGGCTAGGTTGCCGCAATGTTGGGATGGCGTGAATCGTAGGTATTAGTCGCAGGCGGTACGGGGAAAGACCATGAGACGCTGGCTCGCTCCGCTTGTTCTTCTGTTGTCCTCCGCTCTTGCGCTGGCACAAGGCGAAAGCTGCCCGGCAATGCAAGAGATTGGGTTGGCGAATATCGCCGAGCGCTGCGCGGAACAGGCGGCGGGGACGCTCTGTCTGGGAGGGGCGACCGTCTCACCCGTCTTGTGGCGACCAGAGGCAAGTGGCGGTCGCTTGGACGAACCCGGCGACACTATCGCCATCGCCGATATCGATTGGCTCAGCGTTAGCAGCGAAGACAAAACCTGGGGGACGGCTCGCGCGCTGTTCCCCGCCTATCCTGACGATGGACTTGAGACGCGCGACTCTGCGCTGCTGGCCTTTGGCAATGTAGCGCTCTTCTTGCCCGATCCGGTGGACCCGCCGTCGACGAGAGTCGACGTCAAGGTGACCGCAGGACAAGGGGCGAATCTGCGGGCGCTGCCCAGCACCGACGCGCCCATCATCGCCCAGCTGGCGGTCAGCCGCGAATTGAAAGCCATCGGTCGTCGTCGCGGCGGCGGCTGGCTTCTGATTTACGCGACGCCGGAACTGCGTGGCTGGATCAGCGAGTCGGTCGTTTCCGAGCTGCTTGGGGACTTGCCCGCGCTCGACGCCGACGCCGAGATCGCGCCTCTGTGGCTGCCTTGGCAGCGCTTCGACTTCCACAGCGGCCTGGATGACGCGCCCTGCGACGGCGCGCCTGAGAGCGGCATCCTGCTACAGTCGCCAGAATTCATCGCGCCGCGTCGCTTCGTGATCAATGGCGCGCGCCTCATGCTGAGTGGCACTGCCTGGCTGCAAGCGCAGGTCAGCAGTGGCCTGTTGATCCACGTCATTGATGGCCAGGGCTGGCTGTCGGTCGACGCTGGCGAAGTCGCCATCAGCAGCGGCAAATTCACCAGTCTCGCCCTGGAACGGACGGATGACGGTGCGCTACGGCCGGCCGCCGCCCCGACCGAGCCCGAGGCTTATGCCTATCACGATTTGGTTGGCCTGCCGATTCACGCCCTGCCTTACGCGACGCGCGTCGGTTTGGACCTCTATACCGTGGTGGCGCCGGCGCCGGCTGGCGGTGGCAGTCCACTGGAGGC